>CAYFQV010000163.1:1769-6893 GCA_964345195.1 uncultured Spirochaetaceae bacterium
GCATGGAGTTTCCCGGCTTCGACCACTATCTTACCGGCGTTCTCGTGCCGGTCGCGGCGCTGCGCAGTGAGCAGAGCTGCGGCGTCGGCGAGTTTGCCGATCTAGCGGAGCTGGCCGAGTGGTGCCGCGAAAATGGTCTCGATCTCATCCAGATTCTGCCGGTAAACGATACCGGCTACCAGTCCAGTCCCTATAGCGCCTTGAGCGCCTTCGCCCTGCATCCGATCTATATCCGGATTGCCCATGTGCCGGAGTATGGGGCGCTCTCTACGGCGCTGCGTGCCGAGGTGGACGCGGCGATCGCGGAGCTTCGCAGTGATCAGGAGCCCCGGGAGCGCTTTCAGTATCAGGTGGTCATCAGTGCAAAGCAGGGGATTCTTCGGCAGATCTACCACGCACGACGCGACGCTATTCAGGACGACCCCGCTCTGTGGGAGTGGGCGGAGAAGAACCCCTGGGTCCGGGGCTACGCGGCCTACCGGACGCTGAAAGACCGGCACGAGCAGCGCGCGTGGATGGACTGGACCGAGCTGCGAGACCCCAATGCCGACGACATTAACGCCCTCTGGTCGCGCCCCTCTCTGCAGGATGAGCTGACCTTCTACGTCTGGCTGCAGTACCGCCTGGAAGAGCAGCTTAGGAGCGCCGTAGCGGCGGTTGATCGGGCGGGCGTGCAGCTCAAGGGAGACCTGCCGATCCTCATGGATGAGGACTCCGCCGACATATGGCGGCACCGGAACATCTTTATTCCCGAGCTTCGTGCGGGGGCGCCACCGGACATGTTTAGCCGCACCGGGCAGAACTGGGGTTTTCCGGTCTACGACTGGGATGTCCTGGCCAAGGAGGATTACAACTGGTGGAAGCGCCGGCTCATGCAGGCGGACAAGTTCTACCATGCTTTCCGCATTGACCACGTTCTCGGCTTTTTTCGTATCTGGAGTATCCCCGCCGAGGATCTGGCCGGGACCATGGGCTACTTCTACCCCTCCTTCACGCTGACCCGGGAGGCCCTGCACGACGCCGGCTTTGACGACGGCCGCATTGCTTGGCTTGCGCAGCCGCATATCCGGGGAGATACGCTGAGAGAGCAATTTGGCCATGAAGCCGACCGCGTCGTGGGGCTGGCCCTCGACCAGCTTGGCGACGAGGACCTCTATAGGTTCGGCGGCCGGATCGCCGGGGAGCGCAGCCTCCTAACGCTTGACCTGTCCGAGGACATAATCGAGAGGCTTCGCGCGCTCTACTGGGACCGGGCGCTGATCGAAACCGACAACGGGCGCTTTGCCCCGGCCTGGGAGTTTCGCGCCTGTACGCGCTATCTGGACCTTCCCGATGAGGAGAAGGAGGCTTTCGAGGGGCTGGTGCGCCACGTTAATCGGGTATCCGAGGAGATGTGGGAAGAGCAAGGCCGACGTCTTCTGAGCTTCATGAGTAACACCGTCCCCATGTTGCCCTGCGCGGAGGACCTTGGGGTGATTCCCGAGAGCGTCCCGCGGACGCTATCCGACCTGAACATCCTGGGTCTGCGCGTGCCGCGCTGGGCGCGGGAGTGGGACGAGCCGGGACAGCCCTACATTCCCGTGGAGCGGTATCCCTTCCTGACGGTCTCCGCTCCTTCGGTGCACGACACCAGCACGCTGCGGGAGTGGTGGGAGAGCGAAGGAGAGGCCACCGGTTTCTGGCAGGCCCTCGGCTTCTCCGGGGAGGCGCCGGCGAGCTTTGGTCCGGAAACGGCGCGCCACGTTTACGGGAAGCTCGCCAATGCCAACGCGGCCATCTTGGTCTTTCAGCTACAGGACTACCTGGTCTTCGATACTGCGTTGACGCCGGATGATCCGGCGAATGAACGGATCAACATTCCCGGCACCTCCAATGATTTCAACTGGACCTACCGGATGCCGGTGCCGATAGATGCGCTGCGTCGCAACAGCGCGGTGAGTCGTGGGGTCGGCGAGGTGACCGGTATTCGCGCCGCGAAGACGATTCCCGCGAACGTCGCATCCGACACGCGGAAGACGAGAGGATAAGGAGGAGGCTTTCATGCGCGCTCCGAACGACAAGATTCCGAACGACAAGATGATGACTGACAAGACCCCGCTCCGGGTCTGGAAGCACTTCGGCGCCACATCACCCCTAAGGCTCAGACCGGTCGGTTCGGGCCACGCCGTGGGCGCCTTCGAGTTTCATGTATCGAAAGTCTCCCGTGACCGCTACGAGTTCGAGGACGCGGTCTTCTCGTTGTCCGGAAACGTGGTCTTTGCGAACTTCGAGGCGGCGCACCGCTTCGCCCAACGAATCAACGCCGAGCGAGATCCCTCCCGGGAGAGCCCGGCCCGGGCGAGTGAGCTCAACGCCATGGCCCTTCTCGATGAGATTATGCACCACGTTGTGCGGGGCTACCGCGACCAGGTCGGAAGCAGCATTTTTGCCGATGCGGAAGAGCGCCTTCGCGACCGCCTGGGGGATGATGCGGTCGAGAAGACCATCCGGCGTTTCTGTGAGCTCTTTCCGCCTCGAGATGTCTATACCGGTGCCGTCAGCATCGACCAGTATCTTGATTCCCAAGAGGAGGGCCTCTCCGGGCGCGAGCGCGCCTTCGAAGAACTCCTCATGCTGTGGATCCAGAACCAGAACCCCGCCTACGAGTTCTACAGTGAGCTCTTCGACGACAGCGAGCTCGGGGAAGGGACGGCGTACTCTCAGGTCATTGAAGGGATCGAGGAGTACATGGAGGAGCAGCCGGCGGTCTCCGGCACACAGCAGTCACTGATCGAGCTTCTCATGGTGCCCATCCGGGCGCATCCCTACTCCGTGGAGGAGCAGCTTGGCTATGTCCGCAGGCGCTGGTCCGGGCTCATCGACACCTTTCTCTTTCGGCTCCTTCAGAGCCTGGATATGATCCGGGAGGAGAACAAGCCGGGCTTTGCCGGCGGGAAGGGACCGGCCGAGGTACACGATTTCACCGGCGCCGCCGAGGATGTGGAGGCGTTTACGCCGGATAAGGACTGGATGCCGAAGGTTGTGCTCTTAGCCAAGAGCACGCTGGTGTGGCTGGACCAGCTTTCCAAGCAGTACCGACGGGACATTCACCGACTTGATCAAATACCTGATGAAGAGCTCGATAAGCTCGCCTCTCAGGGCTTTAACGGTTTGTGGTTAATCGGACTGTGGCAGCGCAGCCCGGCCTCGAAGACCATTAAGCGCAAATGCGGCAATCCCGATGCCGAGGCGAGCGCGTACAGCCTTCTCAACTACGAGATCGCCCATGAGCTTGGGGGCTGGGACGCGCTCGGAGACCTTCGGCATCGACTCTGGATCCGTGGGATTCGACTGGCAAGCGACATGGTGCCGAACCACACCGGCATTGACGGTGATTGGGTTCTGGACCATCCGGATTGGTTTGTCCAGGTCGAGAACAGCCCCTTTCCCGGCTACAGCTTCGAAGGAGAGAATCTGTCACGCCGTGACGATGTCGGCATATACCTCGAGGACCACTACTACGACCGGAGTGACGCCGCGGTCGTCTTCCAGCGCGTCGACCACGACTCCGGGAAGCTGCGCTACATCTACCATGGAAACGACGGCACCGGGTTGCCCTGGAGCGACACGGCGCAGCTGGACTTCCTCAAGGCCGAGACACGTGAGGCCGTCATCCAGACCATCCTCCACGTGGCACGGAACTTCTCCATCATCCGCTTCGACGCGGCCATGATACTAGCCAAACGCCACTTCCAACGTCTCTGGTATCCGGAGCCGGGCGGTGGCGGCGACATTGCCTCCCGAGCCGAGCACGCCATGTGGTCGGAAGAGTTCCACAAGATGTTTCCCTCCGAGTTCTGGCGGGAGGTGGTGGACCGGGTCGCCGAGGAGGCGCCGGATACGCTGCTCTTGGCCGAGGCCTTCTGGATGATGGAGGGATACTTCGTCCGCACCTTGGGCATGCACCGCGTCTACAATAGCGCCTTCATGAACATGCTCGAGCAGGAGGAGAACGGGAAGTATCGCCAGACCATCAAGAACGTGCTCGAGTTCGACAAAGACATTCTCAAGCGCTACGTCAACTTCATGAACAACCCGGATGAGGAGACTGCGGTCGCCCAGTTCGGCACCGGGGACAAGTACTTCGGGATTGCCACCCTCATGGTGACCATGCCGGGTCTACCCATGTTTGGTCATGGCCAGATCGAGGGATTCGCGGAGAAGTACGGCATGGAGTATCGTCGCGCTTACTGGGAAGAGGTGCCCAATCAGGAGCTCATTGCCCGGCACGAGCGCGAGATCTTCCCCCTCATGAAGCGGCGAGAGCTCTTTGCCGACGCCCAGCGCTTCGTCCTCTTTGACCTCTACGGCGATGACAATCGCGTCAACGAGGATGTTTTCGCCTACTCAAACGCGTACCGGGATGAGCGCAGCTTGGTTCTATACAACAACTCCTACGAGCCCGCCTGGGGCTGGATCCGCAGTTCCACGCAGTACGTGGAAAAGGATGCGGCAGGCACCAAGCACACGAAGCAGGACGTCCTCGGCGAAGCCCTCGGTCTGCACGAGGATGCCTCACATTTCACGGTTTTCCGGGAGCAACGCAGCGGCCAGTGGTTCATTCGTCGCTCTCAAGAGCTCTGGAAAGACGGGCTCTTCGTCCACCTCAACGGCTACGAGAGTCAGGTGTTCATGGACATTTACGAGGTTCCCGAGAACGAGTTCGGTCACTACGGCACCCTGACCGACAGCCTCGCGGGGCGGCCCGTTCCCAGTATTGAGCACGCACTGCAAGAGGTGGTCATGGAGCCCCTGCACCGCACCCTCGACGCGGTCTTCGAGTCGGCGCCCATGCGGGACCTCATGGCGGCGGCAGCCACCGACGGACAGTGGCCCGCCCTCGAGAAATCCGACGGCGGCGTCGCGGCGCTGCGGCGCGCGTACCAGACCTTCCTCTATCGCGCCGCGGAGTACTGCGACTGCGGCATTGACGGCGAAGAGCTTTCGGCGGAGTTCGAAGAACACCTGCAAGGTATCTTCAAGCTCCTTCAGGAGGCCCGCGGAGGCTCTCTGGACCTAGGGCGCCTCCGGCTCGACGCCGACGCCGGCGCAGGGGCTATCGGGGCCGCCGGGTCCCACGCCGAC
>CAYFQV010000164.1:0-1594 GCA_964345195.1 uncultured Spirochaetaceae bacterium
ATGGGCGGTACCTGACTCGAACAGGTGACCCCTTGCGTGTCGAGCAAGTGCTCTAACCAACTGAGCTAACCGCCCGAATATAGCAACATCATATCGAAAGATGGCCGCTGCATCAAGCCACGATCAGCAGCATAGGAGATGCGAAGCACGCCGGTCACGTGATTACTGCCGTACCATGGCCTCACGACTGCTTCAAGGACATCAGAATACGCTCCAGCACCTTTTTCCTGTCCAGCGGCTTCACGATGTAGTTCTTCGCACCAATTAGCAGAGCCTTTTTAACCAGATCTTGTTTGCCGAGTGCACTGATCATGACAACAATCGCTTCTTTATCGAAGTTGACGATCTGCTCCAGTGCCGCAACGCCATCCATCTTCGGCATGGTGATGTCCATAGTCACCACATCCACGTTCGGATATAGTTCCTTGTACTTCTCGAGGCCTTGCTGACCATCTGATGCCGTCCCGACAACATCGAAACCTTCCGACGTCAGAATCTGACTTATCTGCTTGGTGACGAACATGGAATCATCAACTACAAGAACGCGATACGGAGTTCCATCTTCGCGCACACCTTCAGCTTGGCGCTCGTTGATGCTCGGAAAATCCTGCTTGGTCTTCATTCGCTGACCTCTTCCCTCGTCACTATGAACGTTCGCGTATGGCGACGTTGATTTCAATCTTGCCTTGCGGCACTTCCATTGGGACAATCAGAGCTTCAACCCCTGTATCACTCACTTCCATGTTTTCGCCCGTGAAGATGGCAGGCGGTGTCAGGTCAAACTTGAAGCCGAGATTGTGTAGCTTCGTGACGGACTGCCCGGCGATCATATTCGCGAGCTCGGTAATGGTTGCTTTGCCCATGTCATCCAGCTCGTCCACCTTCTCCATCTCCATACCTTCAAGCATGCTCGACGCAATGTGGACAGCCGTCTCTTTTGTCATGTCGAAGAGTACTCGTCCCTCCACGTCGCCCGCCAAACCAACTACGGCGGCCACCCCGAGCACCGGCATGGATGTCGACTTGAGGTAGAGCTCTCCACGATTCACCTCAGTGTTGAGCACTTCTTTGAGAACATTATAAGCGGATTCCACGAAAGGATTTATGTACTCAACTCTCATCTACTATCCACTCCTCTGCACATGAGTATCGACGCATTATTCTTCCTACCTTAGGCCTTGCCGTAAACGCTCAGTCTACCTGCTTGCCCGCCACGAGACTCCAAGTCCGGATCCCATGACAGGTCCTCATTGGCACCGGCAATGATAACCCCGTTCGGGGCCAGTTTTTCCTTCATCTGATCGACCACTTGCCCCTGACTGCCGGTCTCGAGGAAAGACAGAAGATCGCGACTCAAAACGACGGCGACCTCCGGAATATTGTTCGGATTGAGCACGTCGTGATACTCAAACAGAATCATATCTTTGATCTCGCTACTGAAACTGTAGCCGTTCGTTCCTTCTACTACGTACTCCTTATAGTAGTCAGGAACCTCTTCGATCGGAAAGACCAGATTCGGCGCCGTCGATATACTCAAGAGGTCTTTATCGCCGGCCCAGATCTTAATCTGCTTATCCGGATAGTGCCGCCGTAG
>CAYFQV010000164.1:1694-6884 GCA_964345195.1 uncultured Spirochaetaceae bacterium
CCCTCGAACTCGACAACACCGTTTATATAGCTCAGGTTGATGTCCGCGAAGATCGGATGGGGCGGCTGAATATTTGCCGAAGAGATACCAACGACGCGATCGATCTTATCTACAACCACACCGAGTGTGTTGTCTTCCAAACGCAGAATCAGTCCGTCTTCGGCTTCCGACTCGCCTTTCTGATCCGACGGCAGATTAAACATCTGTCGAAAGTCGATGATGGAGATGATCTCGCCCCGCAGATTGTAGACCCCACGAACGAACGGCAGCGTATTCGGCACGAAGGTGAAGTGGGTGAACTTCGCTATTTCCTTCACATTCATGATGTCCACGGCGTAGTCTTTCCCCCCGAGGGAGAAGGTCACCATCTTGAAGTCGATCTGCTCCTGCTCTTCAGCTGCTTGATCGTTCTGACCTCCGACTTGTGACTGAGTTACCGCGCCGGTAATTGTATTCAAGTTGTGCTCCAAAACCGCTTCCTTAGCCGATCCTAGTCTCTCGCCGGCGTCGTTGCTCGGCCTCGTGCCGCAGACCGAGGTCGAGCAGTTGTCCGACATCGATGATCAGGGAGACAGTGCCTTCACCGGTGATATTCGCTCCAGCGATACCGGGAGCGTTGGTATAATGGTCCCGCAACGGCTTTATTACGACGTCCTCTTCTCCAATGAGGGAATCAACGACCAGCCCCATCTTTTTCTCACCACTACCGACAATCACCACGAACAAGTACTCCGGGTTCTCGTCCGTTTGAATACCAAAGAGTCGGTTCAATCGTAGCAGTGACACCACATCATCTCGTACGTTAAACACCTCATAATTATCGATGAGCTTTATGTCCGAAGGCTTGATTCGGTGGCTATCCACGATCGATGTGATAGGTATTGCATACATCTCCGAACCGACGCTAACAAGCAAGCCCTGTATGATGGCAAGCGTTAGCGGGATTTTTATGGTAAAGCGGGTACCCGCACCCTTCTCCGACCACACCGTTACACTTCCGTTGAGCCGTTCAATTTGCCGCTTGACGACATCCAAACCCACGCCCCGTCCGGAAACATTGGTTATGGCCTTTGCAGTTGAGAATCCGGGATCGAAGATGAGATTGTATGCTTCGACGTCGGACAAGGTTTTGTTGCGGTGTATGACACCGCGGTCCACGGCCTTGCGCTGTATCGCTTGGACATCGATCCCCTTGCCGTCGTCCTCGATCTCGATAATGATCATGTTACCTTCGTTACTTGCGCGAAGGTTGAGCACGCCCTGCTCGGCCTTTCCGGCTTCCAGACGCTCTTCGGGACTCTCGATACCATGGTCGATAGAGTTGCGAACCGAGTGGATGAGCGGGTCAAGCAGATCCTCGATTACGGATTTGTCGAGCTCAGTATCTTCACCCTCGATCTCCAGCTTTACCTTTTTGTGCAAAGACTTCGATAGATCTCGCACGAGCCGCGGAAAGCGCGAGAAGATCTGAGATATCGGAACCATGCGAATCCGCATGACGCCCTCTTGCAGCTCCCCGGTAACGCGACCGAGGTTCTGTGCAGTGCTCCGGAACTTGCCGACTGTCGCCTTGTATTCGTCGTAGAATTCGTCGAACGTGTTGTAGACCTCTCCAAAGCGATTGATGATCTCTTTCTTGATAGCGGAAACCGACTTGCCCTGTTGTATTTTCTCGAGGTACTCCGGAAGTGAATCAAAGAGCTCTTTCAAGAGCTCTCGGTGATGAGTATCCGCATTTTGGAACGCGGACAAGCTGTCGGCAAAAGCAGTGCTGATCTGATTAAACGTCGCCTTGTTGATGACGGTTTCACTAACCAGATTCAAAAGATCGTCTATCCGCTCACTATCGACTCGGAGCACGGAACCGACTTTCGAGCCTTTGCTCTTTTGCCCATCACCGCTGTCATCTTGCTTAGCCGCGGTGGAAGCCCCGGCCCGCGCCATGGCCTCCTCAGCCGCGTCGGCGGATCCCTTCCGCGGAGTGGACTCAGCAGCCTCCTCGGCGGAGCTAGACGGCTGGGATTCGGCGTGCGCCGGCTCCGAAACAGGTCCAGACTCGCCTTCGACCTCTCGGTCCCCTACAGCGGCGGCCTCGGATTGGACAGCTTCACTCTGTTTCGCAGAGGCGGCTTGAGATGCCCCTTCCGCTTCCGGGCCTTCCCCGGCAACAAGCTCTGCAGAGACTTTCAAAGTCACATCCGGAATGGCGACGGCACCCTCAACGTCACGGGGTGCTTCGCTCGTCGCCACATAGTACTCGACGGTCGGAAAAAAGGCGTCTTCATAGAGACGCTCGAAATCGGGGACCGTCTTGAGAACCGACCCCTGACGCTTCAGCGCCGCAAAGACTTGAATGCCTCCCACTGTATTCATGGGGTTGTTTTCGTCGAAAGATGCGGATACGCGCAGTATTGGTTTTCCTTCCGCAGCCTCCTGCAGCTCCAGCAAATCATACTCGCTGAGTGAGCCCGTGCTGTTCGACCCGCCGCTTGCGTTGCCGGACACTTCAGGCGATGAGGTATCGGCGCGCAGTTTCGAGGACTCTTCATCCCGCTGTTCTTGGCCCGCCGCGGCCGTCGCAACGCCTGGAGCGCTTGCTTCTTCTTCGCCGGTCTTAGCGGTGGATTTCGTACCCGTTACCCCGAGGAGAGACCGCAGGTGCTCACGCGTATCACTAATATCTGTCGTGAACTCGTCGCCGTTCTGCTTCGACTCAAGCATGCCCTTGATGACATCAATGCTGTTGAGCAGGAGATCCACGATCTCTTCGTTCACAGTCAACTCGTCGTTGCGGATCCGATCGAGCACATCCTCCATAAGGTGGGTGAACTCGGACAGATCCATCATTTGTACGGTTGCGGAACCACTCTTGAGCGTATGTGCGGCTCGGAAGATTTCGTCGATCGCGTCGTGATTCGTTGGTTCGTTTTCGAGAACCAGGATATTGCTCTCAAGCGCCTCGACTTGGAGCTGAGCTTCTACAAAGAAGTCCTTGAGCAGCTCCTCGTTGTTCGGATCTAGGTAGTCGCTCATGTGATCCCCATATTAGCAGTCTCCACTTTTAAGTCAAGGCGTGGCCGAGACGATAATAAGATCGGTCGGGGTTCGAGTATCTTTGAATTCAGGTTGACCCGTAGTAGACTTCCCAAGCAAGAGGTTTTCACATGCACGGTCTCCATCGTATTGCACTAAAAACGATTATATCCCTTATCCTCCTTGCTCTCGCGAGTGCCACGGCACCCGCCGCCGACGTTGTCGTGCCGCGATTCTCCATAATTAGCCGAGGCACCGTTCAAGAGGGCTCGTTCGTACTCGATAGTCGCGCCGACGTCGACGTTGCCCTCGAGGGAGGCTACAAGTTCGGTGGTAACCTCACGTTTTCCTTTGAAAGTGATCGCCTCGAAGAGGATGCAACGCTCCCCGAGAGCTACGACGCCGCCGCGGTATCGGAGAGACTTTCACGTACGCTTCTATTCGAGTCGGCCGGTGTAACCATCCGGGAACTCTTCGGTGCTCCGATGAACATGACATACTTCTCCGGCCGGATGGGACGTTTCGGCACCGCCCAGGACTTCGTCGACCGCTTCGGAACGACGGATTTCAATACACATTTCCAAGGCTACACCACCTTTCCCGACAGCGTCGCGTACGAAGGCCTGTATCAGATTGAAGGGACCGGCATCTCCGTAGGAAGCTCCCCTCTCGCGGAAACCTTTGTACTGACGGCGTACACCTATCAAGATCCCCGCTTAGGTCCTGGATTCTATTCGAGTGACCTGAGATTTCAAGCCAACAGCGATTTCTTGAAACTCGACTTCTTCGCCGGCGCGTCCTATCCCCAAGGATCATACGGGATCTACCGCGCGGGCCTTCTCTCCTTTATACAGACCTCCTCGGAAGGGGCGGTCCGAGGACAGTTCTTCACTCAGCTCGGCTCGCCGCAACTGGATCCCACAAGCATTGGGGAACTCTCTCTGGAAGACTTCTACTTCCTCTTCGAACCACGTCTAAAGTTCCAGAGCTTCTCCTTGCTGCTCACGCTCTTTTGGCACCCCGACAGCTATCTGCAAGTCGACACCGGTGAGGGCGGAGCCCTCGACGCGAACATCCGTGCAATCTTCGGAAACGAAAAGACATCCCAGTTTCGGGGTGGTTTGGACACTCGCATGACCTACAATCCGAACGCAAACCAGCAACTCGGGCTGCGAGTGCTTCCCTTCCTTCAAGTCGCGGCATCCGGTATCCTTTGGGATATCGGTATACGAGCTCGAGTATACCCCTTCAGCTTGCAAGAGTCTTTCGACGGTACAATCGGAATCACCACGGAGTTCTAACCATGCGACAAAGCGCGCTTCTCATTGCCGTACTGTTCACCACACTTTTCGCGTCTCAGCTTTACGCCGTCACGGTAGAGACCTCTTTCGAGACAGGTAACCTCTTCTATGCTCGCGACCGTGGTATGGACGATCAAACCCTCTTTGATGACAGCTATCTCTACGGCGGATCTACGTCTATCGCCGGCCCGATTTCCGACAATACCAGTCTGACCGTTGGCTTCAAACGTGATCATGTTCTGCGAAACTACGCGTTCCTACGTTTCGCACATGACGGTCCGATTGCTACGATCGCGGTCGGGCCGGTACTCGGTGTTGCAAACAACCCGGACAGCTGGTATTACGTCACTCCGGGGGTCTACTCCTTGCTGCGAGCGGAACTCGGGACGCTCGGCTACCTATCTTTTGAATCAATATCCTCGGGCTTTCTCTCTCTCGACGATGAAGGGGACTCGAATCAAAGCAGCTACACTGCTCGGGTCGGCTTCTACGGCGCCGGTCTCGTGACTTCGCTGTTTCTCGAGAATCGAGCGTTCACAACGCTCACCGCGACTGGCCGCACAGAAGACCGTGCCACGTCGTATGGATTGCGCGTTGAGACGTTCAAGAAAAACGTCGGATACCGGATTACCTTGGACTTCGCGTACAACACATACAGTCGGAACTATGTCGCAGACGGTACAAGTCGCAGCCATGCCACCGGCTCTGTTGTGGTCACGCCGCGTCTCGATTTCGACGTAACGGAAAATCTCGTACTGGGATTGGGAGCAGAAAACGGCCTCTACACCTTCGGCCTCGACTACCTGTTCGGAGAAGTCTCCCCCTCCGCCTATTTCTTCAACGCCTTCGTCGATCT
>CAYFQV010000165.1:0-6832 GCA_964345195.1 uncultured Spirochaetaceae bacterium
TGCAGCGCCGGGTTCTCCCAGCGAATGCGGTTGATCTTCCGGATGAAGGGCGCCAACGAGTGCGGCGCCTCCAGATCCCACTCACGGATCTCGTACTTCTCCGAATGCAGGTACTCCTCGCTGCCGGGCTCCCGCGGACGCGCCTCCTGCAGCTCGAAGGCGGGCCCGTAGATGCCGTAGTTGCTCGACAAGGTCGCGGCCAGGAGGAACCGCGCCTTGAACGCGGCGGCACCGCCGAACTGCAGATCCTCATGGAGGATATCCGGCGTGTTCGGCCAAAAGTTGGGCCGGAAGTACTCCGCCGGCTCGCTTTGCGTCAGCTCTTCGAGATATGCCCGCATCTCCGCCGGCGAGTTACGCCAGGTGAAGTAGCTATAGGAGTGCGTATAGCCGAGCCCCGCAAGCTCGTACATCCGCTTGGGCCGCGTAAAGGCCTCGGCAAGGAAGATCAGCTCAGGCTCCTCCTCCTGCAGGGTGGGAATGAGCCACCGCCAGAAGGGATAGGCCTTCGTATGAGGGTTATCCACGCGGAAGATCTTCACGCCCAGGCTCATCCAGTGGCGGAAAACCCCGGCAAGCTCCTGCCAGAGCTTCCACCAGTCATCCGTCTCGAAGTTGATGGGATAGATGTCCTCGTACTTCTTCGGGGGATTCTCGGCGAACTGCACCGTACCGTCCGGACGCCGTACGAACCACTCGGGATGCTCGCTTACCCAGGGATGATCCGGGGCGCACTGGAAGGCAATATCCAGGGCGATCTCCATGCGAAGCTCCCGAGCGTGCTCGACCAGGGCGCGAAAGTCCTCTTCGGTGCCGAGCCCCGGATGAATGGCGGTGTGCCCGCCCTCCTTCGCGCCGATCGCCCAGGGAGAACCGGGATCCCGTGGTCCGGCGCTAAGGGCGTTGTTGCGGCCCTTCCGGTTTACCCGGCCGATCGGGTGAATCGGAGGCAGGTAGGCGACGTCGAAGCCCAGACTCGCAATGTAGTCCAGCCGCCGGCGTGCGCTGCGGAGGGTCCCATGCTCGCTTGCCGAGCCGCTGGTGGAGCGGGGAAAGAACTCGTACCAGGCGCTGAAGCCCGCCCGCTCGCGGTCCACCCGCAGACTTAGCACCCGGGGATATACGGTCTCGAAACGGCGGTCGGGCGCGGCGGCCATGAGAGAGCGCAACTCTTCACTTTGCGCCGCCGTCAAGCGCTCGTCCCAGGACTGTGACGGGTCCTTGAGCAGTGTCGCGATCGCCTCCAGCCGCGCCGGATCCGGGGGCACCGTGTGCGCGGAGGCTTCGGCGGCGGCGGTCGATTCGGCGCGTTCCGGCTCGCCGGCGATCTTCTCGCCCGCCGCAGACGACACTCCCGCGCCGGCGTCGAGCGCCACCCGCATCTCTCGGGCGCGCTCGGCACCCTCGGCAACAAGCCCGCCGCCGATCTCCAGGTCGATCTCATCCGCAACTCCGGCATCCACCTTTTTGGCCAAGCCTTCCCACCAGCCGGCAAAGTGGTCGATCCAACCCACGGCACCGTACTCGTAAAACCCGAGCGCATCCGGAGTAAAGGCGGCCTCAAAGCTGTCGTTGCCCAGCGGGGTCATGGGCAGCTCGGTCCACGCCGCCTCGTCCTGCGTGTCCCCCGACGCACGCCGACGGTAGCGCAGACGCAGCACGACCACGTCGTGACCGTCGGCGAACGCGTCCGCCTGAACCCGAAGCTCATCCCCGCGAATGCGCGCAATCGTGAACGCGCCGGAGGCAATCTCCGGGCGGAGCCGACGTATGACGACTCGATTTCTTCCTTTTGGTGGAACCATGTCTTAGAAGCGTACTAAAAAAGCGCGAAGTCAATCAAAGGAGTGCTCGGGCCGGCGCTGGATGCGCGGGCAGGTAGGCGCCGGCCGGCGCGTTGCACGGACCTTCAGCCCCCGGCGTCTATCTCTTCGCGTCGGCGTTCGGCGAGGTCGCGGATGTTGGCGGGCACGTCGAGGTCGAGGAGCTCGTTAAGAACACGGCGGGCATCCTCGGGGCGCTCCTCGTTGAGGTATGCGAACGAAAGCGCGTACAGGGTCAGGTAATCCCGGGGATTGAGCGCGTATGACTGCTCGAGGGTTGCGAAGCTCTCTTCGTGGCGATCGGTCTGGCTATAGAGAACGCTGAGATTGCGCAGCACCGAGGCGTTCTTCGGAGCAAGCGCATACGCCTCATCCAGGTGCTGCTCAGCTTCGCGGTGGCGGTTCTCGCGAAGATAAGCGCAGCCGAGTGCCTCGAGGGCTTCCACGTTTTGCGGATCCAGCTTCAGACAGAAAGACAAGGCCTTCTCCGCTTTGTCGTTCTCCCCCGTTTCCGTAAAGCACACGCCAATGTCGGACAAGGCGCGGGGATCGTCCGGCTCGTCTTCGAGAACGTCCGTCAAGGCGCGGATTGCTTCATCGAAGTCACCGTTCCGTATTGCAGCTTCAGCGAATTGCAGCGTCTCTTCCATAACACGATAATCGTACTCATGATCCATCCCCGCGGCAAGGGTTTCGGAAAGCTCTCTTGCTTGTGCTTGACGCCGGCGTACTCGCATCACTATAAACAGGGCATCATGATTGCAATCATCATCGTGGGCGATGAAATCTTGTCCGGAGATGTTCAGGAAGCGAACCTCCCGGTCATGATTCAGGCGCTCGGCACAATCGGCTATCGTCCCGCGGAAGTCCGGATCATTGGGGACGATGTAAACGTCATTGCCGAAACCTTTCGCGAGCTTGCCGCGCGGCACGACTACGTCATCAGCTCCGGCGGTGTGGGGCCCACCCATGATGATGTAACCCTCGAGGGGGCGGCCGAGGGCTTGGAGTTGGTTCTCGAGCGGCATCCGGTCATGTACGAGTTCTTGAAGGGGCACCACGGAGAGCCGCTGTCGAGCTCCGTCATCCGGATGGCCATGCTTCCGGCCGGCTCGGAGGTCTTTGTCGACTACTCCCACCACTGGCCGCTGATCAAGAGTCAAAACTGTTTTATCTTGCCGGGCCTGCCTGTGGCACTGCGGGACAAGATGGGGCGCATTGTGCAGATGCTTCCACAGCTACAACGGCAGTGGGTCGGCAAGCTCTACCTGAACGTGGAGGAGACCCAGCTCGCCGCATGGCTCTCGGAGCTGCAGCGGCGACATCCGGATACCGCAATCGGTTCCTACCCCCTTTTCCGCGCCTCCTACGCAACCCGAATCACCGTGAAGTCGCCTCAGGCAGCGGAATGCCGGCAAACCTTCGAAGAGGCCCGCAGCTACTTTGACCAGCACGGCTGGCTTCTGAGCGTTGACGAGCCCGAGCAGCTGAGCAGCCGGGACGCGGAACAAGACGGGCATTCCGACTCCTCGTCGTAAGGACTCCTCGTCGTTAATCGGCTCTTTGTAGTGGTTAAGCGGCTTTTTCGCCGGGCCGTCCGTGAGTAAACTACAGCTATGGAATCATCCACGCTTGTATTGCTCCACGGTTTCGGCGTACGCGGTTTCTTCTGGGACCAGGTGCGCCCCTACTTCGAAGAGAGCTTCAGTAAGGTCCTGAGTCCGGATCTCGACACCCGGGATATTACCACCCTCATCGACAGCACGAAGGAGCTGATCCGTGCCCGTGCGCAGGGGGACGGCGCGGCCGTTTCATTGGTTGGGCACAGCTTGGGCGGGATCATTGCCGCCATTGCGGCGCGGGACCTCGGACCCGAGACGGTCGAACAGATCGCCGTCGTGGCCTCTCCCTTCGGGGAGCGGCAAAACCTGCCGGGTCCGGTAATTCGCTTCCTGTTGAAGCATCATCTGATTCCGGCCGTCTTTACGCGTCCGAAGTTCTTTAGCGAGCACACCCCCGTCGAGCTGCAGAAAGAGCTCTTCGATCGCGCCGTGGATGAAACGCCGGAGCTCATGAGCCTAGCCTTTCGCAAGCGCTGGTTCCACACCGACTTCTTCACCGAGCCTCTGAAACAAGGGAGCTTGGTGATCTACAGCGAGGACGACCGGATTATTCGCCCGCTGGAGACCCAGAAGTTCGCCCGGGCGATCGGAGCCGAAACACGCGTATTCCCCAAGGAGCGCGGTGTTGCCCACGACGACCTGCTGGTCTCACCGACGATCAGCCGGGAGGTCGCGGACTGGATCGTTTCCTTCTTCAACGGCGCCGCGGTGGGTTCGCAAGAACCCGAGAGCAACGGATACACCCGGGAGTAGCGTCATGGCCATTCATAACAGGGAAATCAGCCGCATCCTTAGCGAGATGGCCGATCTCTTGGATATCAAGGGAGAGAACCAGTTTCGCGTTCGGGCGTATCGCAATGCCGCGAGAAGCGTGGAGGACCTGCCCAAACCCGCCGGGGAGCTGATTGCCGAGGACACCGACCTCTCCTCCTTCCCTGGGATCGGCAGTGCCATTGCGGAGAAGATCAAACAGCTCGTGGAGACGGGGACCATTACGCAACTCGAGCAGTTGAAGAAGGAGCTTCCACCGGGGCTGCTCGACATGCTCAAGATTCCGGAGCTCGGCCCTCGCCGGGTGGGCGACCTGTACCGGCACCTCGGGGTCTCGGACCTGGATGATCTGGCCCACGCGGCATACCACAGCACGATCGACCAAGTCCCCGGATTCGGTAAGAAGCTGAGCGAGAGCATACGCAAGAACGTCCAAACCCTGCGCACGACCAGCAAGGAGAACCGCGTTCTGCTCTCGGAAGCTGAGGAGATCGCCGACGAACTGCTGGATCATCTGCAAAGCGGCAGCGACCGCGCCGTGGCGATTGAGCATCTTCAGTTGGCGGGTAGCTACCGCCGCCGGAAGGAAACCGTCGGGGATCTGGACATCCTCGTGATCGCCGGCGGGAACAAGGGCGGCGCGGCCACACTTGATCAGGCCGCCGCCATCATGGACCGCTTCGTCGGCTACGACGGCGTGGATGAGGTTATCACCCACGGCGAGACGCGCTCGTCGGTGATTCTCCGTGGCGGCACGCAGGTGGACCTCCGGCTCGTCGACCGGGAGAGCTACGGCGCCGCGCTCATGTACTTCACCGGCTCGAAGGAGCACAACGTCGCCGTCCGACGTATTGCCCAGGAGAAGGGCTACAAGGTAAGCGAGTACGGCGTTTTTCGTTCCGGTGAGACCGGTGGTGACCCGGACGACGACGACAACGACAACGACAGCGGCCGGCGAGTTGCCGGGGCCACGGAGGAAGAGGTCTTCGGCGTCCTCGGACTCGACTGGGTCCCGCCGGAGCTACGGGAGAACCGCGGCGAGGTCCAGGCCGCGCGCGAGGGAAGGCTTCCCGTACTCATTGAGCTATCGAACATCCGCGGCGACCTCCACGCCCACACCAACTGGAGCGACGGCATGTTCAGCTTGGAGGAGATGGCCCGAGCCGCCATGGACCGTGGCTACGAGTACCTGGCCGTCACCGACCACTCCAAGGGACTGACCGTGGCAAACGGCCTGGATGAACAGCGGCTCGCCCAACAGATCGACGCCATTGCCGAGCTCAACGAGAGTTTCGAGGGCTTCCAATTGCTGAGCTCCATGGAGGTCAACATCAACGCCGACGGTTCGCTGGACCTCTCGCAAGAGCTTCTATCTCGGCTCGATATGGTCATCTGTTCGATCCACTCCGGTCTGGACCAGCCCCGGGAGAAGCAGACCGAGCGAATGCTGCGCGCCATGGACAATCCGAACTGCTCGATCATTGGTCATCCGACGGGCCGACAGTTGAACAAGCGCGGGGGCTACGACCTGGACTTCGACCGCATCTTCGAGGCCGCCCGAAGGCACGGCGTCGCCATGGAGATCAACGCCCAGCCCGAGCGCCTGGATCTGCGCGACAGTCACGCCCGGCGCGCGGCGGAGGCGGGAATCGCCCTTACCATCTCGACGGATGCGCACTCAACACGTAATCTCGATCTCATGCACTACGGCATTGAACAGGCCCGGCGGGCATGGATCACGCCGGAGCAAGTCCTGAACACCCGGAGCCTTCCGGAGCTGCGACAGATGCTGCGACACGGCTAAGCGCCGGCCGGTTCACGACGGTGCCCGCAGAGACGGTGCCCGCGGAAAGGAGACCACGGTGAGCAATCCCTACATGGGCGCACCCATCGACACGAACGCAAAAGGAGTGGAGGAGCTGGATGAGGCCGCGGGCCGCGACGAGGCGAGGCGCCTCACGGACGCGCTTCGGCATCATAACTATCTCTACTATGTGAAGGCCTCCCCGGAGATCCCGGACGAGGACTGGGACTGGATGCTCAAGCGCCTGCAGGCAATCGAGGAGCGCTTTCCGAGCCTCCGGGACGCAAACTCACCGACGCAGCGCGTCGGCGCGCCACCGGTGAGCGCGCTGCAACGGGTTGAGCACTACGCCCCCATGCTCAGCCTCAACTCCGCCCTCGAGGACGAGGAGATGGAGACCTTCACCAGCTTCATCCGGCGAAATGCCGAGGACCGGGCTATACGCTACATGGTCGAGCCCAAGCTCGACGGACTCTCGGTGGAGCTTGTCTACCGAAACGGCCGCTTTGAATCCGGTGCCACCCGGGGCGACGGCCGCTCCGGGGAAGATATCTCCCGAAACCTGAAAACGATTCCGGCTATCCCGCTGGCCCTCCGCGACGCCGGCGATCCCCCGCCCTTCTTGGCGGTCCGCGGCGAAGTCTTCATGACCAAGAGCGGCTTCCAGCAACTCAACAAGGAGCGCACCGAACGCGGCGAAGACCTCTTCGCGAATCCCCGCAACGCCGCGGCCGGCACCCTTCGCCAACTCGACCCAAAGAACACCGCCGGCAAGCCCTTGGACGTCTTTTTCTACGACATCCTCACCGTCG
>CAYFQV010000166.1:0-2444 GCA_964345195.1 uncultured Spirochaetaceae bacterium
CGGCGAGGTGCTTGTTCCGGCGCTGCGCTACCTCTTTGACACCGCGGCGCAGCGCGGAGTGCATGAAGTGGTCCTCGGCATGGCGCACCGCGGGCGCATCAACGTCTTTACCAACGCGCTGCGCAAGCCCGCCTTCGAGACATTCGCCGGCTTCATTGAGAACTACAAGCCGCATACATACGGCGGCAGCGGCGACGTGAAGTACCACCTCGGCCACAGCTTCGACTACGACTCCGGAGACGGCAACACCATTCATATCAGCCTGGTGGCGAATCCGAGCCACCTTGAGTCGGTAGATCCCGTGGTAGAGGGCAAGACCCGCGGGATTCAACGCCGCCGAAACGACCGCAACCGCAAGAAGGTAATGCCGATCCTGATACATGGAGATGCCGCTTTTAGCGGACAGGGCGTCGTTGCCGAGACCTTCAACCTCTCACAGCTCAAGGGATACAAGACAGGCGGCACCGTACACATCATTCTGAATAATCAGATCGGCTTCACCACGGCGAGCCGGGATGCGCGATCGACATTCTTCGCAACGGATATTGCCAAGACCATGCCGGTACCGATCCTGCATGTAAACGGGGATGATCCTGCAGCTGTGCTTCGCTCCATTGACTTGGCCATGCGCTGGCGCCACAAGTTCGGCTACGACGTGGTGGTGGATATCATGGTGTACCGCCGACTCGGTCACAACGAGGCGGATGAGCCTTCCTTCACCCACCCGATCATGTACAAGCTCATCAAGAACCACGACTCGGTGCGCAAGCAGTACGGACGTCGCCTCGCCGAGAGCGGCGACTATTCGGATGAGGATCAAAAGGCATTTAGCGACAAGTACAAAAAGGTTCTCAAGGACGAGTTGAATAAGGCGAAAGGCGGAGAAAAGCCGAACCTCAACGACGCCTACGAAAAGGGTGAGTGGAAACAGTTCCAAAGGAAGTACAGTCATGAGCCGGTCAACACCGGTGTCGATCGGACGGTGCTCCACGAGATCGGCAATACCCTGACCACGGTTCCGGATGATTTCGGCGTTCACTCGAAACTCAAACGCTTTATCACCGATCGCAGCCGGAAGCTTGAAAGCGGTGAGGGCTTGGATTGGGCCGCCGCCGAAAGCCTTGCGTGGGGCTCACTCCTTCGGGAAGGATACGCCATCCGCCTCAGCGGTGAGGACTCGAGTCGCGGTACCTTCTCACAGCGTCACGCCGTATGGTGGGACACGAGTGCGCAGGTCCCGCAAAGCTACACGCCTCTCAAGAACATCAGCGACAAACAGGGCACCTTCTCGGTGTATGACAGTCCGCTCTCGGAGTTCTCCGTGCTCGGTTTCGACTATGGATACTCACTGGCGCAGCCGAACATCCTTGTCATGTGGGAAGCGCAGTTCGGCGACTTCGTCAACGGCGCCCAGGTCGTCATTGATCAGTTCATTGCCGCCGGCGAAACCAAGTGGTTCCGGTCGAGCGGCCTGGTCATGCTGCTTCCTCATGGCTACGAAGGCCAGGGTCCGGAGCATTCAAGTGCACATCTGGAGCGCTTTCTCACCCTCTGCGCGGAGGACAACATGCAGGTTGTCAATCCGACCACCCCGGCGCAGTACTTTCACCTGCTCCGCCGACAGATGAAGCAAGCCTACCGCAAACCTCTGATCACCATGACCCCGAAGAGCCTCCTGCGCCACAAGCGCTGCGTCTCCAGCCTGGAAGAGCTGGCGGACGGTCACTACCGCACCGTGATCGCGGATCAGGATGACCCCGCCGCAGTCTCGCGGGTGGTCCTCTGCTCCGGGAAAGTGTATTACGACCTGTTGGAGCGCACGGAGAAGCTGGAAGCGACGTGGGTGACGCTCGTGAGACTCGAGCAGATCTATCCGTTCCCCTGGGATGAGCTGCGCAGTGTCATCAAGCGCTATGGAGATGACGCCGAGATCATCTGGTGCCAAGAGGAGTCGCAGAACCGCGGCGCCTTCGGATTCGTCCGCGGACGTCTGGACGAGATTCTCGAGCCCACCGGGCGCCGGGTGCGCTACGTCGGACGTCCGGCAAGCGCAAGTCCCGCAGCGGGATCCCATAAGGAACATGCCGAAGAGCTGGAGAACTTCCTCTCGGAGGCCATTCCCGAAAGTGGGTCGAGTACGGCACAATAGAGAACGATCACAACAGGAAGGCACAGACCGAGGTACAGCATGAAACAGGAAGTTCAGGTTCCGGAAGTCGGCGAGTCCGTCTCCGGCGGCGTTCTCGCCTCGTGGTTAAAGAAGAGCGGGGATAGCGTGGAAGAAGGCGACGAGATCTTCGAGTTAGAAACCGACAAGGCAACCCTGTCGGTCCCGAGCCCCGCGGGCGGGGCACTGGAGATCTCGGTTCAAGAGGATAGCGAAGTAGAAGTCGGCCAAGTGGTCGGCTACATTGATAGCGCCGGCGCCGGCGCGCCACCCCAAG
>CAYFQV010000166.1:2544-6773 GCA_964345195.1 uncultured Spirochaetaceae bacterium
CCGACGAATATCAAAGGCAGCGGTAAGAACGGCCGCATTACCAAGGATGATGCACTCCGGGCGGCCGAGCCCGCTCAGGCACAACGGAGCGCCGGCGGCAAAGAGCCCGCCGCAGCATCAATGGGCACCCCGCAAAGCGCGGCCGCAAAAACGGGCGGCACCGCCTACCGGCCGCAACGGCGGGTGAAAATGTCCACCCTCCGGCGCAAGGTCTCGGAGAACCTCGTTGCATCGAAGCAGAACTCCGCGCACCTGACCACCTTCAACGAAGTGGACATGAGCGCGGTGAAGGCACTCCGGGCGAAGTACCGGGACAGCTTCGAGAAGAAGTACGGCGTGCGCCTCGGCTTTATGTCATTCTTCGTGAAGGCCGCCGTCGCGGCTCTGCGAGAGTTCCCGGAGGTCAACGCCTTCGTGGACGGACAGGAGATCGTCTATAACGATTACTACAACATTGGTGTGGCGGTGTCGACGGAGCGCGGCCTTATTGTGCCGGTCCTGCGAAACGCCGATCAAAAGAGCTTCGGCGAAATCGAAACGGAGATCATATCCTTCGGCAAGCGCGCCCAGGAGAAAAAGCTCGCCCCGGATGAGCTCACCGGCGGCACCTTCACCATATCCAACGGCGGCGTGTTCGGCTCCATGCTGTCCACGCCAATCCCGAATCCGCCGCAAACCGGCGTACTCGGCATGCATTCCATAGACGAACGTCCGGTGGTGGTCGACGGCGAAATTGTGGCTCGCCCCATGATGTACATTGCGCTGACATACGACCACCGCATCATCGACGGCCGCGAGGCCGTCAGGTTCCTGGTCAAGATCAAAGAGCAGATCCAGGATCCCGCACAAATGCTACTGGAGCTCTGACGACTCGCGCCGGTCCGCCGTGTGCGGGGCCGACGGCGGTCACGAGCTTTCGAAGAAAGGAAGGAGAACGTTTTGGCAAACGAGAATCAGTATGACCTAGTTGTTGTAGGCGCCGGGCCCGGCGGATACACCGCGGCAATTCGAGCATCCCAGCTCGGACTCAAGTCCGCAATCGTTGAGAAGTGGAAGAGCCTCGGCGGCACCTGTCTCAACATCGGCTGCATTCCGTCGAAGGCGCTGCTCGACTCGAGCGAGTTCTACTCGAAAATGCAGCACGAGGCGAAGGACCACGGCTTTGCCGTCGGCGACCTGAAGCTGGATGTCTCGAGCATGCTCAAGCGCAAGCAGAAGATCGTCAAGCGCCTGACCACCGGTGTCGCGGGTCTCATGAAGAAGAACGGCATCGATGTCTACAAGGGGACCGGCAGCATTCCACAGGCACACAGCGTCGAAGTGGCGGGTGAAGACGGGACCCAGCAGATCACCGCGGACAACATTATCATTGCGACGGGCAGTGTCCCGACGGAGCTGCCCTTCCTCCCCTTCGATGGTGAAAACGTGGTCAACTCCGAACATGCTCTGGAGTTCAAAGAGGTGCCCAAGAAGCTTCTGATCGTCGGGGCAGGAATTATTGGCCTGGAGATGGGAAGCATCTGGTCGCGACTGGGCTCGGAGGTGACCGTGGTGGAGATCCTGCCCGAGGCACTTGCCGGATGGGACCGGCAGACCGCCAAAGCCGCGCAGAAAGAGTTCGCCAAACAGGGTATCAACTTCGTCTTTGAGACGAAGGTCACCGGTTACGAGAAGGCAAAAGGCGGCGGTGTTGTCCTCACCGCCGAAGATAAGGACGGCAAAAAGGTCGACTTCGAAGGTGACAAGGTCCTTGTTGCGGTGGGACGAAGCCCATACACCAATGGCCTCGGCTTGGACACGGCGGGGGTTCAGATGGAGGACAACGGCAAGCAGATCGCCGTCGACGAACACTTCCGTACCAACGTGGAAGGCCTGTACGCCATCGGCGACGTCGTCACCGGACCCATGCTGGCCCACAAGGCGGAGGAAGAGGCCGTCGCCGTGGCTGAGATCATTGCCGGGCACGCGGGCCACGTGAATTACGACGCCATTCCCAACGTCGTTTACACCTGGCCGGAGGTCGCCTGGGTCGGCAAGACCGAAGAGCAGCTCAAGGAAGACGGCATTCCCTACAAGTCGGGACAGTTCCCCTTCCAGGCAAACGGCCGCGCCCTGGCCATGAACGCGAGCTTCGGTTTCGTGAAGATTCTGGCGCATGAAGAGACCGACCGCGTACTGGGCGCGCACATTGTCGGACCCTGGGCATCAGACCTGATCGCCGAGGCAACATCCATTATTGAGTTCGGTGGAAGCTCCGAGGACATTGCGCGAATGTCCCACGCGCATCCGACCCTGCCGGAAGCGTTCCGCGAGGCGGCGCTGGCGGTGGACGACCGGACCCTCAACATGTAGGCGAACTAGCACACAAGGAGCACTACGAAATGGCTGAGACGAGCTATGCGAAAGGACTCGAAGGCGTTATTGCCACCGAAAGTCAAATCTGCAAGATCGACGGTGAGAAAGGTCAACTCTACTACCTAGGCTACCCCATCCGAGAGCTGGTTGCCGAGGCCGGCTTCGAAGAGGTGGTCTATCTCCTCCTATACGGAGAGCTTCCCAATCGGGACCAAGCCGCGGCCTTTTCCATGAAGATGCGCAACGCCCGGCAGCCAAAGCCGGAAGTCCTCGAAATGGTGCGCAACTTTCCGGAGAAAGCGCATCCCATGGAGCTCTTGCAGTCGGTCATCTCCTACTTAAGCGGATACGTTGATCACAAGATTGAGCACGATGCGACCTGCAACTGCCGAACGACCTTGCACCAAGTCGTACAGCTTTCGAGCGTGGTAGCGGCGCTGCACCGCTTCCGGAACGGAAAGGACTACGTCCCGCCGCGGAAGGATCTCTCCCACGGTGCGAACTTCCTCTACATGCTCCACGGCGAGGAGCCCGACGAGCTCGAGGGTGAGGTCATGGACAAGGCGCTTATCCTCCACGCCGAGCACAGCCTGAATGCATCTACCTTCACCGCCCGGGTCGTGGCCTCCACCATCTCCACGTGCTATTCGAGCATCTCCGCAGCCATCGGCGCACTCTACGGCAGCCTCCACGGCGGCGCAAACGAGCGCGTTCTCGACATGGTCAACGAGATCGGCAGCAAGGATAAAGTTGAGCAGTGGGTAGACAAGGCCATTGCCGAGAAGAAGAAGATCATGGGAATGGGGCACCGGGTTTACCGCGCAAAGGATCCCCGGGCGATCGCCATTGAGGACTATCTCTACCAACTCTCGGAAAAGCAAAACGACTTCTCACACTACGAGATTCTGAAGGAGATCGAGCGGGTCTTCCGCGACCGTATGGAGGAGAAGGGAAAACCGATCTACCCGAATGTAGACTTCTTCTCCGGCGCGGTTTACACCAAGCTCGGCATCCCGCAGATCCTCTTCACACCGGTCTTCGCCATGGCGCGGGCCGCCGGTTGGTTGAGTCACATTCTCGAACAGCGAGAGGACAACCGGATCTACCGCCCCCGCGCCCTATATACGGGTGAGCAAGACAAAGAGGTCCTGCCGATTAACGAGCGGGCATAGCCCGACGGGCTTCAGGCGGCGCCAGGCAGGCCGCCGAGAGACAGTCTGAACACCGGAAACAACGCGGCCCCACCGAGAGGTGGGGCCGTTGCATATGACCGGCGGGTTTGCTAGGCCGCCCGGGACGCGGTAGACGTCGACATCGATCTATGGGGGGCTAATTCGGCGAGTAGATCGTATCCAAGGTTTCCACGCCCTCTTGGACGTGCTTGGCCGAATCGTCGAGCTGCGCCTGCTCTTCATCCGATAGGTCGAGCTCAATGATCTGCTCGACGCCGTTCTTGCCTAAGAGGACCGGAACGCCGAGGAAGATGTCCCGATGGCCGTACTCCCCGCGAAGGTATGCCGACGCCGCGGCAATGCGCTTCTCGTCTTGGACGATTGCGGCGACCATCTGCGCCACCGAGGCGCCGGGGGCGTAGAAAGCACTTCCCTTCTTCAGATAGCCGACAATCTCGCCACCGCCCTTTCGGGTACGCTGCACCAGCGACTCGATCTCCTCGGGAGACATGATCTCGGTCAGCGGGAAGCCGCCGACGGAGGTGTAGCTCGGAAGCGGCACCATGCTGTCCCCGTGACCGCCGAGGACCATGGCCTGGACATCCGAGGGCAGCACATCCAGCTTCTCGGCAATGAAGTAGCGAAAGCGCGTGGAGTCGAGGATCCCCGCCATGCCGATGACCTTCTTCAGGGCGAAGCCGG
>CAYFQV010000167.1:0-6751 GCA_964345195.1 uncultured Spirochaetaceae bacterium
GTAGTAGACAAGATAGAACAACGCGGGGAAAAACGGGGCATGCAGGAGGGTATGCAGGAGGGTATGCGGGAGGGTATGCAGCAGAAAGCCCGCGAGGCCGCCCGCAAGATGCGAAAGCGCGGTTTCTCGATTGCAGACATCGCCGATATCACCGGCTTGTCCGAAAAGGAAATCGAGGAGCTATAGCACCCAAAGTGGTGAACCGAGCAAACTACGGGGCCCAGTTGCGCAAGCCATAATCGGAGATACTTCTTATGGGATCCATGCTCTTGCCGGTGTAGTGTTCCCCGATAGGACCGCCGGTCATCCGTGCTTCTGTGTACACAAAACACTATGCTAAATCACGGCCGTCCGACCGATGGCAAGAGTTATAGCTATACCTTAAGGGCACGAATCCCCAAACTCGACATCTTTGTCCAACGGACCTTCGCACGGGATACGTAAAGTCCATATTGCCTGATAACAACACCTTCCCCTCAGTTCTTCTAAGAGAGAATGTTCCGTGCAAACGCCTCGTAGCGGATGCTTCTCCACCTGCAAGCAGATCGATCGCCGGCGGGCTGATGTGCGGCGATCACCCCACTCAGCACGGCTTTGTCTACCGCTGCCGCGTACAACTCCGAAATGGTCGATTAGATCAGGCGTGAGACTTCGGCGGACAGCCGTCGGTCCTGGCGGAAAAACAGTCGAAGCGCCTTAGGCATCGTGAACACGAATTGTACCAGGGACTCGCCTTGTACTCGTCCACGGTCAGGGACTTGAAGAATGATCAGTGACGGCAGTCGTGGAAGATGATGAACATCCGCACCAGGAATGCCGCCGCGGGAATGGCCAAGAGAATGTTCGCCCACACTAGGAATCCCCACTGCATGGTGAAGTACATGAGGACAACTATGGCGGCGTGGGAAACCGCAGATTTCACAGCTTGCCAGGTGGCGCGCCAAGGTGAGGGCGTTTCAAATTGTTTGAGCTGTTTGAGCCGGCCCGGTCGATAGTTTTCCGTGCTGATACCTAGACAGACACGAAAACCCCGCCAGGCTTGCGGCACCCGTTGCCAACTACTCCACGGGTGCCACGAATACGTCGTTCTTGCCGTTGCTGTCGTCGCTAATTAGGTTGGAGGCACCCGAGCTAAACGCCGCATAGGCGCCGTTGTCGCTTATGGCGACGCGATAACTGTAGTTAGTGGCTTGCGTGCCGTCGGCGGCTTCACTCACGCGAAATGCCGTATCTTCCTGGCGGTCGAATACAAAGACGTCCCAAGTGCTGTTGGTGTCGTCGGAAACCAGATTGCTCGCGTATGAGTCGAATACGACGTATCTGCCGTCACCACTCACGTCCAGGAAAGGGCTGAGTGCGTCGGCGGACCTGCCGTCCGAATCGCCACCGCCGGTATCGAGGCTGACCCGCTCGATCGTTTCTGTCGCAACGTCAAAGGCAAAGACATCCTTGGCACCGTTTCCATCAGAGGCGACTAAGTCGGTGGCGAGCGAGCGGAATACCACCGTGGAACCGTCGCTGCTGATGACGGGCGAGGTGCTCGAACCGTCCGGATCACCGCCGTCATCGTTGGTCGGGTCGGTGTCTACACTGATACGCGTGGTCGTACCGGCGGCGATATCCCGGAGAAAGACATCCACAACGTTGTTGTTGTCGGCTGCCGCGAAAATCGAGGACTGGGACTGAAACACGACTAGGTTGCCGTCGCCGCTGATGTCGACTTCGTCGCTGTCATACGAGCTCGGGGCCTCGCCGGAATCATTCACATTCACACGAGTTGTCGAGCCCGTATCCCGGTCGTGGAGAAAGACGTCGCGCTTGCCTTCCGTATCGTCGTCAACCAGGTTGGTAGCGTCTGACTCGAATACAACGTAGCGACCGTCGCTTGAAACCGCGGCCTCGAAACTGCCGCCGTCTCCTTCAGTCCCATCTGAAGCGACGCTCACCCGCTCTGTCTCACCCGTATCGCGGTCATATACAAAGACGTCGTAGTCCGAGTTAGTGTCATTGGCGACAAGGTTCGTTGCCCGGGACTCGTAGACGACGTAGCGTCCATCCGGAGTGACCACTGGATTTCCACTGATGGCATTTCCACCGCCTCCGGATGTGCCGACGCTTATGCGCTCAAGCGTCTCAGCCGCTCGATCGAGAACAAAAATGTCCTGCTCTTCCTCCGTATCCCCGCTTACCAGATTGGTCGCGGTGGATTCGAAGACAACGACGCTTCCGTCGCCGTCGATCCCGGACCGGCCGCTGTGATCCTCCCCACCGACGCCGTCGGAGACACGTTCGCTGACGCGCTGTATCGCAACACCGGTCTGGAACTGCGAGCTTGCAGGCGTAGCGCTTACATCTTGGCCGTTGGAGACGTTTCCAGCATCATCCACGCTCTTGACGGTAAAGGTATACGTCTCTTCGTTCGTCAGGCCCTCGGCGGTAAAAGTTTCCACGCCGGGATCGACATTTTGGACAGCACTGCCGTTGGGGCTCCAGGTTATCTCAACGCCGGCAAAGTCCGCATCACTTGGATCGGTCCACGTTAGGACCGCCGTCTGGTCTCCGCCGCTCGCCGTGAGGTTCGTGACTTCCGCCGGCGCTTCTGTGTCACTATCTGATGTATCCGAGTCGTTCGTGTTCCCGGCAGTGAGATTACACCCGGCCAGGAAGAAGAATAACACCACCGCCACCGCAGCGGTCCTCAACAAGTGCCGAAGTGCTCGGTAGATCGACGTCGCTTTGGGTTCGTACTCGCGCATATTCCACTTATAAACGATAATTCCTCTTCGGGAAATGCGCCGATGATACGTAATTTGTCCGGTCAAAAATAAGGGTATTGTTGACCGCATAACTCATTGATTCTATAATCATATGCGGTGCTACTCATTGCTATCGGCGACACGGATGCCGAACCGGGAACAACGGGTCGGTATCTTACTCCCGCCGAGCATCACATTGTTTGCTTGGCATCACGTGGCTTTTCCAGCGCTCGCATCGCTCTGGAGCGAGGAAGCTCGAGACGCACCGTGGAAACGCAGTTGGGATCAGTTTATCGGAAGTTGGGTATCGGAAGCCGCTGCGAGCTTGTGCAGTTTCGAGCTCGATTGGCGATCACAGAGGCGAAAGAGGTTCAGGGGTCGCGCGTATCCCGCCTGGGCGACACGTCACTGCTGAGCCAACGGCAGCACCAAGTCGCTCTCCTGGCGCAGAGAGGATGTGGCGATAAAGAGATCGGCTACACCCTCGGCATTTCGCGATCCACCGTTGCGGGACACCTTACGTCGGCCATGCACAAACTCGGCGTTCACTCCAGGATTGAGCTCGGCACTCTGGCCATTTAGCTGCCGTCCGCGATCCAAGCGGAACAGTGCGTCCGGCTGCGCCAAGAAAGGCCCACGCAAGAACACTATCCGTGAAACTTACGCCAGTCCAACACTGCCGCCGGTGCCCGGGCCCCACTCGACCTCCAGCTCGAGCTGATGGCGCGTGCCCCCCGACTTCTGCTTCTCCTCGTACTGAACCTCGAGCTCCAGCTGCTCCGGTACATTGACCGGAGTCTCCTTTGAGCCGCTGGTGAGAACGACGCGCCCGGTCTCGACACGGTCGGCAAGGCTCCGCAGGAATCCTGCCAAATCCTTCCGGCTCATCTGTTCCTCGCTGCTGTAGATCACGGTCTTCGAGCCACTCATGACAAGCTCCTCCATCCTGCTATGCGTGTTTGTTCTCGCTACAAATATACCGAAAGCGAGGGGGCAAGGAGAACAAGAGCCTCAGAGGGGATCGTCGCTGGAGCGAAGCGGTCACGTCACCTCCGGTGAGTCGCCGCCGCGGGCCCGGTGCCGCACGGCTTCATCCTTCAGCCGGACCAGACCGGTCACGAACTGAAGCATGACGGAGCTAGCTGTCGTATCCCCAACAAAATGGGTCTACGGCGTGGACTCTTCATCTGAACCCACGCCGGCGGGTCGACCCCGCGCCGCGGGTGATCATCACGCTCTAAGGGCTGCCGCCGTCCGCAGCGTCGTCAAAACGGAGAACCAGCGACTCCGGACATGCGGCGACAATGGTTTCACCATCAGATAGGTCGAGCTGCGCCGGCGCGTAGGCCGTGAGGACGTGCCCACTCTCGTGTAATTCGCTCTCCCGGGATCCGCTTTCGCGGGCGCCGGCCATGGCTTTCGAGCCGTCGACCCGACACAAAACCTCCTGGTACTCCCCGAGAAAGCGTGTTCGCTCGACCAGCCCCTGGTAGGCACGGCAGTTGGCGTAGGGACAGTGAGTGCCGCGGCAGACCAGAACGTCCCGTGGACGGATGTGCACCACCGAGGCTTCCCTCCCGGACGGCGGCAGCTGATTCACCGGCCCGAAGAACTCCGCCACGAAGCGCGATTGCGGTTTCTCATAGACTTCCCGGGGCGTACCGATCTGCAGCACCCGGCCTTTGTTCATAACAGCAATGCGATCGGAGACCGCGAAGGCCTCCTGCCAATCATGGGTCACCAGAATCCCGGTGGTCCCCTCGGTACGAATAAGCGTCTCCACGTCCCGGAGCAGGCGAAAGCGTAGCGTACTGTCCAGATTGTTGAAGGGTTCATCGAGGAGAATAACCTCGGGTCTGGGAGCCAGAGCGCGTGCCAGGGCGACCCGCTGAGCCTGCCCTCCGGAAAGCTCGTGGGGATACCGCCCGGAGAGGCCCTCCAACGCGGCCAGTTCCACAAGCTCGTCGATCCGCCTTCTACGCTCGCGCCGGGTCATGTGGGACAGTCCAAAGGCAATGTTTTGACTTACCGTCTTGTGCGGAAAGAGCGCATGCTCCTGGAACACGATTCCCGTGGGTCGCTTGTTCGGCGGGACAATGAAGCCGTTCCCCGCTACGCGACGATCGCCGATCGTCACAGTGCCGCCGTCGGGTGTCTCGAAACCGGCAATCATCCGAAGAGTGGTCGTCTTCCCGCAGCCGCTTTCCCCCACCAGGGACAGGATTTCACCGTCCTGTACCGAAAGGGACACATGATCGACCGCCGCTTGCGTTTGTCCGGGGAATCGCCGGAGCACACGGTCCAGGCTCACCACGACTGCTGGATGAGTGCGGCTGCGTCCATTCTCAGGCATTTCGACCTCCAAGGACGCGGTGCAAGACCACAACAGCCACGCACCCGGCCGCTACCAGAATGAGCGCCGGAATAGAGGCTTCAACGACTCGCTCATCCCCGGCCAGTCGAAAGGTGGCGGTGGCGAGCGTCTCAAAATCAAAGGGTCGAAGGACCAGGGTCAACGGCAGCTCCTTCAGCACATCTACGAACACGAGCACGGCGGCGCCGCCGATGATGCGACGCATGGGCGGCAGCTCACCCCGAAAAAGCGCAGCCATGCTCGAAGCACCGAGCGAGCGCGCCGATTCTCGGAGCCGGTTTCCGTTCATCTCGAACGCGGCGCTCGTTGGGTGAAAGGCGACGCCGAGGAAGCGTAACCCGTAGGCCGCCATGAGCAAGCCGACGCTCCCGATAAGCGCAATGCCCGGCAGCCCCCCGGCGAGCATGCGGGCGAACTGTAGCATACCAACCGCAATGACTGCACCCGGAACCGCATAGCCTATCGTCGCGGTGTTGGCAATAGCGGGGCCGATCCGCGGCGGCGCGGTCCGCGCACTGTGTGCAAACACGAGGGCTACCGCGCCGATCCCGGCGGCGGCAACAGCCGCGAGCCCCAAACTGCGGCCGGCAAGCTCACCGAAGCCCCGCAACGCAGCGGGATCCGCGTGAACCGCCCAGCTCAAGAGTTGGCCGACCGGGGCGACAAAGCCCACGAAAACCGGAATGCCGGTAACCGCAATGGCGGCGAGTACGGAACGGCGGGACCGGAGCCGACGCCGCCGGATGGTAATCGCCGCGGGCCCGGAGCTCATGTCCCCGGCGTAGCGCGCTCGTCGGCGAGACAGCCGCTCGAGCGTGAGAAACACGAAGACAAGGCCGAGCAGCAGAACCGCAAGGCGCAAAGCGGCCTGAATGTCGGCCAGAGCGAACCAGCTGCGAAAGATGCCGGTGGTCAGGGTGCTCACCCCGAAGTACAGGGGCGCCCCATACTCGTTCAGGGTCTCCATGATCACCAGCACCATGCCCCCGATCAGCGCCGGCCTGGCAAGCGGCAGCGCGAGACGCAGGGCGACGCGACGCTCGGAGGCCACGCTTCGACCTGCTTCCAGCAGTCGCCCCGCCTGGCTTTCGAACCAGTTACGCACGGTAAGATAGACGTAGGGGTAGAGGGCGAACGCGGACACGATGATCAAACCGGGCAGATTTCGAATGGAAAGGTACGAGATCGTATCCGGCGCGAAGGCGTGCACAACAGCCGTCCACAGATGATTGACCGGTCCACTGTATTCGAAGAGGCCGCCGAACGCTTGGGCGGACACGTACAGGGGCAGCGCCAGGGGCAGCACCAAGGTCCATTGAAGCGTGCCTCTACCCGGAAAGTCGTACTGAGAGATGGTCCACGCCGCCGCCGTGCCGATCACCCCGGCCAATCCCGCCGCGCCCGCCGACAGCAAAACGGTGTTCACCACGTAGCCCGGGAGCACCGTAGCCACGAGGTGCGCCCAGGTCTCCCCGGACGGCGTGCCCAGGGAGACGAAGGGAACCGCCAGCGGCAGAAGGATCACTGCCGTCGGAACGGCCAACAGCAGCGTCCTCCACATTCCTAGCAGTCTCAGCGTGTAGGGGCGCAGAGCGGAAGTCACTTACTCCCAGCCCACCTC
>CAYFQV010000168.1:0-2126 GCA_964345195.1 uncultured Spirochaetaceae bacterium
GGTGTTGATTCCGCCCTTTCGCTACCCTGTCGAGGGAACCGTGACATCAAACTATTTCCTCAGATGGAGTCCGGACGGTCGGGGCCTGTTCGACATTGAAATGCACCGAGGGCTCGATCTCGGCGCTAAACAAGGCACAGCCGTTATTGCCACCAGAAGCGGCGTCGTGGAACGAGTAGAGGAGCACCCGACATATGGAAAGCTCGTTGTGCTGCGGCATCTATTCGGCATGCGAAGCTATTACGCCCACCTCTCGCAGGTCGATACCCGACAAGGCGCACTGCTTATCCGTGGATTCACCGTGGGAAAGGTGGGCAACACCGGACGTTCTACCGGGCCGCATCTGCACTTTGAATTGCGAACAGCGCAACGAACGCTTCCACCGGGATTACTCCTGGTCTTTCACGATGTGCGCCGCTTTCTGATTGGAATATAGGGGCAACAGGCCCGACGCTATGTACAACAGCGAATCCCGGAAGGAAGAGATCACTGCCACCGTTCACACGACCTTCATTGCTGAACGGTGACAGCTACTTCAATAGATCAGTCCCGCTATCCGAGCAGCGTCTACTTGGCGATCATTCCGCTGATCGTTCCGCCGGCAACCTCAATCGTCGTGGCGTTGATGGCGTCATTCGTCATTACATAGCGAATGGTATCCGCGATCTCCGTCGGCTCTATCAAGCGGCCAATGTGAGCGTTGGACACGATCTTGTCCAGAGCCTTCTGATCCATGCTGCGCACCATTGGTGTGCCGACGTAACCGGGAGCGATCGCAACGACGCGAATATCCTTGATGTTGCGCATCTGGAACTCCCCGATCAAGACCTTGGGCCACATGGCAAGAGCCGCCTTTGTCGAGGAATAGTTCAACTGCCCTACACCACCGGCCTTCTGTATAGACGAGATGGTGAACAGCACACCGGGGTATCCGTTGTCTACCATGCGTACGGCCGCCTCACGCAACGTGATGAACGACCCGGTTAAGTTCACCTCTACAACCTTACGGAAATCATCGGTGGACATGAACTTCTTGACTTTACCGGTTTCTTTGTCCGTCGAAATGAACAAGCCATCCCGAATAATCCCGGCACACGGCACTACCGAATTGATTGAACCAAACTTCTCGATCGCCGTATCCATGAGGCGTCCGGTTTCCTCGTCGCTCGTCACATCCACCACTTGACTTGCAGCTTCACCGCCGGCATCCCGGATTTCCTTTTCCACCCGATCCAGTCCTTCTTGACTCACGTCACCGAGCATGACTCGCACACCGCTCTGGGCGAGACCCTTTGCGACGGCCTCACCAATGCCACTGGCTCCGCCGGTGACAACTGCTACACTACCCTTCACTTCCATGCCATTCCTCCGCGCTTTCTGCATTCAAGCGTAATTTGTTGACCGTGGTCATTGACTATATACGTTGACCATAGTCAGTCTATTCGCTATCATTCCAATTTGTCAAACCTGCTTGGTGAAACACAGCCTTCAGATTTGAGGAAGAAGACTAACTAAGCGAGTGTCGATATGGCTGCGGAACCAACAAACAGACAGCTGCAGGCACGCAAAACAAAGCGGGCACTCTTTGAGAGTGCGATTGCCCTGTTCAAACAGAAGGGATTCGACGCCGTCACGGTCGAGGAGATCGCACGCCGCGCCGGCACGTCTAAGGGCAGTTTCTACACCTATTTCCCCACTAAGAGCGCGATAATCATTGAAGAGTTCACCGCCATTGACGAGTACTATCGGAAGTACCAACGCAGCCTGAGGCGCTACGCTCACACGCGGGACAAACTGCTTGCATTCACCCGAATGCAACTACGCTATGTTCGAGACAACATCGGTCTCGAGATGCTTAAGCTTCTGTACTCCAATCAACTCGTGCATTCGCAGACCGAGAAGATCCTCGTAGACAGGCGACGATACCTACACACCTTGATTTCAGAAATCTTGGAGGAAGGCCGCAGCCGTGGCCACGTTCGGACCGACATTGACCCGGACAGGCTGGCGCAGATGTTCAACCGGGCCATGCGCTCGGTGTTCCTCGACTGGGCGATCTCCGACGATAGCTTCGACCTGGTACGCGACGGTCTCAGCTTCTGTGAGGATTTTGTGTTGCCGGGCGT
>CAYFQV010000168.1:2226-4208 GCA_964345195.1 uncultured Spirochaetaceae bacterium
ATTGCGGATGCACAAATCGATCCACATGAGATCGATGGAGTCTGGGTGAGCTCTTTCACCCCCGGGTTGTTCACTGAACAGGATCATCTGGGTCCACTTCCGATCGAGGCATTCCCGGAGGCGCTTCGTTTCAAGCCGTCGCAACGTGTCGAAGGAGCCTGTGCGAGCGGTAGCGTCGGAATCTACAACGCCGTGTACGGTATCGAGTCGGGCCGCTATAAGAAAGCGCTCGTGGTGGGGGTCGAGAAGATGAATCTTCTCAATACGAAGGGTGTGACGCACGCTCTTGCCACCGCGTCCTACTGGCCTACGGAGGGAGCTCAGGGCATGACCTTCCCGGGGCTGTTTGCGGAGTACGCTAAAGGCTACCGCGACCGATACAACCTATCCCCGAAGGAGTTACGTGAGATGCTGGCCTACGTGAGCGCCCTCATGTATACAAATGGTGTTGAGAACCCTTCGGCTCACTTCACAAAAGGCGGACCTCCCGACAAACACGGGCTCATGACGGCAGACGCGATTCTCAGCGTTCCGGATGAAAAGAACCCCATTATTGCCGACCCTTTGCGACTGCACGACTGCTCTTTGATTACCGACGGTGCAGCCGCAGTTGTACTTTCGGACACCGGTGCTTTGTCGGAGAAACAAGACCGCGTCGTCGAAATCGCGGGCGTTGGACACGCCTCAGAGCGGCTTCCCATCGAGCAACGCGACAACATGTACGAGCTGCAAGGCGCCAAGTGGGCGGTTACGCAGGCCTACGCAGAGGCGGGAATCGGCGTCGCAGATCTGGATTTGGCCGAGGTTCACGATTGCTTCACCATCAACCAACTCTTGAGTACCGAAGCTCTTGGATTATCCGCGGATGGTCAGGCGGGTAACGACTATAAGGAGGGTCGATTCACGCGGGATGATACCTGCCCGGTGAACTTATCCGGAGGATTGAAGTCGAAGGGACATCCCGTAGGAGCGACCGGCGTCTCCATGCATGCTCTGGTTTACAAGCAACTCGTCGGCGAGCCGATTGGGGTGGCTCCGGCAAAGAAACAACCGGAGATCGGTGTTACGCTGAATGTCGGCGGATCCGCTGCAACAAACGCAGTTAGCGTTCTGCGAAGACACCGATAGACGGGACATTCGGGGCGGCATAAAGAACCCAGCAGAAACCGTATGCCCACCGGGGTCATGGCGTTCCGCCGGCCGTGCCGTACCGCCGGGCGGCGGGCGGCAGGCCGGTTTCGAAAACAGCAGCACCACCGTGATTCCACGGCGGTGCTGTATTTGTATCTTTCTCGGATTACGTGGCGGAACTTAGCGCGGTACCAATCCGCAGGCTCCGCCGAATAAGCGCCCGCAAGATCGGCCGTCGTTAAAGAACAGCGTCATTCAACTCTACTGTTGCTGTTGCTGTTGCTCTTGCTGTTCCTGTTGCTCTTGCTGCCGTTGTCGGAGCTCAGCGCGAACTCGTTCCTGAACTTGCGGCCGCTGAGAAATGGCGGCGTAGATCTGGTTAAAGCGCTGCATAGCTATCTCTTCTGCCGCAATCACGTCTTGCACCTCTGTCTGCATGGAGCGTTGCACCTCGAAGATCAGGGATAGCGTCTCTTGGTAGGTTTCTTGCTCCTGTTCCGTCATATTAACAGAGGAGCTGTCGCGGCCGGGCGCCGTTCCCTGCCCCGACTGGGACTGCGATTGTGCCGCCTGCTGTTGCGCCTCGTAGATCTGCATAAAGCGCTCCTGCTCCATCTCGCTTTCCTGCAGCACGGTGTTGATCTCTTGCCGAGCCGATTGTTGGACAGCCTGAATTTCGGTAAACGCCGAAACGAAGTTTTCGATTTCACCGTCCGAAATATCTGAAGACTGAGGAGCTGGAGGAGCTCCAGGCGCCGCTGGTCCCGCGGAAGAACCGGGTTCAGTCGCGCTTCCGGAATCTTGTCCGAATACAATCACCGCCGGGAGAAACAGCAGTGCCATTACCATTA
>CAYFQV010000168.1:4308-6747 GCA_964345195.1 uncultured Spirochaetaceae bacterium
GTTGTCGGCGGAACGGGACTAATCTTCCTCCTCGTCGTATCTACGAAGCTCCTCAGCGACATCGACACAGCGGTCCAACGCGTGTGGGGCGTAAGAAAGAAACGCTCTCACGTGCACTCACTCCTGTCGTACCTGGGAATTATTGTAATCGGCCCCGTCGTTCTTGCGCTACTGGTCGCCGTACTGTCCGTAGACAGTATTCCAGGCCTTCCCCGAATCCCCTCGCGAATCCTCGCATATATGGTTTTGGCAGTCGTACTGTACGCCGTGTATCAATTGGTTCCACAGGCGCGAGTACGTATCTCTGCAGCGCTCATTTCGTCTCTGGCCTCCGTAGCTCTTCTTGCCCTGGTACAATACGGCTACACCTGGATAAACGCAAACGTGCTGAACTACAACCGCATATACGGCTCACTCGCCGTACTCCCCTTGTTCCTCATCTGGCTCCTGCTGTTTTGGATCGTGTTCTTACTGGGCAATGCTGCGTGCGCGGCCATGACCCATCGGCATGCATAACGGGCGGATACGAGAAGGATGCGGGCTGCACATCAAACCATGCCGGCTGCGCATTCACAGAATCACTGTCGACGTGTGTAGTAAGGTTGGAGCCGTCTGCATGGTCCAAGTTAGTCTCGGGATCACCGTCGTGAATGGCTCTGAACGAAACTTGTCGCCCGTACCGAGAGACATTTGGCTCGCTTTTCAAGCTCTAAAGTGCGTGACGACAACGAAAGCGTTCGAGGATGGAACTTAGGTCCGGCGAGCCTATCTCCTGCAGGTCATAGTAGACACGCGTACTCGGCTTATCGATCTGAATAATGCGATTGAGGTCAATGGGGCTAGCAATGACCACGGCATCCGCATCACTCTTCTCGATCGTTTCTTGGAGGTCCCGCTGCTGCGCACTCCCGTAGCCCATGGCCGGCAAGAGCGGGCCGATTTCCGGCCACTGCGCGAAGGTGTCACGGATCGAGCCAACCACAAAGGGGCGTGGATCAACCAGTTCCGCCGCACCGTAGCGCCGTGCCGCCACAACACCGGCTCCGTAGCGCATTTCACCGTGAGTCAGAGTCGGGCCGTCCTCGATAACCAAGACGCGCTTATCGCGGATTACCGTTGGATCATCGACTCGGATGGGAGAGGCCGCATCTACGACCTCCGCGGACGGGTTGGTCGCCGCTATTGCCTCGCGAACCGTCTGTATGTCGCCGGGTGAAGCCGTGTCGATCTTGTTGATGACCACGACATCCGCAAGACGAAGGTTGACCTCACCGGGATAATAGCCGCGCTCATGTCCCGGCCGATGGGGATCCGCGACGGTTATCATCAGGTCGGGTCGATAGAAGGGAAAATCGTTGTTTCCGCCGTCCCACACGACTACATCACAACCCTTAGGATCTTCTTCAGCCGCCCGCAATATTTCCTCGTAATCAACTCCGGCGTAGATGACGTTGCCGCGGGTGATGTGCGGCTCGTACTCCTCCATCTCCTCCACGGTGCATTGATGACGAGAAAGGTCCTCGAGGCAAGCGAATCTCTGCACCCGCTGAGCGGCAACATCGCCGTACGGCATGGGATGTCGCACCGCCACCACTCGCAGCCCCGCCGCCAAGAGATACTCGATAACTCGCCGGGAAGTCTGACTCTTGCCGCTACCCGTCCGTACCGCGCCGACGGCAATCACCGGTTTACGACTTTTCAGCATGGTGTCGTTCGGGCCCATCATGGTGAAACTCGCGCCCGCGGCGTTTACAATGGAGCAGACACGCATGACATGCTGATACGGAACGTCGCTGTAGGCGAAGACACAGTCATCGACCTCCAGCTCCCGAATCAATCTCGGTAGATCTTCTTCCGCATAAATCGGGATCCCGTCTGGGTAGCGATCGCCTGCGAGCGTTGCCGGATACCGCCGACCTTTGATGCCCGGCACCTGTGCGCCGGCTGTGAATCCTACGACACGGTCGTTCGGTCTAGTGCGGAAATACACGTTGAAGTTGTGGAAGTCTCGTCCGGCGGAGCCGATGATGAGCACGTTCCGCGTGGCCATAGGGGATCTCCTTGCATACCTAAAGTCTCTTCAGTATGGATCGACTCCCCCAGTTTGGCCACATGCTTTTGTCTCCCACCGAATGCTCCCGCGTTGTAAAGCAGCTATGAGTCTTGCTCGGACTCGTCCGTCGCTCTCAGGACCCGAATGCGTTGCGTGGCTTCGTCGGCGAAGCGACTCTCCGGATAGAATTGTTGAATCACCGTATAGCTCTTAATGGCCTCCTGCCGGCGATCGAGCGACTCGTGAATACGTGCCCCGGTATGCAGCACGGCCGGCATATCGACATCCGCAGGGTCGGCGAGAAGGAGTCGCCGTATTTCACCGAGGGCGGCCTCGCGGAACGCAGGGATCGGAGCCACCTCTAGCATTTGCACCATGGAAAGATG
>CAYFQV010000169.1:0-4337 GCA_964345195.1 uncultured Spirochaetaceae bacterium
CGCCGCCTGCCCCGCGGCCTCACGGTCCTTACGCTCCGCCTGCGTCCCGGAGAAGCGCTCCCGGAGGGAGGCCACGAAGTCGTCCTCCAGCTGAGAGAAGAGAATCTTCGGCCGCTCGATCGTGCCGATACCGCTTCGCCTCCGCAGATCGGACCAGTCGGTGCCCTCCGCCCCGATCAGCTCGGCAATGCGCTTCCCCGTGTCAGGGATATAGGGAGAAATGAGAATGGCGAGATCCCGCACCAGATAGATCAGATGGTGCAGCAGCGCCTTGGTCCCCTCCGGGTCGCTCTTGCGGGTCTTCCAGGGCTCCGCCTGCTGGAAAACCCGGTTTCCGTAGGAGGAGAGCATGAAGGTCTTTCGAAAGGCGTCTCGAAGCTCCGCGTTCTCCAGGTGCTCGGTGATCTGATCCTCCTGCCGCTCGACCTCTTTCCAGAAAGCCTCCCAAGTCTCTATCTCCTCGCCCGCGCCGTTTACCGCGGCAATCCGTGCCGACACCTCGTCGGCGGAGGCGACCTCGGAACGGAAGTACTTGGAGATAAAGGAGGTCGCCCGATTCACCAGGTTCGAGAGGTTGCCGATAAGCTCGCCGTTCACCTTCTCCTGGAAGTCGTCCCAGGTGAACATGAAGTCGCTCGTCTCCGGGCGGTTGTAGAAAATGTAGAAGCGCCAGACATCCGCGGGAATGCCGGTATCCTGTGCGTCCGTGCCGAAGACCCCGACACCCCGACTCTTCGAGAACTGGCCGCCCTCGTAGTTCAGGTACTCGCTCGACGACATATGGTGCAGGAGCGTCCAGTTCTCTCCGCTGCCGATCAGCGACGATGGGAAGATAACCGTATGGAAGGGAATATTGTCCTTTCCAATGAACTGCGTGAGCTGCACGTTCTCCGGGTTCTTCCACCAGCTCTCCCAGTCATCCCTGTGGTTCGCGGTGATCGAGATATAGCCGATGGGTGCGTCGAACCAGACGTAGAACACCTTGTCCCGAAAGCCCTCCAGCGGTACCGGAATTCCCCACTTCAAGTCCCGGGTGATCGCCCGCTCGCGAAGGCCGTCGCGGATCCAGGCTTGGGTCATTTGAACGGCGTTGCGCGCCCAGCGCCCGGTCTTGGCGGCTTCATCGATCCATGCCTCCAACTTGGGCCGAATCGCCGGCAGGTCGATGTAGAGGTGCTTGCTCTTTTTCAGCACCGGCGTGGAATCGTCGAACATGCTCCGCGGATTGATGAGGTCCGTGGGATCGAGCAGTTTGCCGCAGTTCTCGCACTGATCACCCCGAGCCTCTTCGTAGCCGCAATGGGGGCAGGTGCCGCGAACGTAGCGGTCCGCGAGGAACATGTCGGACTTCTCCGAGTAGAGCTGCTCGATCTCGTGCTCTTTGATGTAGCCGTTGTTGTAGAGGCCCCGGAAGATGCCCTGCGTGATCTCGGTCTGCGCCGGCGTCGAGGTTCGGCCGAAGCGATCGAAGGCAATGTTGAACCACTCGTAGATCTCCCGGTGGACGGCGTAGTAGCGGTCGCAGAGCTCCTGAGGCGTGGTGCCCTCCTCCCGTGCGCGCGTCTCGGTAGCGGTACCGTATTCATCCGTACCGCAGATGTAGAGCGTCTCGTATCCTCGCAGCCGGCAGAAACGGGCAAAGACGTCCGCTGAAAGGACTTGGATGAGGTTCCCAAGATGGGGAATGTTGTTGACGTATGGGAGTGCCGAAGTGATCAGCCGGCGCTTCGCAGTGGGTTGTGCCATGGGGTGATCATAGAAACGCGCTTGGGGGGTGTCAACGGTGCCAAGCGCGCGACGGCGTTGGCCCCTCAGTCAACCGTCAGCTTGTTTACCACGCTCACGTCCTCGGCGGTGTGGCGTTCGGCAATCTCCCGAGCGCGCTTGGCCGACCGCTCGTCTTCAACGGATCCGACGATTTCGAGCTCTTTGCGGTCTTCTCCGCTAAAGACAACAGAGATGTTCGTAGCATCCGCGATTTCAGGGTCATCTACCAGGGCTTGTTGAATGGTTTTGCGTATGCGCTTGCGATCCTGGTCTCGCCAAATAAAAGGTACGGCAGCGTAGCCGCCGAGATTCGAGAAGTCACCGTTTGCCATACATGCTCCTTCCTGTAGCTCCGTCACACTTCGAAGCGTCCCTGAGACGCCGTTTCACTGTGAACAATAATTCGCGTAAGTGTACCATTGTCCGCCCGGCCCGGACAAAGGCTTTTCAAAAACGCCCTATCTCTGCCCGTGACGAACCACTAAAGCCATGTTGACTGCCTAGCCCGGAAGGGTTAGCTTGAAGTGTCAATCTTTTATCCGCACACAGGAGGCACCATGTCCGAACGGGACTCTTCCCCTCAACTGCCCTTTAAGCTGCGGCCGCGCATATTGATCATAATCATAGTGGTGATTGCCCTTATCGCCGTGGTTATGAGCAGCTTCTTCGTCGTCGACCAGACCGAGGAAGCCGTGGTATTGCGCTTTGGGCAGTACAACAGGACCGTCGGTCCGGGCTTGCAGTTCAAGTTGCCCTTTAGCCTTGAAGTGAACTACAACGTCCCGACGCAAGTTATTCAAAGTATGGCATTCGGTTTTCGAGTCGATCGGCCGGGAGTGAACACCAGTCGCTCCGACGTCGACTATCCGGAAGAGTCGATCATGCTGACCGGAGACCTCAACATTATCGATGTTGAGTGGATAATTCAGTATCGGATCGTCAACGCGCAGGACTGGCTGTTCAACGTTCAGAACCGGGAAAAGACCATCCGGGACATTTCCCAGTCGGTCATCAATCGGCTCGTGGGCGACCGCGCCATTCTAGACGTTATTGGCGACGCCCGGCAGGTTATTGAGGACCAAGGGCGCCAGGAGATGCAACGCATCCTCGACAGCTACGGTCTGGGGGCTCGCATTACGCAAGTCCGGCTGCAGAACATTGTTCCGCCGGTCGGCCGGGTCCAAGACGCCTTCGAGGACGTCAATCGCGCCATTCAAGACATGAACCGTCTGATCAACGAAGGCCGTGAACAGTTCAACAACGAGATTCCGCGGGCCCGCGGTCAAGCCGACCGTATTATCCAGGAGTCTCGCGGCTACGCGGCACGCCGCGTCAACACGGCGTCAGGTGACATTGCACGGTTCAACTCGGTTCTTACCGAGTACGAGCGAGACCCGGGCACGACGCGCACGCGCCTCTACTTTGAGATGATGGAAGACGTCTTTGCAGATGCGGAGGAGAGAGGAACGGAATTAATCGACCGCAATTTACAGAACTTCATTCCCCTCCTGAACCTACAACGTGAGCAAACAGGCGCTTCTCCGAGCTCTGCGCAACAACAAGGAGGTTCCCAGTGAAACGACTTATAACGGTTCTTGTTGTAATCGCCGTCATCCTGATCATCTTTTTCGCGCTCGGTCCACTCTACGTTGTGGAAGAGGGTGAACAAGCTGTGGTAGTCCGCTTTGGAGAGATCGTAGACAGCTCACGGGATGCCGGCTTGAAGTTCAAGACGCCGGTGGTGGACAACGTCGTCAAGTATCCCGCTCGTGTCCTCTCATGGGACGGTGATCCCCGACGCATACCGACCGCGGAGAACCAGTTTATCTGGGTAGATACGACGGCGCGCTGGCAGATCACCGATCCCAACCTCTTTTACGCATCCGTGACCTCAATAGAGCAGGGTTACTCACGCTTGGATGACGTCATCGAGAGCGCGGTACGGACCGTCATTGCTCAGAACCCAATTGAAGAGGCGGTACGGGACAGCAACACCATAAACGAGGTCGAGCCAAAGCAGCGCATTCAGGCGGATGCAGACGCAATTGAGGCGGAAGGTCTCGAGCAGCTCGCCGAGCTTATTGAGACCCAAACCGAGCAACAGCCCGTGGAGAAGGGCCGTCAAGACCTATCCAACGAGATGTTCGGCTCCGCGGCACAGGTTACGCCGGACTTTGGGATCGAGTTGATTGATGTTATCGTACGGCAGATCCGCTACTCCGACGATCTCACCGAAAGCGTCTACGACCGCATGGTCTCCGAACGGCGTCGAATCGCTCAGGCTTACCGTTCCTTCGGTGAAGGACGTAAAGAGGAAATCCTTGGTGAGCTCGATAACGAGCGCGAAACCATCCTGTCCGAGGCGTACGAGGAAGCCGAGACCATCCGCGGTGAGGCGGATGCCGAGGCAGCGGCGATTTACTCCAACGCCTACAGTCAGGACGAGAGCTTCTTCGAGTTCTGGCGCGCCGTGGAGTCCTATCGCGACACCTTGCCGCGCTTCCGCAAGACCCTGACAACGGATCCTCAGTACTTCCAGTACTTGTACGACGAGGACGGTCAGTAGAGAA
>CAYFQV010000169.1:4437-6744 GCA_964345195.1 uncultured Spirochaetaceae bacterium
ACAATCGAAGCACTAGGACAATCGAATGAGAAGCGAGCGTTCGAGCGTTACCCCGCCGCCGCGCATGTAGCGCGGATGGCAATCCGGACCGCAGGCCGCGGTGCCGATTCCTCTGTGGAAGAAGTCCACGATTAGTACGGTTTCCTCACGCGGTTCGATTTGCGGGGTGTGACTAAGGGTATCCAGGTCCTCCGGGGCCGAGTGGAGCGCCGAGAAGTGAAACAACTCGCCGGGCGGCGCCGCGACTTCGAGCCGGGGGAGGTTCCGATCCGCGTCGGCGGCAAGCTCGAGCCTCCGGGTATCGGAATGCCCACCGTGCTCTTGGGGGACAATATACGGCACGTACTGGTCAGTCACCGTACTCCTGTGTACGCCGAGCCGAGAGCCGTGCGCGCGGTCCGGGTAGTTTTCATGCGGGCCTCGTCCGTACCACCGAAGCGCCTCGTAAGCAGCCGGAAGATCAAAGCGCAAGCCGATACGTGGGAGATCCGCGATGATCTCCGAAAGAGTTATCACCACATCCAGACGGTGCCATGCTGAGCCCGGCACGCGCCGGAGAATCTGCCGAATGCGGGCGCGCTCTTGACCGGCATGAGAGTACACAGCTTCCGCGCTGCCGACCGAGCCTTCAGGAGCGGGTTCACATACCCGCCAGGCGCCGTGCAAGGCGTTGAGGCCGGCCTCGATCCATCGCGTTGCCGGTTTCTCCTCCTGGCCGCCCATGTTTCGGATTAGGTCGTTTTCCGTAGGCGCCCGCCAGAGGCACAACGAGGGCCCGGAGAGAGATAGGCCTTCACTACTGCTGCGAGACTGCACAGGCGGGGCTAGCGGCGCGTCAAAGCCCCCGAACCACAGCTCCGGCTCCGGCTCGGGCTCCGGGTCGGGCCCCGTCCCGTGCCGGGCCGTGCCCTTCAGTCTCAAGAACAGGGACTCGGGGTAGCGGGAATCTCGTGAAGTCTCGGTCCCGGGCTCCGGTCCGGACCAGGCATGCTGTCCCGGTGTGAGGGTCACAACCTTGTCGGCCTCGGCACTCTCGCCGAGCGCTGAACTTCGGATTATCCACTGCTGCCAGGCGAGCTCGTGTCCGGTGGGAACCAAGCTGTCAGGTTCACCGCTTACAACTTGTACGCTTAGGATGAGTTCACCCGGAGGCGCGGCTTTGAGAGAAAGCGATGCGGCGTGAGCTTCTCCGGGACCAATGGCCGGCAAGCGCTCGCGCCCTTCCTGAACCCTTGTGCCGTCCACCTGCACCCCGTACAGAAGGCTACAGCCGCGCAGGGTCGCAAAGTCCCGCAGGCTTGTCAGAGTCAGCGTCGCCGTTAACGTCCCCGCCGTTTCCTGCGATACGCCGGCGTTCGGGAGAGATAGCTCGAATTGCACGGCTTGGGCAAACTTCTTGAACTCCCACATGGCCGGATGCGGTTTCCGATCGGGCCAGACCAGGCCGTTGATGCAGAAGTCTCCGTCATTCGGCTCGTCGCCGAAGTCCCCGCCGTATGCCCAGTAATCGCTACCCTTGGGACTGGATTTGCGCAGTCCTTGATCAACCCAGTCCCAGATGAAGCCGCCCTGCAGCCCGTGGTACTGCTTAAAGGCCGCCATATAGTCCTCAAGTCCACCGTTGGAGTTGCCCATGGCGTGACTGTACTCACACATGATCAGCGGTCGCGGGTCCGCTGCTGCGAGATCCGATGAAGCCCAGTCCTGTATCTCCTGGACCGGTGCATACATTGGTGCAATGATATCGGTAGCGCTCCTCCCGCGAGCGTAGTTGTACGCGAGTTGTCCCCACTCGGTCCGAACGGCACCCTCGTAGTGTAACGGACGTGACTCGTCGGCACGGCGTATCCAGCCGGCGCATGCATCGTGATTGGCTCCGTATCCACTTTCGTTGCCAAGCGACCAGATAATCACCGATGGATGGTTGTAATCCCGGAGGACCATCCGTTGGCAGCGGTCGAGGAAAGCCGCGGTATAACGCGGATCCCGGCAGATGTCGTTGTAGTAGTGGTGCGCCTCGATATTCGCTTCATCCACGAGGTAAATCCCGTAACGGTCGCAGAGCGAGTACCAGAGGGGATGGTTGGGGTAGTGAGCCGTGCGCACTGCGTTGAAGTTGAACTGTTTGAGGAGCTCGAGATCCCGGATCATACTCTCCCGAGAGATGGTTTTTCCGCTGTCGGGGTCGTGCTCGTGCCGATTCACACCGTAGATCATGACCGGCTTTCCGTTAATGAGAAGCTCCCGATTGCGCACTTCCACCCGCCGAAATCCAACATCCTGACGGTATACCGCAAGGGTGCGCCC
>CAYFQV010000170.1:0-4793 GCA_964345195.1 uncultured Spirochaetaceae bacterium
CCGCGGGGATCCGTCTGGCCTGTCGACTCCCATCCACTGCGGTCCGTGAGCTTTCTATTCCGCGAAGCTCCGACAGGGCGTTTACCAAGACCGACCTTCCGGAGATCACTGGGCCGATCGACCCGCTGGTGTATACGCGGCGTCTGGACGGCGAGGCGAGTGTTACGGATCAACGGGCCCTTCTATCTCGGGCCGGCGATTCGGGCACAGCCGGGGCGATCGATACACCGGCTCTCGAAGTCTTGCGACAGCTCGCCACGGCGGGTATGGATGCCAAGTTGCTCTACGCCGACGACGGCGGCTTGGCGGACGACGGCTCGGCGGACGGGGATGCGGCGCAAGCGCGCTTCCCGGCCTTCATCGGGATCGTCCCGGATGTGCCGCCGGGAGATACCGGTGGACCTCTGGGCGTTGCGGTGGATATAGGTACGACCACCCTCGGCTGCTACCTCGTTGATCTTTCGGCCGACCCGAGTCAGCGCGTGCCGGCGGCGCGGGCCGCCATGAATCGCCAGGCGGTCTTCGGCGCGGATGTCTTGAGTCGTATCTCCCACGCGGATGAGGGCGGCCTCGAGGAGCTTCGCCGCGCCATTGTCACCGAGCTCGATGAAGTCATTGTGAAACTTCTCGACCGGAGCGGCCGCAGCGCTGCGCAGGTGGCCGGAATAACGCTTGCCGGCAACACCACCATGCTGCATCTGCTTCTCGGTGTGGATCCTCAGGGCATAGGCCGGGCGCCCTTCATACCCGTCTTCACCGGCGCCATGCGCTTCTCCGCAGCCTCCGTCGGTCTCGAGAGCTGCCCTCGCGCGGCTGTCTGGCTGCTGCCGGCGGTTTCGGCCTATGTTGGAGCGGACACGGTGAGCGCCGCGGTGGCGGAGGACCTCGACCACACGACGGCGTCGGTCCTCATGATTGATGTGGGCACGAACGGTGAGTTGGTTCTCGTTCACGACGGCGATCTATTCGCATGCTCGACCGCCGCGGGACCGGCTTTCGAAGGTGCGACCATTTCCCACGGAGTCGGCGGTATCCCGGGCGCGGTGACGAGCTGGAGCCGCGAGGGCGCGGAGTTCCGCTGGACCACTCTCTCTTCCCTCCCGGCGGTCGGCTTGGCCGGATCCGCACTGCTCGACGTGGCGGCTCAGCTTCTCGACGACGGTGTGCTCGAGGAGACCGGCCGCATGATCGGGCCGGAGGAGCTTGCGGATCTCGCCGATCCCGCGCTGCGTGAGGCCTACCAGGCGGCGTTGAAGCGTGGCGGTGAAGGAGAGCCCGAGTTGGAGCCGGCGCCCGGCATTAGGGTGACGCAGGGGGACGTGCGGGAGCTGCAGTTGGCGAAGGCCGCTATTGCAGCGGGCATAGACGTGCTTCTGGATCGTGCCGGCATGACCGCGGAGCATCTCGACCGGGTCATCTTGACCGGAGGCTTCGGCCAACACCTGGCGGTGAGCAGTGCACTGCGGATCGGTCTCCTCCCGGGGGTCCCGGAGAGCCGGGTCACCACCGCGGCGAACGCCGCCGGTGTCGGTGCGGTGCGAGCGCTCTTGCAGCGCGAGATCCTCCCGCGGATGCGCGCCGTCGCCGCGACCGCCGAACACATTGAGCTTTCCGCCCTGCCGTCCTTCCAAGACCGTTACATCGACCATATGATCTTTCCGGATATATCTCGAAGCCACGATTCGAAACCACAATCGGACGGCCGCCACGGTTGAGAACCGAGGACCGTCGCAAAGGAGTCGACTATGAGTATGCAGGAGATCTCTGAGAACGTTCAGAAGGGCAAGGCCAAGGACGTCAAAGAGCTTGTTCAGCAAGAGATCGATGCAGAGACCCCCGCGAAGCAGATCCTCGAAGAGGGCCTCATGGCCGGCATGGGCGTCATCGGCGAGCGCTTCAAGAACAACGAGATCTACGTTCCCGAGGTACTTATTGCCGCGCGAGCAATGAAGGGCGGAATTGAGCTGTTGCGTCCGCTGCTCGTGGAGCAGAAGACCGAGTCGAAGGGGACCATCGTCATCGGTACCGTCAAAGGCGACCTTCACGACATCGGGAAGAATCTGGTGCGGATGATGATGGAGGGCAAGGGTTTCGAGGTCATCGATCTCGGCACCGACGTAGCCCCCGAGGGCTTCATTGACGCGGCGAAGGAAAACAACGCGGATATCATTGCCTGCTCCGCCTTGCTTACCACCACCATGAATGAGATGAAGGGAGTTGTGGCTGCAGCCGATGAAGCCGGCATTCGTGATCGCGTGAAAATCATGGTCGGGGGTGCGCCGGTCACGCAGGAGTTCTGCGAATCCATTGGTGCGGACGCGTACTCCGCAAACGCCGCGAGCGCCGCGGAGGACGCGCTTAACCTTGTCGGAGCGTAGATCGCAGGCGCCGAGCGAAGCTTCGCGGAGCTACCCCGCGGCGCAGGCCACGATCTCCTTGTGGATTCTCGGCGGCTTTCTCGGCGCCGGAAAGACCACCGTTCTCAACGCGCTTGTGCGCAACGAAGCCGCCCGCCGTGGGGAGTCGGAGTATGCCGGTCCTCGGCGTATCGGGGTCGTGGTGAACGACTTCGGGAGTGTCGGTGTGGATGCCGCCATGCTGCGCGGCGTGGATGGAGACGATGTCGTTGAGCTCGCCGGCGGGCAGATCTTCTGCGCGTGCCTCTCGGGATCCTTCGTGAAGTCAATCGTTCGGCTTGTAGAGCGCGGCGTTGACCTGCTGCTCGTGGAGAGCTCCGGGCTGGCGAAGCCACAGCCGCTTCGAGATATTGTGAACGCCGCAACGGATGCCGTCGCAAGCCACGCCGGAGCGATGGCGGGGCGACAGCTACGCTATTGCGGCTTCGCCGCCGTCGTCGACGCGCCGCGCTTCGGCAAGCTCGAGCGCGTGGTGAACGCGGTCACCGAGCAGGTCGTATTCGCGGATGCGTTGATCATAAACAAGGCAGACCTCGTTGAAGCGGAAACGCTGAATGCCGTGGCGGCCCGGGTGGGTGAGCTCAATCCCCAGGCGGCGCAACTGCGAACGGTCCGTGGGGAGCTGACTCTCGGGGATATTGAAGGCGCACTCGGATCGGCTCTTTCTGAAACCGGGCCGCCGAGGGGTCGCGCAGCGTCGAAGATGCCGGAGGGTATCTCGTTTCGGGGCTGGGATGGGCCGGGAAGGCCGGTCGCCATGCAGTGGTCGGTACCGCCGGGCTTGTCGCGTGCCGAGTTGCAACGCGTCGTCGAGCAGCTGTCGCTCCTCACGCTTCGCATCAAAGGCTTCGTCAGGCTCGACGGGGAGCTGTTCTCGGTCAGCGCAGCGGGAGCGTACGTTGAGATTGAGTATGCGGAGGCGCGCGAGGCGCCGAGCGAGGGTTCGTACGATGGCGAGGGGCTCACGGTAATCGCGCCGGCGGATGTAAAGGTGCCCGAGCTGATTGATGAGGCCCTGGCTTCGCTGGACGACAAGTAGCACGTGACAATGAGTAGAACACGTGACAAGGAGTAAAACGTGACGGGAAAAGAGCGAGTATTAGCAAGCTTTCGCCATGAACGAGCGGATGCCGTTCCCTGGGTCCCATTCGCCGGTGTGCACGCCGGAAAGCTGATCGGTGCCGATGCGCAAAAGGTGTACACCGATCTCGACACGCTGCGGTCCTCGCTCTTGGAGGCCCACCGCTTGTATCACCCGGACGGCCAACCGGTCATGTTCGACCTGCAAATCGAGGCTGAGGCCTTGGGCTGTGAGCTCCTCTGGTCCGCCGATGCACCGCCGACTGTGCGGAGCCACCCGTTGGAGAACCAGGATGCGGTCGTGCCCACGCACATTCCCGGCCCGGATGAGGGCCGAATCTCCCTGGCGCTCCAGGCCACGCGGCAATTGACCGACGAGGTCGGTGACCGGACCGCCGTCTACGGCTTGTTTTGCGGTCCCTTCACGCTCGCGTCTCACCTACGGGGAACGACCATCTTCATGGATATGTTCGACGATCCCGACTACGTCCGCGATCTCCTCGACTACAGCACTCGTATCGGCGAGGCCATGGCGCGGTACTACGTGGAGGCGGGTGCGGATGTGATCGCCGCCGTGGACCCCCTGGTCTCCCAGATCTCGCCGGATCACTTCGCCGAATTCCTTCATGAGCCGTACCGCAGGCTCTTCGAGACGGTCCGCGCAAGCGGCGCTTTCTCCTCCTTCTTCGTCTGCGGAGATGCGACCAAGAATATTGAGGAGATGTGCAAGACGGCGCCCGACGGCATCTCGGTGGACGAGAACATTAACCTCGCCGAAGCGAAGCAGATCACCGACCGCTACAACATTGTTATGGCCGGAAACATCCCGCTGGCGTCCGTCATGCTGTTCGGCAACCAGAAGGACAACATGAAAACCGTTATTGATCTCCTCGACAGCGTTGGAGATACGCGTAATTTCATTGTCTCTCCCGGATGTGACATGCCCTACGACACGCCGCCGGAGAACACCGTGGGTTGCGAGCAGGCTGTTCACGCTAGCGAGCGAACGCGATCGATCATTGCCAACTACACGCGGGAGCTACCGGATATTCAGGTTGAGCTGCCCGACTACGAGAATCTTCCGCGGCCTCTGGTGGAAGTGTTCACCATAGACTCCGATACGTGTGCGGCCTGTACCTACATGTTCCAGTCCGTCATGGATGCCAAACGTGATTACGGTGATGGTATCGACGTGGTCGAGTACAAGGCGACCAAGCTTGAGAACATTGTCCGAGCCGAGAAGCTCGGGGTGAGTCAGTTGCCGAGCATCTACATCAACGGTCGCTTGAAGTTCTC
>CAYFQV010000170.1:4893-6721 GCA_964345195.1 uncultured Spirochaetaceae bacterium
TCCAACTACACGGCGCGACTTTTCCGGACGCTTCTCCTTGTCAACGCCGCCATGTTGGTCCTCGAGGTCCTCTCCTGGTCCTTCAACGGGCGGCCCGGTGGGCTGAATCGCGGGCTCAACTACGCGAGCAACTGGATCTTCGTCTGGTTGAGTCCCCTGATTATCTCTGTGTGGGCCTCCTACATCGACTACCATGTTCATGGATCTCGAGAGCGGCTGCGGCGCCGCTGGTACTATGCGCATCCAATGATCGTTTCGACCGCACTCCTGGTTCTGAACTTCTTCGAACCGCTGGTGTTCACCATTGATGCGGGCAATCTCTACACGCGGAAGCCGCTTCTGTGGGCCAATCTGGGCGCAAGCTACCTGACGCACCTGTACGTGCTCGTCATGGCCATGCGAAATCGGTATCGCATTCGCGGCAGACTTGTCACAATTATCCTGCTGTTCACCCTGCTCCCGGCCGTCGGGGCGTTTTTCCAGGTACTGTACTACGGGCTGCTCACCATTTGGCCGCTCATGGCCATAGTGATCATGCTGACCTACGTCTTCGTGGAGAGCTACAACGCCTCAATGGATTATCTGACCGGGCTCTTTAATCGGCTCAGGGCGGATGAATACGTTCACGGGCTCATGGATGCGGGGACCCCGTTCGGGATCGCGGTTATTGATCTGGATGACTTCAAGACAATCAACGACACCTACGGGCATCACGAAGGTGACGCGGCCCTCATCTCTTTTGCCGATCTCCTCGCAGAAGAGTTCGCCGGGCAGCGCATGATCGTCCGCTTCGGCGGCGACGAGTTCGTTGTTGTCACTGGAAGCACCGACACGGATGCGCTTCGCGGAATGGAAGAGCGGCTGCAGGAGCGCGTTGCCGGTCTGAACGAAATCTCGGAGAAGCCCTTCAAGTTGAGCTTCAGCTTCGGCTTTGCGGTGTTCCATCCGGACCGGATACGGAGCTACGAGGAGCTGTTCATTGAGGCGGATCAGCGGATGTATGCGGAGAAGCGTGAAAACAAGCGACTCAGACGACGGGCGGGTGATCCAGCCGGGCCATAGCGTCGTGAAGATTCATGCCGTCCTCCGGCACGAATTGCCGCCAGTAGGCCACACTCTCGCGGAGCTCCTCCAAGGCGACGCGCGGATGAGAGGCGGTTCCCAGAAACACCTCGAGCGTTAGATAGATCTCGTCCACCGGCTCGAGGAGCGAGCTCTCGGGGGTCGCCCCGCTGAAGCCCTCGGAAAGGGCGGCAATGACGCGCTCTCCGGTGATGACGCCGGATTCGTTGTGTCGCGCGGTGAAGGGGAGGTGGCCGCTTCTCCTACCGTCGCTCTGCTGAAGGTGCACGATCGGCGAGTACGGCCCAAGCCGCCGTAGCCATTCGTAGGGGTCTGCGTCCGTCGCTTCCGCAAAGAGGTAGGGGTGCGCCGCGGCACTCTCGAGGACCTTCTCTCGTGCCGCGGCCCGGGATCCTTCGCTCGCGTCCCGGCCGGCCTCTCTTACGGCGGCGTAGGCCGCGCTTGCGCCGAGCCACGGGACCTGCTGCCATCGGCCTTCTCGCATTGCGTCGACGGCGCTATCTACGGTGTCGGCGCTCGGCATGGAAAATGCGGCCTGGCCGGAGGCGTGTCCGGTATCGATCGTCGTGTACAGCGCAGGAGACTTCTCATTTAGCGGGCCGGTTTCGGTGCCGGTGGTTGAGCCGCCGAGGAGACGGTCGGGTGTTCCAGCCGCATCCCCGGCGCGCCGCGAAACCTCGTCGAGCAGTGTCTGCGTGCCGCGGATCGTCCAGGGGATTTGGTGAGGAGCGTACATCTGTTCCAG
>CAYFQV010000171.1:0-5536 GCA_964345195.1 uncultured Spirochaetaceae bacterium
TCCTTGTCGCCGCGGCCGGACATGTTCACCACAACGCTTTCCCGCGGCGTCAAACCCGCCGCCACCTTGAGCGCTTCCGCCGCGCCGTGCGCCGATTCCAGCGCAAAGGCAATACCCTCGTTTCGTGCGAACACCTTGAGAGCATCCAGAGCCTCCGCATCCGTGGCCGTACGGAACTCCACCCGCCCGCGGGTGCCGGCAGCCGCCAACTCCGGTCCAATGCCGGGATAGTCCAGCCCCGCTGAAATGGAATGTGTCGGCGCCACTTGCCCATCGTCATCCAGAAGGAAAAGACTCTTGTAGCCTTGGACGATTCCGAGCCGTCCCGCCCCGGACATGCGCGCGGCATGATCACCGAGGGAGCCACCACGTCCCCCGGCCTCCACGCCAATGAGACGCGGGACCTCCCGTTCGAAGTAAGGCGCAAAGAAGCCGACAGCATTCGATCCGCCGCCCACGCAGGTTATCAAGGCCTCCGGAACCACGCCCCGCTCAGCCAACTGCTCCTCGGTCTCCCGGCCGATCACCGATTGAAAGTGGTGAACCATGGCGGGATAGGGAGCAGGCCCGAGGGCCGATCCAATGAGGTAGTGGCTATCGTCGTAGGAGGCCGACCAGTCGCGAAGCGCCTCATTCACCGCATCCTTGAGAGTGCGACTTCCGCTTTCAACGGGCACCACCTGCGCCCCAAACATCTCCATCCAAAACACATTCGGCCGTTGACGCTCAACATCCACGGCGCCCATGTAGACCGTGCACTCGAAACCCAGCTTCGCGCACACCGCCGCCGTTGCCAGCCCGTGCTGACCCGCACCGGTCTCGGCAATGATTCGCCGTTTGCCCATCCGTTTCGCCAACAGTGCCTGGCCGATGGCGTTGTTGATCTTGTGCGCACCGGTGTTCGCCAAACCTTCGAGTTTCACGTAGATCTGGGCGCCACCGACCTTCCGACTCGTGTTTCCGGCGTGCAGGAGCGGTGTCGGTCGACCGACGTACTCCGCGCCGACGACATTGATCTCCTCTTGGAAGGCGGGATCCGCCTGCGCATCCCGAAATCCCTTTTCCACCTCGATCAAGGGTTGCCGTAATACCTCGGCGACGTAACGGCCGCCGAAACTATCGAAGAAGGTCGTGCTTTCATTCCGCGTGACCGTAGCTTCCGACATGACTATGCTCCTTCGGGCCTGAGCCCCGTGTAAGTATCTGCGTTCCGGGCTGCTTCCATGAATCGCCGCAGCGCGTCGTGATCCTTTCGCCCCGGCTCGGCCTCCACCCCGCTCGACACATCCACGAGCTCCGGAGCGAAGCGAGCAACAACGTCGCCGATGTTCTCCGGCGTAAGGCCGCCGGCGAGCCACAAGGGTTGCAGCGCCGCCGCGTCCGCCGCTACATCCGCCGGAATCCGCCGGCCGCTACCGCCGTAGGCATCCGCGCTAAAGGCGTCAATGAGGACCCGGGGAGAGCGATACCGGCGGATCGCCTCAACATCGTCCCGACTCCGGATCCGCAGCGCCTTATAGTAGGGAAAGGCCATGCTCGCACACTCGTCCGGCCGTTCCTCCCCGTGCAACTGCACTGCGTCGATGAAGCCGTCCCGAAGCAGCGCGGACAACTCTTGCGGTATTGCGGCATCCGGCGCCTCGGCGCTCGACGACGCAGCTCCGCGGCCGACGACGACCGCAACCTTTGCCACCGGCAGGTCGGCAAGATCACGAAGCAGTTCCGGAGAGACCCGCCGTGGCGACTCGGCGAATATGAAGCCAAGGAGAGCCGCGCCTGCGTCGACCGCCGCCTCCGCATCCGCGCGGTTCGTAATGCCGCAGATCTTGACCAGCGGCGCGGTATTATCAGAGCTCCCGGAGCTCCGCCCGGCGTAGAGCCGGCGCCAGAAGAAGCGCTCGGGCTTCGTGGCGGTGTCGGCCCTGGCGGCCCGGACCAACTCGGGAATGCGCTCGGGATGCGCCACCGCGGTCTCACCAACCAGCACGGCGCTGAAGCCCGCCTCACGGGCAAGACGCACATCCTCGCCGTGCCGAATCCCGGACTCGAAGACCAGCTCGGCGGCCCAGTCGACCTCAGCGGCCAAGCGCAGGGGCACCGAGCGGTCCACGGTGAAACTGTGCAGATCCCGGCTGTTCATACCCAGGAGTCCCGGTTCCAAGATGCGGACCGCCTCGAGCTCGGCGTGGTTGTGGACCTCCAGCAGCGCGGCCATGCCCAGACGCTCAGCTTCAGCCAGCATGAGCTCCATCACCTCCGGCGCGAGCACCGCCGCAATCAGCAGCACGGCGTCCGCCCCGGCACGATAGGATAGCTCGACCTCGGCGGGATCCTGCAGGAAGTCCTTGCGAAGCACCGCAAGGTCCGGATATGCCTCCTTGACCTCGATCAGATCGTCCAAGGTACCGCCGAAGTAATCTCCCTCGGTGAGCACCGAGACGGCACCCACGCCGCGGGCCTTGTACAGCCCCGCCTGCTCCACCGGATCAGCTATCGAGCCGATGAAGCCACGCGAGGGCGACCGGCGCTTGATCTCGCAGATAATACCGCCACCCGGGAACGGACGCAGGGGAACTCGTCGCTCATCCGGCACCCGCGCGCCGAGACTCAGCCCCTCGGCGCTAATGCGCCCGCGCCGCCTGTCGGTGATCTCCTGAAGAATGCTCGGAACACCCATCATTTCGCTCCCTGCGCCGCGGCCCCAGCGGGGGTCCCGGCGGCGGCCCCCGCGGCCGCCGGCGCAGCCACGTCCTCTTTGCCGGCGGTAGCGGCGGCGACACGGTCAAGCTGCGCCGCGGCGCGACCGTCCGCGAGAACGGCCCGGGCCCGCTCCACGCCGTCCTGAAGGTCGGCGGCAACTCCGGCGACGGTTAGCGCCGCGGCCGCGTTGAGGATCACCGCGTCGCGGATCGCCGGAGGACCGGCGGCGGCGAGTATCTCCCGAGCCGTGACCGCGTTGGCTTCCGCGTCCCCACCTTCGAGGTCCGCGGTGTTGTATCCCTCCATGCCGAAGTCCTCCGGCCGGACCGTGGAGCGCTCCAGCTCGCCCTCCTCGTTCACCGTGACCACCGTCGAGGGGGCGGCGACGGAAAGCTCATCCAAGCCGTCATGACCGTGCACCACCATGACGCGTTGCACACCCAAGAGATGCGCCGCCCGGGCAACCGTCTCGGCGAGCGCGCCGTCGTACACTCCGATCAGCTGGTACGCAGCCCCAGCGGGGTTCGCCAAGGGTCCGAGCAGGTTCATGATCGTCTTGATGCCCAACTCCCGCCGCGGTACCGCGGCGTGCCGCATGGCACCGTGGTAGAGCGGCGCAAACAGAAACGAGAATCTCGTCTCCCGGAGGACGCGTTCGGCTTCATCCGGCCTGACTTTAATGTCAATGCCCAAGGCGCTGTAGAAGTCCGCGCTCCCACTCCGGGAGCTCACCGCCTTGTTGCCGTGCTTCGCGACCGCCGCGCCGGCGGCGGATGCCACAACGGCGGAAAGCGAGGAGATGTTAAAGGTGCCGAGGCCGTCTCCTCCGGTGCCGCAGGTATCGAGGAGCGGAACATCGCCGCTAATGGCAACGCGCTTGCGCTGCAGTACGGCGGCGCAGCCGGCGATCTCGTCCGCTGTGATCCCCGTGGCGTTCATGGCCACCAGAAAGCCGGCGATCTGCGACGGGCTGAGATTGCCCTCGGTGAGCTCTTCCATGAAGCTTTCGGCCTCCTCACGGGACATGGGCGTGCCGCCGAGAAGCTTGCTCAGCGCCGCCCGGGGCCGGAAGGGCTCGCGGCGGTAGTGGAGGAAGTTGCGCAGCAGCTTCTTGCCGGCATCCCCGGCAATGGACTCCGGGTGGAACTGCACGGCCTCGACGAGGTCTTCGCGGTGGCGCAAGCCCATGATTTCACCGTCGTAGCTGCGAGCGGTCACCGTGAGCTGATCCGGGAGCGTGGCTTCATCGACCGCTAAGGAATGATAGCGGGCAAAGGTCTCCCGGGCGTTGAGGGAGCGGAACAGCCCGTGGCCGTCCAGGTCGATCTCCTCAGCCTTACCGTGGACAATGCGCTTCGCCTGCACGATCTCGGCACCGTAGGCCGCGGCGATCGCCTGGTGACCCAAGCAAACACCGAGGATAGGCAGCTGCCCGGCAAGGCGCCGGATAAGCGGCACGGAGATCCCCGCACCCTCGGGCCGCCCGGGCCCCGGAGAGATCACCACGCGAGAGGGATCGAGAGCCACCGCGTCCTCGACCGTCAGAGCGTCGTTGCGCAGGACGCGGACCTCTTCATCGCTAAGCTCCTGCAGGTACTGATAGAGGTTGTAGGTAAAGGAATCGTAGTTGTCGATCAACAGAATCATATCTAGACCTCCACGCCGATGGCCGCGGCCAGGGCCGCGAGCTTTGCTTGGGTTTCTTCGAACTCTTTCTCGGGAACCGAGTCGTAGACCACGCCGGCGCCGGCCTGCATGACCAAGTAGCCGTCCTTCCGCATGGCGCTGCGAATGGTGATGGCGGTGTCCAGGTTGCCCCCGGGCTCTAGGTAGCCCACCAAACCGGCGTAGAAGCCCCGGGGGTGCGGTTCGAGTCGGTCGATCGTCTCAATGGCTCGGATCTTCGGCGCGCCGGAGACGGTGCCCGCGGGAAAGGTCGCCCTGACGGCGTCTATGCCGCGACGAGACGCTGCCAGGTCACCGTGTGCCTCACTGACAATGTGCATGACGTGTGAGTAGCGCTCGATCCCCATGAGCTCGGTGACATTCACCGAGCCGGGCGCGCAGATCCGGCCGATGTCGTTGCGCGCCAGATCCACGAGCATGAGGTGTTCCGCCCGCTCCTTTGGGTCGGCGAGGAGCTCTTTTTCGTGTGCCAAGTCGGCGGTTCGGTTCCCCCCGCGCCGCCGAGTCCCGGCAATGGGGCGGATCCGCACCCCGTCGTCCTTGACCTTGACGTGCATCTCCGGTGAGGACCCGAAGAGCTGGAAGTCCCCGAAGTCCATGTAGAAGAGGTAGGGAGATGGGTTGGACATCCGCAACCTCCGGTAGGCTTCAATGGCGGGAATATCCGAGTGGACGTAGAGCCGCCGGGAGAGCACTCCCTGCAGCAGGTTTCCCGCAATGACCTCGTCTCGGACCGCCTTCACCCCGTCGAGGTAGCGGGTGCGGTCGCCCTCGACCCGCTCAATTAAGCCGCTGTACTCCCGCTCGTCGGCCTGCAGATAGTTGAAGTTCATATCGTTGATGGCGGCCTCGGTCCGAGCGACGGCGGCCTCCAAGTCAACCTCATGCTCGTTGTAGTTGAGCCCAATGACGTAGAGCATGTCGGTGTAGTGGTCGAACACTACGAAGACGTGGCCGAAGATGAATATGCCCAAGGGGCCGTCCAACGGGTCCGGCCGATCTTGAAAGCGGATGCTGTCACACTTCCGGGCGAACTCGTAGGCGAGGTAGCCGATGCCCCCGGAAGGAAAGGGGAAGTCCTGGTGGGGCTGCGGGTGCTGGTTCGCGAAGTACAGCAAAATGTCCAGTATGTCCCGGCGATCGTGGCCGT
>CAYFQV010000171.1:5636-6716 GCA_964345195.1 uncultured Spirochaetaceae bacterium
CACCCGATAGCGCTTGCCGTCGCGATAGAGTACGACGTCGTCGTCCTCCTGCTGCAGCCGGAATGCCTCCTCAACCATGAGAAGCGAGTAGCGCTCCCGGCCCTTCTGGTAGGAAGATGACTCCAAGACAGCCAGCGCTCCGAGCTTCTTTGCCAGGGCAAAGGGAGTAAAGCGCTCGCCCGGCAGGATCTTGATTACCGTATCGTTTCGTCCCATGTACTCCTCCAGACGTATTTCCGCATTTAGGCGTCCGGGTCGCTCCTTTGTCCGGGCGCTTGCGCCGTCCGGACAAAAAAAAAGAAGCCGTACGATCATGCGGATCGCACGGCTTCTTCTTCCGCCGCAGCGCCCGTCGTCTGTACAGGCCTGCGACACTGCTACACAGTGAGGCCCGCTATGTGGCCCACCACCATGCAGAGACTGCGCTATGTACTGTTGCGGCGCACTGATTGCTCATTACTGCCCGAAGATTATCCAAGCGCGCCGATAAGGTCAAGTACCCGCACTCGGAGGCAATCGGCAACAGGCCGGCGACCCGAGGGCTTACGAAAGGCCCCGAGACCGCCGGCCCGCGACACCGGCCGCAACCGAGCTAGAAGGGCATTTCCGCAGGCTCCTTCTCCACGGCGACGTCCGCCTCCGCCACGGCGGCCTCCCCGGCGGCTACACCGACCGCGGCTTCATCCTCCCCGTCCTCGGTAATCTTCTGCGCTGCAAAGTCGTCCCCCTCGGTCTTGCGAAAGCGCGGTTTGAACTCCACATGTTCCGCGACGATCTTGATGCGGGACTTCGGACTCCCCTCGCCATCACTCCAGCGGTCCTCCCGGAGTCGGCCTACAACGCGGACACCGCGTCCCTTTTCGAGATATTCGCCACAACGGTCGGCCAAGCGAGACCAGGTTTCGACGTCGAAGTAGGAAACCTCCTTCTGCGTCTCCTCGTTCTGCTTGTAAAAGCGGTTGGACGCCACGCGAAAGTTGCACACCGTCGTACCCTTGGGCGTCTCGCCGACCACCGGATCTCGGGTGAGATTTCCTTCAATAAGAATAGAGTTGAGACTGTTCATCCCGTCCTCCCTGA
>CAYFQV010000172.1:0-6705 GCA_964345195.1 uncultured Spirochaetaceae bacterium
AACGCCGCCTGCCGATTCGAGACCCTCCCCTACCGCCGCGCCTGCTGGCTCACCGCCGAGACGAAGCAGGACCTCGAGAGCTTCATGCGGGTGCGGCAAAGCCAAATCGCGGTCGACAAGGACGGGATTCCCGTATACTTCGCCGAGTCGGAGTGGATGCTTGACTCCATGCGCAAGATGTACCCGAAGCTGCAATTCCACTTCACCTCTGAGCTCGAAGGTCAAGAGTCGGAGTACTCCCTGCGAACTGCAACAGCACGATGAAGCCGTTCTCCGCGCTCGCGCTCATTGCCTCAGCCGCCGCGACGCTTGCCGGCACGGCCGGCTGCAGCGACCAGGGGTCGTCGGTCTTCCGAGACGTGAGCGAGGCACGCCTGCCCACCGGCGCGGTGAGCGGATTCAGCATGGATGCCGCGCCCGCGGACATCGACAATGACGGCGACACAGACATCCTGATTGCCCACGAGTACAAGCCCAACATCCTGCTCATCAACGACGGAAGCGGCACCTTTAGCGACGAAAGTGCCGAGCGTCTGCCCCAGGTCGACCGCGACAGTGAGGATATTGCCGTCGCGGATTTCGACCGTGACGGCGACCTTGACGTTGTCGTTGTGAGCGAGGACGACCGCGTCAACGAATACTACCGCAACGGCCCCGATCAGGGTGCTGAACCCCAAGCTCCGCGCTCCGGTATCGGCTTCTTCTCGGATGCTTCTGAGTCCATCCCGGTAGCCGGCCGGTCCAACGCGGTTGTCACGGCGGAGCTCACCGGCGACGACTATGCGGATCTGATCATCGGCAACAACGGCCGAAACCGCTTCTTGGCCAACGACGGTCTCGGCGGTTTTGTCGACGAGACCGCGGAACGCCTGCCGGGAGTATCGCCGGACGGCGGCGGGCCGAGTGCAAGCGAGGCTGAGTCGCGTCCCTCCGGCGACCGCACACAGGACCTCGAGCTCGCAGATGTGGATGGTGACGGCGACCTGGATCTCGTTGTCGGTAACGAAGACCGTAACCGCCTGCTCATCAACGACGGTACGGGCGTTTTCAGCGACGAGACCGCTAAACGCCTGGTCTTTCGCGACGAGCCCGAGGAAACCCGGGAAGCGGACTTCGGCGATATCGATGGTGACGGCGATCCGGATCTTTTCTTTGCGAATGTCCGCGCCTTCGTCCGCGGCGCGAACCCGCGCAACCGGCTCCTGCTGAACGACGGGACGGGGCACTTCACCGACGTCAGCGACCGCTACCTGGCCGCCGCGGAGTCTCCGCGGTCGCCCGCGGCCCGCCCGAGCTTCGACGCCGATTTCATCGACATAAATGCTGACGGAGCGCCGGATCTGGTCACCGCCGACACCGAAGAGGGATGGCGAAGTCCGGCCCGGGCGCGAGTCCTAATCAACACGAGCGCCGAAGACGGCAACGCTGCGCTCGAGGGAGTCCGTCGCTTCGTTGACGAGACCGAGCGCTTCTTTCCGACGACCGCCCGCGGCAACGGCTTCGATGTCGAGGCCGCCGATCTCGACGGCGACGGGACACAGGAAATTTACTTGGCGAACCGTGCCGGCGGATCTGATCGGCTCCTGAAACGCGGCAACGTCTCCGACTAAGGAGCCGGCTCTCCCTACCTTGCCGGTAGGCAATTGCACAGACGAGCTCTCGTACGAATGTTTACGCTCAAGGCGTGGCTCCGGGCGGCGTGGTTCCGAGCGGTGTGGTTCCGGGCGGCACGGCCGCGGTCGCAGACATACATTGCCTTACCTAACGAGTGTTTGTCACGCGGCGGCTCCGGTAGTATGTTGCGACTGCCATGAACAAGCGTGACACCTTCGTTCTCCTTATCAGTTCCATGATGTTCCTCCTTGCGGGGCTCTCTGTGTCGGCCGAAACCGTGAACCTGGAGGTTTTGGACCGAGATCTCGAGATCCCGCTGCAGGGGGTTCGGATCACCGAGACAAATACCGGGGCCGAGGCGGTGACGAACGCGGACGGCCGGGCGGTTCTCGAGCTCGAGCCCGTGGCCGGACGGGCGGTACTGGTTGCCGAGTTGATCGGCTACGAGCCGCGCCGTCGCCTGGTGAAGGAGTTCGACGAGCCGGTGGTCCTGGAGATGGTGATCGAGGGTGTTCTCGAGGGTGAGGAGCTCGTCGTAGAAGAACAGGCAATCGGTGAGACGGATGAAACGGTCGGCGTATCGACCGTGATCGAGCGCGAGATGATTCAGTCCACGGCGCGGATCGGTCCTATCGAGGACGTCATGCAATCGGTAAAACTGCTGCCCGGGGTTACCTACGGCGGCCCATTCGGCGCCTTTCTCTCGGTTCGCGGTGGTGAGCCGGATGGTTTGACTCACGTCATTGACGACTTTCGGGTGCAGTTTCCCTACCACTGGGGCGGCGCCTTCTCGATCTTCAATCCCAACATTGTAGACTCCGTGAAGTTCTCCGCCGGCCTCTTCCCGGTTAAGTACGGCCAGGCGACGAGCGGGCTCATGGAAGTCAACACCGTCGTGCCGAACGACGGGCTGCAGTGGGATTACGTGCAGTCCACTTCCACCCTGGAAGCCTTCCTCGAGCTACCCCTCGGAGCTGACGCGCCGGCGGGCATCTTTGCCGGTACGCGCCTTACGAACTACGATCTGGTGTTGCAGGTGACCGGGGGTGTTCCCGACGACCTGCCCGTGCAGATTAGTCGCGTACCCTATATCTACGACTTCTACCTGAAGAGCTTCTACCGCCCCTCCGAGCGTTTTGAGTGGTTCCTCAACGCGACGAGCGCCAACGACGGGACCGGCGCAAAGCTTCAGCCGAACGGAGAGGGCATTAGCAACACCTTCGACTTCTTCTGGAAGAACCGCTACGCCTTCGCAAGCACCGGGGCGAGCGGCCTGATCGGCGATCGACTCCTCATTGACGGTTTGGCCGGCTACGAGTACTGGCCCACGGAAGCGGACGGAAGCTTTGCCGAGACCGGCACCGGGACCTACCCGGAAAGCTTCAAGGAAGCCTTTGAGGAGGATCCGCTGGTGAGCTCGAGCTGGGCGGATGGAAATGAGTTCAAGGTTAACTTCCTCAGCGATTTCGAACAAACCAGTTTAGTGAGAGCCTCTCAGGGCCGGGTTGACGCGGAGTACCTACTCACGGACGCCTACCTCTTTCAGACCGGCCTGGGGGCTGTCTACAACCGGACCAGCTTCAACGCGGAGGGACGTATCTGGGGAATCGGTTCCGTGGAAGGCGAGCCGTACCCGGTCTACCAGTACCAGGAGGTCGCGGCCGAGGGCGACGACAACCGGGTCCTCAATAGCTTTACCTATTTGAACCTGAATGCCGAGCTGCTGCCGGATCTCCTCGAGGGGGACCTGGGCCTGCGCTTGGACCACAGTTACTATCGCTCCGGCGACCTCGAGCTGATACCGGCACCGACACTTGGCCCACGCCTTTCCCTGCGGGCTACTCCCGACTGGGGTCGAAGCATCTTCCGCGATCACACCTTCAGCGGCGGCGTAGGTATCCTGGCAAAGACGCCCTTCGGCGGCAACGGCTTCAATCCGAGCCTCAGCTTCGACCGCGACGACGTTCCCATGACGAAGACACTCCTCAGCATTCTCGGCTGGGAGACCCGGATGGATCGGGGTTACCGCTTCCGCCTGGAGACCTACTACAAGTACATCTACGATCGCTTCTACTTCAACATTGCCCCGGAGACCGACGAACAGGGAGAGACGGAGAACGTCTTCAGCCCCCATCAGGACGGGATCGGTAACGCGACCGGCTTCGACGTACTCCTGGACCGGCGAACCTCGCGCTACTTTGACGGCATGCTGAGCTACTCTTTCGTCTACGCTCGCTACCAGGATCCGCAGACCGACCGTATCGAGGACGCCGGGAACCAGAACCCGCCCCGCGGCAGGTGGTACTACCCGGACTTCCACCGCTTCCACACCCTGAATCTGGTGACGAACGTGAAGCCGTGGCCGTGGCTCACCATTTCCTCGGTCCTAACCTTCGCCTCCGGGGCGCCCCAGCGGGAGTTTGCCGAGCAGCCGAACGACCCGATCGCGGTGAAGGTGGTGAAGCGGACGCTCGGGAACGATGACTCCGATCCGGAAGAGGTCGCAGTCGACGATCCCTACTACGTCCCGCAGTACAGCCGGGACACCTTCTACAGCGACAAGCGTCGCGGCAGCTTCTCCCTGCCGCTGGATATCAAAGCGTCGCTGCACTACTACTGGCCCGACCGCAAGGTCTACACGGAGGCCTACGTGGCGGTGGAAGATGTGCTCGCCAATCTGCTCGCCGAGATACGCCCCCAAAGTGATGCATACAACGTCGACCAGTGGACGGGAGAGATCACACCGGCGCCGCAAGAAGGGGCCCTGAGCTTCGTCATACCCAGCCTCGGCTTCCGCCTATCGTACTGATGCCCGCGGCCGTGGCAGCTCGACCGGTGGAAGGCCCATGCAACGCAAGGAGAACCGCAGCATGATTCCAGGCAAGCGAGAACTCCGGCGCACGCGCACGCGCATGCACCGGCTGCGCAGCGTCCTATCCGCAAGCGCCCTGATAGCCCTCGCAGCGCTCCAAGCGGGCTGCGCAACCCCTGACTACGCGCTCCGCGGGAGCACGGAAACCGGCGACACCCCAGAGGGCGCGGAGCTGATGATCGAGGTATACCGGGCTAGCGACCGGCCGGAGGCTAGCAATCAGCCGGAAGCGCGGATTCGGTCCTCACTGATTCCCGCCCTGACGCTTGTCGGTGATCTCGTCCCCGGGGAAAGGGGGCAGACCGAGATCTATCTCACAACGATAGAGCTCTTCGCCAACTGGGCGAACGGCTGGACCGAAGGCCGTTACGAGGCATCAGGACGTCTGTCCCTGATCGCCGAGAACGCTTTCGACCCCGGCGTCGAAAGCAGCTCCGGGCGACTCATGGCTCCGGGACGCTACGTCCTTCGCGTCGAGGACCCGCCGAAACTGTGGGGTGTTGTCGCCGGGGAAATCCGCTATTACGACTCGTATTATCGCGGCGACGACGGAGTGGCCAAGGTACGAGCGCGGGTCGACCGTCTCCAGGCTCTTGCCGAATTTCTGCGGGAGCAGCCCGACTCCCCGGAGTTCTACCGGCACATGCGTCGTGGGAGTCCCGAGCATCCAAGCTTTCGGGAAGACAGCTTGCCCCGACTCTTCCCGGAGCCGGCCGGGGAGGAACTTCCCGAGGGACCCCGAGAGATCGGTTCGGATATTGCCTGGTCCGTCGACTATACGGAGAAGAACTTCCCGGAACAGCTCCGTCCCCTACGGAACAGCGGCACCATGTTCCGGGATTATGAAGAGGCTCTGGAACTCTTCTATAGCTTTTACAATTTAGAGCATGTGACGACCGCCATGGACGGGGCCGTCGTCCGATCGGAGTAGCCCTGTGGAAACACTTACCCTGCGTGAACTTTTCGACCTCGGCGGATGGGCCATGTGGCCGCTTTTAGTTTTCTCGGTAGCAACGATCAGTTTGATACTCGAGCGTGCCCTCTTTCTTCTCTACCACAAGCTCTCGGTGAAGAATACGACCGACGGTATTCTCAACAGCCTGAACGAAGGCCGCCTCGACGAGGCGCAAGAGCTGTGCCGAAACAGTCCCCGACGGCAGGTCGGGCCACGGATATTCAAGGCAGGTCTGGATGCGGTCTACCTGGGGGAACACCGGATGGAGCGCGCCCTCGAGGGTGAGGCGTCAAAGGAGGTCAACACCCTTCAGCGAGGTTTCGATCTACTCATTGCTCTCGGTTCCATTGCACCGATTACCGGCTTCCTCGGCACGGTCTCGGGAATGATCTCCGCCTTCCAATCCATTGCCAACGCCTCCGACATCAACGCCCAGCTTGTTGCAGGCGGTATCTTCGAGGCGCTGATCACCACCGCCTACGGTCTCGCGATCGCCATCCTGGCGATCGCCGGGTACAACATCTTCGCCTACTTCGTCGACCGCTTTGCCGCGAACGTCGAAGAATCCGGCAACGCAATTATTTCCACCGTGCTCAGTCACGGCACCGAGCGGCTCGCCGACGGGACAGCTGCAACGGCGGCCGGGGAGACGCTCTAGCGTATGCGCGTGTCCCGTCGACGCAGGCGTGGGATCGACATTGCCGATTCCGGCGCCCTGAGTGACCTCGCCTTCCTGCTCATCATTTTCTTCATAGTCATTGCCGTGTTCAACGTGAACCTCGGCTTCATTCTTGGCCTGCCGCTGCCGGACAGCACGAAGGTGGTGAACACCGAGGACCTGGTCCGTGCGCGTCTCACCGCCGACGGAGCTTTAGAGTCCGATGGCAGCGGCCTTAGCACCGGCGAGCTCGAAGAGCTCTTGCAGGCGCGCCGCCGCGTCAGACCGAACATGACCTTCCTACTCTCGATCCACCCGGAGACGCCGTATCAGCGGCTTGTCGACGTGGTCGATGTGGTTCGCCGAACCGGGGTGGAGCGCTTCTCCTTCCAAATGGAGGCTGAGCTCGGCACGCCCGGCCGAGCCGACACCGCGCCGGGAGCCGGATCATGAAGGTGGCCCGCTCTCGACAACGTGGACCGATTGTATCGGTAAACGCCATGTCCGACATCGCCTTCCTACTCCTCATCTTCATCATGCTGATTTCTCTCATTAACTACCGGGAGGAGGTTCCGATCAGCTATCCCGAGGCGGAGAATCCGGAAG
>CAYFQV010000173.1:0-3058 GCA_964345195.1 uncultured Spirochaetaceae bacterium
CTGTTATCCTGTTGCCGGCGGTCTGCGGGACGGGGTCAGCCTGAGCAGGGGAAAGAGCGCAAGCCCGACGGCCGCGGCAATGACAATACCCGGGCCGACATTACCCGACAACGCATCGGCGGCAACACCAATGAGAAAGGCGGTCAGTGCGGCGAAGAGGCTCTCGAACTGGGACTCCGCCGAGAGAACCGTAGCAAGGACATCCTCCGGGACGCGCTCGGCGACGGCGGATACCCCTAAGGGCTTTCGAAGGTTGTGCAGCAGGAACAGCAGCAGGAAGAGAACTACCGGCAGAACCGTGAATCCGAGCCAGCGGGTCGCTCCGGCGGCCGCGCCGAGCAGGAGCCCGAGCAGGAGCTCCCGATTCAGGGCGCGATCGGCACCACCGAGCCGATGAGCCACGCCGGCGGAGCCTCTCGAGGCGGCTGCGTTGAACACGTAGATGAGGGTGTAGATGGCTCCCAGTAAAATCGCTTCCCTGCGGCGACCTGTCAGACCGAGACCGAGCGGAAGCGTTGCCGCGAGCGTCGCGATCATCGCTTGAAGATAATCCTTGGATCCTTTGAAGTAACCGGCATACGCCGCAGCGCTGAATACCGCTCGGGCTGCACCGGGTCTCCCGACGGCTTCGCGTAAACCGCGCCACAGTTTTTGAAAGCTCTGCGCGACCGCAGGAAACGTGATCGTTCCGGTCGTGCCGTTGAGCTCTTTCGGGTAGGTGAGCATGAGGACGAGATCGGCGGCGTAGGGCAACATGGAGAAGAGGAACACCGTCCGGTACTCGCTACTTACGAAGACGATCGTCGCAGCCAGGAGCGCCGAAAGGGCGGATCCCGTTTGCGACCAGCCGCGGGTATGGCCGTAGTAGTCGTGTGCGTGACGCTCCAGTCCTCTGAGCCTGAGATAGGCAAAGATCATGGCCTTGTGAGTGCCTGTTCGAAAGGCATCTCCAAACGAAAACACGAGCATGGCGACGACGAATACCGGCATGCCTGATCCGGTCCAGAAGAGCCCGAAAGAGAGCAGGTAAGCGGTGAAGGCGGCGACCATGGTGCGCCGCCGGCCCAAGCCGTCGGCGATCGTCCCGGTAGGCACCTCGAGCAGGTTTACCGCGATCTCCCGGAGCGCATACAAGCTGCCGACCTGCACGAACGAGAGCCCCTGCTCCAAAAGGAAGAGGACCATGAAGGGCTCGAAGAAGCGCAAGTTCTTCAAGAAGCCGTATGCCGAGAATTTCGCGTACTGAAGGTCTCGGGGGAAGCTCGCGTTGGCCATTATCTTCTTTCCCGGCTGTACGGTCATGCTACCATGAGCCCAATGGGGCTTCAAACAAGCGACAGAAGCAACACGGCGCCTACGGCCACCATTGCAAGGCCTCCCAATCCTTCCAGTGTAATGTGCACGATCTCGCCGAGACGACCGTCGAGCGCTCCGGCGACCACCCGCTTCGAGAGAACGGCCGCCGCAAGCACCGTCACCTGCGTCACCGCCATACCGAGCGAGAAGAAGACAACGGCGAACAGACCAAGTGAGACCAGGTCCAGCGAGATAGCGAATACGAGAATCAGTGCCGAGCCGGCATCGGGAACCACCGCCGAGAGGACGATAGCCGGCAGCAGGCCAAGCCGGTTTCGGAGAAACCGCGAAAGGCGGGATCTCGCGCTCACCGTCTTCGCGGCGGAGTCAGCAGAGTAGTGGTCGTGGTGGTGGCGGTGATTCGTGTATCCGCGCCGGTGGTGCAAAACTTCGCGTATGGTGGAAACAAGTACCGCAAGGCCGAAAGCGAGAACAAAGACAGATGTCACAGCCTGAAGATAGGTTGTGGCATTGGACAGCGCCGCCCCGAGAGAGACCTGCAGGACGTAGTAGGCGAGCAGTACGACGGCTGCCGCCGCGCCGGCGTGCAGTACGGCTACCGAGAGGCCGGCGAACAGCGCATGGCGTAGCGGGGCGTTGGTCGTCATGAAGTAGGAGACGAGCAACACCTTACGGTGTCCCGGTAGGGCGGCGTGCACCAGGCCGTACACAAAGGCTACGAGACCGATACCCGCCAACAACCCCCAAGAACCGGCGCCTTCATGTGCCGAGACCGAGCTAGAGCCCGAGGTATCGGAATGGGAGTCGATCAGCTCGGCAAGTCGGTCGTTGAGAAGCCGCTGCTGCTCTCTGAGAATCTCATTCAAGCGGGGAAACGCGGGCCTACTCCCGAAAAGAGAGCGGGATGCCGGCCGCGGAGGTGCTGCCTCTCCTTCGTACGACTCCGCCGACGCAGCGTCGCCGGTAAGGGGGTTCTCCTGCGCGGCGCTTGTCATGCACACGAGGAGTGTCGATAGTATAACAAGCAGTGAGGTACGAAGGAGTGGCATGAGTATCCCCCGGAATACGTGGTTCTTGGCGCTTGTACTGTCGATACTGGGCGCGGTGTTGGGCCCCGCGCCCCTTGCAGCACATCCTCATGTCTCCATTGACGCCCGCGTCGAATTTCGGTTCGACGCACAAGGCCTCAACGGATTCCTAGTCGAGTGGACCTTCGACCGCATGTTCACCGCCCAGGTCGCCATGGATCATGATACACCGCGAAACGGACGATTCCCGGATAGAGTCGTGGACCGCGTCCGCCGGGGCGCATTCGACAATCTCCAACATTACGATTACTTCACATACGTCGTGATCGACGGCCGTGAACAGCCGACCGACCGGATTGAAGATTTCGACGCGTTCATCCGCGACGGCCGCCTCATCTACCGTTTCTTCGTTCCGTTCCGTCGCAGCCTGACCGAGGAGCCGCAACGGCTACGAGTTCGAATGTACGACAAAACCTTCTACGTTGATATGCAGTTTCACGATCAGCATCCGGCCCTCGTGACAGGTGATCCCGCCGTACGTCACAGCGCAGGTGTGTCCCGAAACGAGGGCGTGGAAGTATCATACAATGCCGTCCCGGAAGTTCGTCGTGAAGGGGACACGTACACAGGAATTGCTCATCCCTACGAAATCGTGCTCGATTATCAACGCGAAGACGACGAACCCTAAGAAGCGTTTGTCGCTAAGTGTCGGA
>CAYFQV010000173.1:3158-6671 GCA_964345195.1 uncultured Spirochaetaceae bacterium
GGACGGCGTCCGCAGTTTAACACGGCGTTCGCAGTTTAGGACGGCGCCCGGACTGCTTCAACCACTCCACGCCTTGAGCTCGAGCTCGGGTGGAAGGCTTTTGTCCAGCCGAAGCAGCACCGCGCGCCGGGCCGCGAAGCTCGCCGCCCGAACCATCTCCTCCGCCACATCAAGCGCGGAGGACAGTTGAAGCTGTGCAGTCATGGCGGCCGGAAGCACGTCTTGGTTGTGCTGTTCCGACGAGAAGCCGAGCTCGTGCGAACGACTACTGTGTGTCTTGATACGCTGCAGCAGCGCCGAGACGAGCTGATGGATACCCTTCAGGTGATCGTCGTCGGAGACGGCGAGATTGTCCGGAAGCCCGTGGCTCCATTCGGCATCCATGAGCAAAAGCACTTGTCGGTCGATGAGGGCGGTCGTGGTCTGGACGACATCGTTCATGACGTCGGCGGCGGTCGCCAGAGAGGCGGCGTAGAAAAGCCCGCCGTGAACGAAATACGGTTTGCCGTCCGCCCAGCTGAGCACCGGGTTGTCGGCAACCGAGAGGGCGTCGTCGAGTGTCTTGCTTTCCGCAAGAGATAAGAGGTCGCGCGCATTGCCGAGGATCAGAGGTGCGCAGCGCACCGAGTAGCGCTCCTGAACGGTTGAGAAGCTCTCGGGCTCCGCCGCGTTGTTGGCGGAGAGAATGGCGCGGCGCCGGGCAGAGATATCTTCCCCACTCTCACGAGCCGAGGTCTGTCGGGGATTGCTACCGCCGAAAAGCTCCGCGGAGAAGTGTTCGGTGGGCGTGCGAAGGGCAAGCGTCATTAGAGCCGTAATCTCATGAGCCGCAGCAAGCAGATTGCGAGTTCGCAGCAGCTGCTCCACCGCGCAGCTCGACATCATGGCGTTGGTATTCACCAGGCTGATAACATCCCGCGGGCCCCGAATGCCGACCCGGCGTACGGCCGGAGCAACGGCGTGGGCCATTGGGATGAGGTCCCCGGATGCACCGAGAGAGCCCATCGACGGTACCGGATGGTCGCAGGCGCCGTTCGAGAGCTCAATGACGGCTTCCACTATGGTCGGATCCACTCCTGAGCGGCCTGCGGCAAGCTTTAGGCACTGAAGCCGAAGTGCGCGCCGGACGGTGACCGGCGCAAGCGGCGCCCCTACCCCGACGTGGAGGTAGTCGAGAAGGCGCCGCTGGTGGCGAGCGTAGTCCTCACCGTCGGCCGGCGTCTTTACGTTGTGGCCGTGGTGCGTGTGCACCCCATAGACGGTGCCGCCGGCCGCAATAGCCGTGAACACCGCGTTGGCCGCCGATCGGACCCCGTCCCACTCAGGCTCCGTCAACGAGAACGAGAGCTCAGCGCTTCCGAGCTCAGCAAGGCGGTCGATCGTGAACTCCTGGAGACGAGAGGCGGAAGCGGGTCCGTTGGAAGCATTACTCATGCTCTCAGCCTACACCACTCACAAGGAGTTGAAGAAGTCCGCTCTGCTGTGGTTGACAGCAGCGTGCGCGCCCGGCGCAGCTGCGGTTAGGAAGCGCGTGAGCTCGGCCCAGAGGGGCGACTGCGGATCGTAATCGAGGCTGGTGTGGCCGGCATCCTCCTGCATCCAGAGTCGCTTCGGACCCTGGTAGCCTTCATACAGACGGCGACCGAGCTCGGTCGGCACGACATTGTCACGCCCGGCGAGGAGCACCCCGAGCCGTCCGTCGTAGCGCGAGAGCGCTTTCTCGTTGTCGTAACGGTCGCGGAGCACCGCCCGTACGAGAAAACGGGGAGCGGACCTCGCTCCGACATCGACTATATTGGTGAATGGGGTAATGAGAAGAACCGCCGGCACGGACTGCGGGTATGCCGCTGCTATCTGAGAAGCCACGCCCGTACCGAGGGACTCACCAACAAGGTAGACCGGCCGACTCGGGTCCGATTCGAGAAGGAATGTCACGGCTTCCGTGGCCGCCGAGACTAAGGCTTCCTCGCTTGGGTCGCCCGGTCGCGAACCGAAGCCGGGATATTCGAGAATGAACACCTCCCAGCGCCCGTGCGCGCGGTCGGAGTGGAACCCGCGAACGAAGTGGCCCCGATCCACACCCTGCCCCCCGTTTCCGTGGAAGATGATCACCCGGTGAGGCTTCCTTGCATCCGCCTCGCCGGCGCGGTCCCGGGCGTCCGCGTTGTCGTCGGCGGGAGCAGACGCATACCAGCCCATACGCCCCTCGCCCGCATGAGGCCAGGGCTTAAGCCCCTGCTGTACAGCTCGCTCGAGAAGCGTCTCCTCATTGGCGGTCGTCGGATGATAAACGAACAGATCCTGACAGCCGCTCAACAGAAACAGCCCGGAAACAATCAAAAGGCCGGACATGACCCGGCTGCAGCAGCGGACCAAAACCCATTCCCGGCCTCGACCCCGGCGCCGCGGCTCTCGCTGCTCTAGTGCGCAGCTCGACGGGGAGCGCTGAAAAGCTGTACAGGATTTCCACAACAATTATGCACGCTCCTATTGCCGTTCTTCCACAGAGCACCATACATTCGCGAATAGTAATTCTATTAGGAGGTGGCCCATGAGGTACACTTTGTTAGTTGTTTCATTTCTCCTTCTTTTCAGCGTCGGCCTTTTCGCCGAGGCACAGCAGGAGGAGCCTCTCGTAGAAGAGAGTGAACCGACCATCGTCGAGGTAGCACAAGAAGATGGCCGGTTCACCACGTTGGTAGCCGCTTTGGAAGCGGCCGACCTGGCCGAAACGCTGCAGGGCGACGGGCCCTTCACGGTGTTTGCTCCCACCGATGACGCCTTCGCCGCGCTGCCCGACGGCACCGTTGAGGCGCTGTTGGACGACATTCCGACCTTGACCGACATTCTTCTCTACCATGTCGTCGAGGGTCAAGTCCCCTCGAGCGACGTTGTAGACTTGTCCAGCGCTGGTACATTGCTTGGACAACCTGTGGTCGTCAACGCATCAGACGGTGTCCAGATTAATGATGCCAACGTCATCATTCCGGATGTCGAGGCATCCAACGGGGTAATCCACGTGATTGACAGCGTGCTCCTGCCGCCGGAGGCCGACCTCGTCGACACTGCCGTTGGTGCGGGCTCGTTCGAAACACTGGTAACGGCCGTGCAAGAGGCGGGCTTGGTCGAAACGCTCAAGGGAGAAGGTCCCTTTACCGTCTTCGCACCGACTGATGAAGCCTTCGCCGCGCTGCCGGATGGGACCCTCGATAGCCTCCTGCAAAACCCCGACCAGCTTGCGAGCGTGCTCACCTACCATGTGGTTCCCGGGCGCGTCTTCTCGGGGGATGTTGTGAATGTTGACTCAGCCACGACCGTCCAGGGCGCAGACATTAATGTCTCCGTGGACATGGGTTCGGTCATGCTGAACGACTCGGCCACCGTCATTCAGACGGATGTTCTCGCCACAAACGGCGTGATTCACGTAATAGACAGCGTCATCCTTCCGCCGGATATGTAGCGGAAGCCCCCTACTCAGCCCGACCGGGATCGCCCGGTTGGGTTGGGTTTTGT
>CAYFQV010000174.1:0-6641 GCA_964345195.1 uncultured Spirochaetaceae bacterium
TGCGGAAAAGGCGCTTCGGAGCAGTTCGGGAATACGCTGGGCCGGTAAGGTGTTTTCACCTGCCGTCCCGCTATTCGACCCCATGGGACGCCGGCGTCCGTGAATATCCATCACGGCGGCCAGCCATCCCTCCGGACGGAGCTCAACGCCGGCGATCAACAGGTGTCGTCCGTCGATCTCCAAACCGACCGGCGGGCGCCCCGTTGCCGTTTCTTCCGGGGTACCTTCCGATTCGCACACGAGTCGACGGCGCATCAGGTCCTTTACAAGATTTGATACGGTGGATTTGGTGAGTCCGGTGTACTGCGCCACATCCGTACGGCTGAGACCGGGATAGGCACGGATGCTGCGCATGAGACGACTCATGTTGAGTAATTTCTGGTACGACTGGCCTGCCTGTCTCACTCTCGTGCCTCTGCTTGGGACCGCAGTGTCCGGGAGTGGGTAAAAAACTCATCAAGCGTCATACTCTTGAGATAGACGATCCCCCGCGTTGCTCGGACAAGGGGTCGGTCATGCTCGTAGAAGTACTCCCGGCCGAGCAAGGTAGCGAGTTGCTCGTACTGACTGACCTGGATCCGTTGTGCGAGCAGTGAGAACGGCCCTTCATACTCGTAACTCGGAAATGATGCGCTCTTCTGAGAAACGTAGGTGCTCATAAAACTCTGGTGTTGCAAGGTGAGCATATTGAGAGATACCGGCACCAAGATATTCGCGTCTGCAAGGTCGAAGCGATACCACACGTTCCGATACCCCCACACTTCAATGTCGTTTCGGCCCGTCTCGTCTCGATAGAGGCGCAGAGCCTCGGCAACCGATTGCAGCACCTTGTAGTGCGTGTCCGGCCCGCTCGCCTCCGGATCGAATGCGACTGTCACGACATCCGGGCTGGTCTTACGGAGTAGCTCGAGCACGGGGATGACGTCGCGTGATACCGATGGGTCTTCAGTGAAGATCTCACCCTTGTAGAAGCCAAGCCGCAGATGATCAATTGCCTCGGAGTTCCAGCCGAAGTACCCCCAGAGGCACTCCGACTCGTATTCACGTACCATGCCCTTCAGAGTCTGTATGTAGCTCAGGTCCTTCTTACCGGGGTACTGGGTCTCAAAATAGTTGATCAGCTCGTCTACCCGATGGACCAGGTTCTCCATATCGGTATCTTCGAAAATACTGACTATGTCGCGGTAGAAGCGTCTGAGGGTGCCTTCCTCCATCATTTCTTCCGACTGAGCCGCCAGCCCGTCTAGATACAGCCACACGTCGTGATCACGAAAGTGGCTGTTCTCAGCGTCGAAGTAGCCCTGTCGGGTCAGGCCCTCAAAGTCATAGCGGTCCGTCTCCAAAGCAGCTCTCAGTCGCCGTGACAGTTCCAGCATGTACCCGTTGGTAACCGCGGTGAAGCCGCTGGTGAAGGTTGCGAAATAATGGGAGTTACTGTGCTCCCGGATGTGACGCACTACGTATGGTAAGTAGCCGAGCATTACGTCGTCGTGATGGGGTTCGGTGTGCAAGAAGCGCTTGTTCCGTCGAATGTCCATCCCGCTCTCGAACTTTTCACGAACCGACTGCTGCACTTCGTCGATCAACTCCGCTGCTGAACGTTGTGTTTTTTGCAGGAGGATGGAACCAAAGGCATCGCTCTTGAGCCCTTCTTCAGTTAACTCAGAAAGCCGCCGTCCATGCTTGAGGGCGGTGTCGATCACGATTTGATGCTGGTCCTGCCGTGTGATCTCGTCCTGGGCACTGAGCTGCTCCACCTGACGTTTGGTGAGACGTTTCGCGGCGCCTCGGGTAAGGTAGAAAGCCGCATTTTTGAGATCGTGTAGTGCCGTCGCCGGACGCATGATGCTTTTTTTTGACTCAATGGCATCCGCGAGAATGCCGGCCTTCGCTTCACCGGCGGCGAGCACGATCGCCACAGCATTTTTGTTGTATGTAATGGTAGAGAGACCGATCGTGATGGTCAGTCGTTTCTTCGCGACCTCGATACCGCCGAGATCGGATGCCGCCGCCGCTTGGGTCTCGTAGTTGACGGGAGCCAGCCGGGTAGTCGAGTAAAAATCACTTCCCTGGACGTTGAAGGCAATATGTCCGTCCGGGCCGATACCGCCGAGAAAGAAGCCGATGCCACCGAGGCTTCGGATGCGCTCCTCGTAGTCCGCACACCACTCGTCGACGCGGTGTATGACATCCTTTTGGATCGCTTCTCGTCTTGTCTTCGGATGCCGGTACCGAAGGCTGAGGTCAACGGCATCATCTCCCCAGACATCTTCGAGACTCATGCCGTCGGGAATACCAATACCCTCGGTGTTGATGAGCAGCGCGTTCTCTCGCGGGATCCCGAAACCCTCGAGGTAGTACTTCTCCACGTAATGGTAGAAACTGTTTGTATGTCTGGGATTTACCGGGTAAAACTCATCGATTTGCACAAAGCGAAGGGACGCCATATCGGGTTTGCCGGCGGGATCAATCCCGTACCACTCGAGCTCTTCGCGAGCTTCCTGCCGATCCCAAGCTTGCAGTAGACGGTTCACTTCGTGAATGAAGTACTGCGGTGTCTTTCCCGTCGGCAAAGAGATGACCCCGCCGGGATTGCCCTGTACCCACTCTAAGAAACGTGCTGCAGCGAAGGTTCCCAACATGGGAAAGTTGTCTACAATGAAGACCGCCGCCCCTTCATGATTGCTGTACCGGCGCTTTTGACCGGTTCGTTCCAACATTGCCTTCTCTACTGCAGAGCTCATTCTTAGTCCCCCGTTTATTTGTGCATTGCACGAACAAACTATCATCGAAGTATATTGGGGTCAACACCATGTGTCCCAGGTTGCGGGGGCCAAGAAAAGAAGACCGTTGGATAGAAGCGCGTCCAGCAGGATTCGAACCTGCGACCTACGGCTTAGAAGGCCGTTGCTCTATCCAACTGAGCTATGGACGCTTCACGGAGAATCGGGATGGGGAGATTCGAACTCCCGATCTCCTGCTCCCAAAGCAGGCGCCTTAGCCACTAGGCTACATCCCGTGAGTACCGTGGCCGGATGATAATCGAGGCTTGCCTTGAGCGTCAACTCGATCTACACATTGTCGAACACCCGGCGGACTCACTACAGTGCGGGTATGGCTTCATCGTCCTCTTCCGGAAACAACGGCTTGTTTTCTCAGTGTGTGAAGTCGCTTGAGCGTGAGGGCCTCTCGGTGGCGGGTGTTGCCCGGGCCGAGGACCTGCCGCGGAAAGAACAGGCCTTTGATACGTTTTTGAGGCGGGGCTATGCAGGGTCCATGAGCTATTTACATCGGCACGCTCCGAAACGTTACCGACCTGGAGAGTTGGTTCCGGGCGCTCGAAGCATCATCTTTGTTGCCGTGAACTACTATCGGCGGATGCCGGTCGCCCCTGCGTCCGCGGACGGTGTCGATACGCCGGGGCCTGCGGCCGGGCGGATTGCGCGATACGCGCAAGGGCGTGACTATCATAAGGTTATCGGTAAGCGACTTAAGCGTGTTGTAGCAGAGCTTCGCCGCGGCTATCCGGCGGAGACGTTTCGGCCCTTTACGGACGCGACACCGCTGAGTGAGCGTGTTTATGGGGCCCGTGGTGGGGTAGGATTCCACGGGCGAAACACCTTGTTGATTCATCCTCAGCTTGGAAGCTGGTTCCTCCTCGGCGAGATCGTAACGAGCGCCCTGATTGAGTCGAGCTGCTACCCGACGGAGGAGCGCGCTTCTTGCCCCCCGGGGTGTCGGAAGTGTATTCACGCGTGCCCAACCGGCGCCATTTACGCTCCGCACCGCATTGATCCGCGGCGCTGCATTTCGTATCTAACAATTGAGCACCAGGGAGCTATCGAGCCGGAGCTTCGTTCGCAAATGCAGGATTGGGTCTTCGGCTGTGATCGCTGTCAGGAGGTCTGCCCGCTGAATCGACGAGTGAAGGAAACCGAAGTTGCCGATTTTCGGCGTGACAACGCGGGACCGTTTGTGCCGCTTCGCGAGCTTCTTGAGCTCTCCAATGATGATGATGTGCGAAATCGTTTTGCCGGAGGCCCCCTCCTCCGGGCGAAACGGAGAGGCTTGGTCCGGAATGCCTGCATTGCCGCGGCGAATCTCGGGGCAGTAGCGGAACTAGCGGTGTTGCGTACGCTGTCGGACGACGCGGATCCGGTCGTCCGTGAGCATGCAACGTGGGCTGTTGCGCGGCTTGAGAACGAGTTCGGGGCTCGTCCTCGTGACTATTCCGGGGACGATTTCTCTGAGGACGATTCATAGGCCGGCGGTCAACCCGGTTTCCGGGGCCTAAACTCTCGTTAGTAGATCCAAATCCGTCTACCCAAGTAGCGAGGCTCGCTGCGGAGAATATGAACGTCCAGTAGCGCCTTCACTCGAGCGAAGTACTCGCGGATGCTGGTACGAAGGCTGGTGGTTCCGCGGACGTCGTCGGCTGTGAAGGCTACCGCGTTCATCCCGCGGTGCCGGGCAATGTAGATTGCGCGTGCGGCATGGAAGTCTTGGGTAATGATGGTAAACGAGCGCTGGCCGAAAACTTGGTAAATACGGATCACGGAGTCGAGCGTACTAAACCCGGCGTAATCGAGGTATATGGCCTTGTCGGGGATGCCGCGGTCAAGAAGCGCTTCACGCATGCGCTGTGGCTCGTTGTATGAGGGGTGCGCATTATCTCCACTTGCAAGGACGAAGCTGATCTTGCCGGCTTTGTATAGGTGCTCTGCTGCCGAGATCCTATTCTCGAAGTAGGGATTCGGTTCGCCGGTGGAAAGATATTGGCTGGTACCGAGGAGCAAACCTACCCGGTTCGTCGGAAGTCGCTTTACATCCCCGTATAGCCACTCTTGTGCCTCCGACGGAATGGTCATGTTCGCGTAGACAAGGATTATAACTATTCCAATCGTTCCGTACTTTAGGACGAAGCGACTGAACCGTAGTGTGTGAGGCATCTGTGTAATGTCTAAGCAAACGAAGGAGCTCGTTAGCCCTCTTCGCCTCGCAGCTTATCTAAGGTATCCAAAGCCTTGAGGCGAACCGTTCGAATATAACTCCCCGTGGCTACGTTGAGGACCGCATCCAGGATTTCCGGGTCCGAAATTCCCCCACGCTTCGCGGCCATCTTATCCAGGCTCAACAGCGCGGCGTAGGCCAAGTTGTTGTCCGGCGTCTCACTCGTGTTTGAACGGCTCAGCACGTCCACAACATACGTGAGTGTCTCGTCGGTGACTTCAATGTCTCCGTCGCCGAGCGCATAAACGGCCTCCGACAAGACCATTGGCTCCGAATCCTCCCGGAGTATCTGAACGAGTGCCTGTCTCGCCTCTTGTCCGCCCACCTCACCGAGTAGGCCGGCAGCCTGACGACGCACCTCAGGAAAGTTGTTGGTTACCCGTCCTTGAGAGCGCACTTCCCGAGCGGTGCCTTCCAAGGCCAGCGATTCGAGAACCACGAAAAGCCCCGGGTTATCGCCACCGAGCGCACCGTCTTCAACCATGTTGCGGATACTCTGTAGCGCGAGCATCTTCATTTCACGATCAGGAGATATTGCCTGACTTCGGATGATCTGCAGCTCAATATCTTGACTGAGATAAAGCTCCTCAATTGTTCGGGGGCTGGATTGTTCGTCGCCCTGTTCGTCCGCTGACTGCTGGTCAGATTGTTGCTCGGATTGCTGGCCTGTAACGGCCGCCACAACCGCGATCATCATTACAGCCATTATGCATAGCCTTTTCATAGCTCTAATCTCCCGATATCTAGAATACCACTTCTCTACAGAAAAGCCCCGCGTGCTTTCAACCATCATCTTAACACGTGGCGCGCGCCCTTTCGACGACACTCACGAAGATACATCGATTTTCCAGGAACCATTGACATTCTGCAAGTGATAAAGAATGACCTGTTGCCCATTAACACTCATGATGGCCTCCACCTCGTCGTCGCTTACAAAATTCAAGTCATCCAGCCGTGCGTTCGACCTGCTCGGAACGACCACCCAGCGGAAGTAGTCCCGAAGAGAGTCGAGTGAGATGTTGTTACGTTGCAGGATCGGCATGCCGGAAATCTCTTCCAGCCGCTCCTCATCCGAATAGTGTTGAATGTAGGCGTCGGTCAAGTACGATTTCCATGCGTCGAAGTCACGGTCCTGAATGATCTCGTTCAGCGCTTGGATCGTTTTCTCCACCTCGGTAAAGGTTTGTTCGTAGACCTCTTCCGTGACCTCATAATCCTGCTCGTCCGGTTGATCCGCCGGTTCCGGCTCGGGCTCGGGCTCAGTCTCGGGCTCAGACTCAGGGGCCGGCTCGGGTTCGGTCTCAGTCTCAGGCTCAGGGGCCGGTTCGGGTTCGGGTTCGGGTTCAGGTTCAGGTTCGGGCTCAGGCTCCGGTTCAGCTCGGGCGGTGTCGACAGGCGGCGGGGGCTTTTCTTCAGGCGTTCCCGCACACCCGGTAACGAGCATCATGAGGAAAAGTGCGACAATGCCGATCATATAGAAGTATGCGATTAGTTTTCTTACATTCGGCCGAATCATGTTGCAAAGTCTATCCTGCCGTCGCGGTTTGGTCAAATCTGCATCCTCCCACGTGGACTCCTTTTCCCGTTTCTCGAAACCCACTATACTTGCGTAAGTGAAAGGCGAATGAACC
>CAYFQV010000175.1:0-6464 GCA_964345195.1 uncultured Spirochaetaceae bacterium
CTCGCTTTGACCCGGAGCGGATAGACAGGGAGATCGACGCGAGCATCGAGCGACGTAAGCTCGTAGACGACGCGATGAAGCGCAATGGTACGCGGTGGGATTACGAGCCGCGATTCGATCCCGCACGCTCGCTGATCGACCAGTATCTGGCACGAGCTGTACCTCGTGAAGGCCGTCGGGCCGCTCGATCCCATGGTGATCGCTGAAAGCGAGCTCTGATCTCGCGGCGGAGGGACTGCGGCTCAATTGGGGGGGAATCTTCTAAGCGGTCCCCCTTAAAGCGGCCAGATTGACTGTGCGAAGGTCCGAGGGTAGGCTGTGTGTCTGCCCTGAAAAGGCTGAACAAAAAAGGTCTTATTCGGCACGTACTACGGACATGAAGAAGATTGGTCTGCTGCTTGGATTCAGAGACATTTACGACCACGGTGTCGCTCGGGGAGTCATTCAATATGCGCGTACACGGCCGGACTGGGAGCTGGACGGCCAGGGATGGATGTTTCGCCCCCTTGATGCGGTCGGCAGATGGAAGGGTGATGGAATCATCACGCGGGTCTCGGACGAAGGCTTTGCCCGACGGCTTAAGCAAACCGGCATTCCGGTAGTAGATGTTGCCGGGGCATACACCGAATATGGGTTCCATCGCGTCACGAACGACGATCGCAGGAGCGGCCGACTCGTGGGCGAGTACTTCCTATCGCAGGGTATTCACCATTTTGCCGTCTGCGGAGTGAGCGACGTTGCCTGGTCCCACGAGCGTGCAGCGGGCTTCGCGGAGATCCTTGATCTGCGAGTGGGTGACGTTCCTACTTTCTCTCGTCCACTGCGGTGGTGGGAGCGACTGAACACCCCGATAGTCTTAGATAGTTTTCTGCGATCGCTCCAAAGCCCGACCGGATTGTTTGCGACGAATGACACGATCGCGCTGAACGTACTCGGGAGTGCAGCGCGATCGGGACTATCGGTTCCTCAGAACCTGAGTGTGGTGGGAGTGGACAACGACGACATCACCTGCGAGCTTGCTCAGCCGACCCTGAGCTCGGTTCGCCTTCGTCTCGAAGAACTCGGATATCGGGCTGCCGAAACACTCGCCCGCCGGCTTGACGACCTGGCGGGCCCAGAGGATATGCCGGTTGTGACTCCGGGGCGACTGGTCGAGCGAGAGTCGAGCCGTCTGTTTGCCACCAACGACGCAGTGGTCCTCGCGGCGCTCGAAATCATACACGTCGAGGCCCGCCTCGATATTTCGGAGTTGGCGGATCGCCTCGCGGTCTCGCGACGGAGCCTGGAGATGCGTTTTCGGCGTGAAACCGGGACCACACCGCACCAGATGATCACGTCTGTGCGGCTCCTTCGGGCCTGCGAATTGCTGCGCCAGAATGACGCAACGGTCGCCTACGTCGCATCAGAGGCAGGCTTTCAGTCGGTGCAGCGCTTCTATGTTGTGTTTCGGAGTCATCTGGGAATCACCCCGAACCAGTATCGCGAGCTAGACGATGTAAGCGAGGCTCAGATGATCATGCGTTTGCGCAAATCTAAATAAGTATTTCGTGATATGCGAATTGACCGCTCGGGTTTGACGATCTAAAATTAGCACGGTTTTGATGGTTTACAATCAGCAAGTTGAGTTGCGGTGCAACGGGAGCGAGCGGTGAGTTTTCCAAAGCGGACGATACATCTAGACTTTCACACGGGTCCCATGATTCCCGACGTTGGATCGGACTTCGATCCGGAGGTTTTTGCGAAGACGTTCCGCGATGCCCATGTCGACAGCGTCACGGTTTTTGCTACCTGCCACCACGGGAACGCGTACTGGTCGACCGGCCGACCCGAGCGTCATCCATCGCTCCCGGAAGGACTTGATCTTCTCGGTGAGCAGATTCGTGCTCTCCACGAGACCGGGATCAAGGCGCCGATCTATTTCTCGGTCCAGTGCAACGAGTTTTGTGCGAACGCCCATCCCGAGTGGGTGGCGGTCAACCCAGACGGAACACCGGTCAGGAAGCCTCAGCTCGACTTCTTTGAACCGGCATGGCAGATCATGGACATGTCGAGTCCGTACCAGGACTACCTCGCGGAGCAGCTCGAGGAGGTGCTGGATCGTTATGGGCCGGTTGACGGGGTGTTCCTCGACATGTGCTGGGACCAGGTTTCTGTTTCGAAATGGGCGCGGGCAGGGATGAATCAGCGCGGTCTGGACCCCCGTGGCGAGTCGGACCGGAACGAATACGCTCGCTTGGTCGCACACTCATATATGAAGCGCTACAGCGACATGGTAAAGGGTGCAACCGAACCCGGCGCGGGCTTTGGCGTCTGGTTCAACAGCCGACCGAAGGTTTCGCTACGTGACGAGCAGCGCTTCATCGACCACGTCGAGGTCGAGTCGCTGCCGACAGGTGGATGGGGGTACACCTACCTGCCGTACGTGGCGCGGTTCGTGCGCGGTATCGATCTCCCGGGACTCAGTCACACCGGGCGGTTCTTCAAGAGCTGGGGAGATAGCGCGTCGCTCAAGCCAAAGGCCGCGCTGAAGTACGAGTGTGCGCAAATACTTGCCATGGGGCTTTCGAACGGCGTGGGTGATTTCCTGCATCCCCGCGCTAGACCAAGCCCGGAAGTCTACAGTCTCATCGGTGAGGTCTACGACCATATTCGACGCTGCGAGCCCTTCGTCGAGCGGGCGAAGCACATTACCGAGGCGGCGATTATCGTCGATCCCGCGCTTGGGGACCAACCCGGCTCTTCCGTGATCGGCGCAGTCCGTGCGCTGAAGCAACTGCGCGTTCAGTTCGACGTTTGCAAATTCGGCGACGACCTTGATACCTATCGACTACTCGTCGTCCCTGAGAGTACACCGGTTGACGACTTCGGCATCAAGCAGCTTGAGCGCTTCAGTGGCGCAGGGGGCGCCGTCATCGTCTGCGCAGAAGCAGTTGCGACGGCGAACCAAGCCTCGGTGCGATCCCTCCTTGGCATCCGCTCAGCCAAGCCTGCGCCGTTCTCTCATTCCTTCATTGGCGCGCGACTCGAGGCCGGAGACCGGCCGGCGGATTTTCCGTATGTGATGTACGAGCCCGCGCTTCGCCTCGAGCCGGAAAATGGAACGGTGCCGCTCGCAGATCTTGGCGAATCTTATTTCGAGCGAAGCTATGAACACTTTTCGGGCCACTCCTATACGCCCTTTGCGGGGTGGAGCAAGTACGCTGCGGTAGTGCGTAAGGAGCGCATCATCACCTTCGGAGTTCCGTTGTTCCGCGCCTTCGGGAAGCACGCGGTCCCAAACTACCGGCAGCTACTGGACAATTGTATAGATCTGATAATGCCTGAGCGGATTGTACAGGATCAGGGTCCCTCGCACATGGAGATTACGGTAGTCGAGAACGAAGCGTCGACGGTCGCGCACGTGCTCTCGTACGCGCCGGAGCGTCGCGCCGAAGGAATGGATATCATCGAAGAGCCGATTCCACTCGTGGGTGTTCCCGTGTCTATTCGGATGGACTGCGAGCCCTATGACGTAAGCGTTCAACCGCACGGCGAGCCGGTCGGTTATCAATATGAAAACGGTTACCTGCACATGAAGCTTACGCTGCTAGATGGGCATGCGATGATCGTTGCGACGCGAGATGGTCGTGGGTAAGGAGTGAGTATGAGAATTGAACATTACGAGCGCGAGTCACCGTACTTTGCCCTCGACGGAGAGCCCACTGTGCTCATCGGTGGGACGAAAGAAGACAACATCTTTCAGATCCCCGATCTCCCCGATCACCTGGATCTTCTGCAGCAGGTCGGTGGCAACTACGTTCGCTGCACGATGTCCAGTCGCGACGAAGGAGATATATGGCCGTTTCGTTTCGATGACGTGGCGGGGGCGTACGATCTGAACCAGTGGGACGAGCGCTATTTCGAAAGGTTAGATCGCCTCCTTGCCGCGACGGACGAACGCGGCATCGTCGTTCAGATTGAGTTGTGGGCAACGTATGACTTCTACCTCGATTTTTGGTTGAGCAATCCCTGGAACCCTCGGAACAACGTGAACTACTCTCCGGAGGAGTCCGGGCTGCCTGAGGAGTTTCCCCACCGTGCCTGGACCAAGATCAATCCCTTCTTCGAGACTGTTCCCCGGCTGGCCGACAATTCGAGGATTCGCGAGTTTCAGGAAGCGTTCGCTCGCCGCGTTATGGAGGTAGCGCTCCAGTACGAACACGTGCTGTACTGCATCGACAACGAGACCAACGCGGATCCGGAATGGACTTACTTCTGGAACTCCTTCATACGGGGGCTCGCCGAAGAAAAGTCGAAGGCAATCCTTGTCACTGAGATGTGGGACAATTGGGATCCGTCTGACGGTGAGGTGCCGGGTGCATTTCGACAGTCGGAGGACGACCATCCCTATATTCACAGATCAAACGCGAAGGTGACTATCCAGGACCTGAAGGCGTTCGACTTCATCGACATCTCAAACCACAACGGTCAGAAGGGTCACGCCCATTGGAAAACGCTGCGGTGGGTGCGCGAGAAGGTGGATGTGCAGTCGGTTAAGCGCCCGGTGACCTGCGTGAAGATGTACGGAGGAGACCGGGAGTTTGCAGGAACACGTCGACATGCAGAGGAACGGTTTTGGCGAAATCTCTTTGGCGGAGTCGCTTCCGTTCGGTTTCATCGTCCGCCGAGCGGCCTCGGTCTCAGCGAGCTGGCACAGCGCCATCTGCGAGCGGCGCGGTCGCTCCTGGACCGGTTCCCGCTCTGGGAGGCAACCCACGACCAGGCGCCGCTCGCGGCCGCCGGCGAGAACGAGGCCTACTGCTGCAGAGTCGGCGGTACCCTGCTCGTGCTCGTGCTCGCCACGGACGCCTCGGTTCATGTGAACTTGGCAGGCGAACACGCGACAGCGCTTACCCAACTGGACTTTGATGCTGCGGAGTGGATCGAATGTGAGCTCATGACCAATGAACGCATCGTTCTACCCAGTACGACACGAGTTCCTGCGGTGTTCGCGTTGACGGTGGAGCAGTGAGCCCTTGGCCTTTCTATACTTCGGACACCGCTCGCTTCCACGCTTCGATTGAGGTCTTCAGGTTGGAAGGAGCGTGACCGCTCAGCTTGTAACCCTGGAACCCGACGTCACCGGTATAGTCGACCTCCCGAAGGCAGCGGATGAACTCGTGGAGCGGGAAATCCCCCGCCCCGACGACCTCGATGGTGTACTTGATAGGCCCGTCGGGGCTATCTTGCTTCTTACTGCTCCCGCAGACGTTGACGAGCTTCAAAAGTGATCCAGCCGACTTCAGATTCGTCAGCAGATCGCTCTGATCGGCCGCGTACCAGTGATACCCGCAGAAGGTAACACCCAGATTGGGATCGTCTATCTTCTTTGCAATACGCACGCAATCTGAAAACCGTTCCGCATAGAATCCGATGTGATGGTACAGCAAGATGGTCAGCCCGCGCGACTTTGCCATTGGAAGGTAGTGCTCCAGGAGCGCGATAGCCTTGGGGTCCAAGGCCGGGTCGGAAACCGACTCCTTCCAGCCTACCTTCAGCGCCAGCTCGAGGATATCTCCCTCATCGAGCTGATCCATGACCTCCTCGATCGAAGGAACACCGTCTGGATTCGGATCGTTCAAGTCCACGACGACGTAGGCCGCCGCAAGCCCCAGGCCCGTTCGCTTGCGGTTCGCCCGAATGGACCTGGCGACGTTCCAGGACGATTCGTCGTTCCTGTTAACGGACACGTAGAGCTTGTCGTAGCCGTGCTCGCGGGTGAGATCCCACATCTGCTCCGGCGTGTACGATTGGTCTGCAAAGAGAAAGTAATTGTTGAACGGGAATACCTTCCACATGGTGTGCTCCTTACTGCTCGACCGTCGCTGCTTGTCCCGATCGTGCGGACTCGTAGATCGCATCAAGAACTCTGTGAACGAGAACCTGCGATTTTGCGTCGCTCTTCACCGGACGCTTTTCGGTAACTGCCGCGGCGAAATCATGGAACGGCCCTTGCATTATGTGGGGCCACTCATCCGGAAACTCCCCGAGTACGGTCTCTTCATTATCCGAACCTTCCTCGCCCGGTCGTACGAACCGTCTGACGTGAGTATCCGGTGTATTGGGCATGAACGGCGTGTCGATACCGCCCAATTCGCCACGAATTTCCACTACATTTCGCGTGGGACCGATCTCGAAAACGCGACTCATTCGGACCACGAGACCCGAACCGCAGACGACCGTTGCGAGGAATCCGCTCTCGATCTCTGAGCCCTCTCGACCGTAGAAGTCGAGGATCGCGTGCACCGAGACCGGATCGAAGGCCGGGCCAATCGTTCCTCGGAGCCACTCCAACTCGTAGACGCCCCAGTCGGCGGCGATGCCCCCGCCCGCGGTCGCAAAATCCGCCTTCCAACCGGTAATCTCGTTTAGAGGCTTCGGAGGGCCGAGCGTGGCGAGCGTGCGAACTACGCGGAGCTGCCCGA
>CAYFQV010000176.1:0-6325 GCA_964345195.1 uncultured Spirochaetaceae bacterium
CGCCGGCGTTGCCGTGGCACATGCCGCGCCGCTATTTTACAAGGACAGCATGCAAGCAATACGACATCACGGACCAGGAGACATTCGTTACGAAACCGGCATACATCTACGCGAGGCCGGCGACAGTGTGACCGTGGAGTTGCTTGCCGCATCCATTTCGCCGATAGATGTCGATGTTTACGAGGGACACGCGCCGGGCGCCGGATATCCGGTGATAGCCGGGTCATGGGCAATCGGACGGATGGCGGAGGAGTCCCCGGCTGGCGCTTCAGCCGACACGCCCGCGGCACAGCCCCGCGAGCGCGAGCGTGTCATCTGGTTTCAGGAGCAGCTGCGCCGCGGTCGGCAGCCGGAGCCGGGCCGGCGCGTACTGGTGTTCCCGCGTCGGGCCTGCCTGCACTGCAGCGCCTGCGGCGCGGGTCTCTACGATGAGTGCGAGAACCCTCGGGATGCCGGGGTGAACGTAGACGGCTATTTGCAGGATCGCTTCTCGGTATCCCCGGTAGATGTGGTTCCGGTGCCGGAGGGCCTGGGCAGTAGCCTGGCGCTCTTCGCCTTCGACGTCGCCGCCATTCTCCGCGCTTTCAAGCTCGTGGACATCCGGGAGCACCGTAGTCTGCTCATCTTCGGCGCCGGCGTGCAGGGGATTCTCACCGCGATCTTGGCGAAGCGCTCAGGTGTCATGCCGATCCTCGTTGATCCGGTCCAGCCCCGGCTGGAGCTTGCGCGACAACTCGAGATTGCGACGACGATCAACCCCTTCGCCGCGCATCTGCCGGACGACGTCCTCTACGCAAGCTCCGGCCGGCTTGCGGATGCGGCCATAGACACCGCCGGCGCCGAGAACGCCCTGGCGCCCCTTGCCGACGCCGTAGCGCCGGGTGCACCGGTCGTGATCACCGCGGCGGGAACCCACACGCAGGTTCCGACACGGGCAATCCTGCAAAACGAGCTTACCGTCTACGGCGCGCATCCCCGCCGGGAGGACTACCGAGAGGCTTTGACGGTACTGCCGCCCTTGACGCGGCACCTTCCGGCCCTGATCTCTTCCCGCGTTGACCTGTCGGTTGCGCCGGAGACCCTGGACCTGGCGGCCCGGAGTCCCGAGAGCTACCTCAAGCTGATCGTGACGCCCTAGCCCGCAGCGTTGTGCCGGGACCTACTCGCGCCCGAGTAACACATCCTTTTCGTAGCGAGCGACCTCGTCCATCCAGTCGGTGCCGACGGGTACATTGTTCTGAAGGCAGTACTGATCCCAGACCGCAGCGAAGGGCAGGGATTTCGCCTCTTCCTGAAGCGCGAGTCGGTCCCCGAGACGGTCTTCCTCTTCCGCGCTGCGAATCAGGTCAATGGGCTCGAGAAGCGCATACAGCGCGGACTTTATGGCCGCGCGAACGCCGATCACCCACGCTTCAATGCGGTTCACGCTGGCATCGAAGAAGTCGAGGCCGACGTTGACCCTGTCCCAGACATCCGCCCGGGCGATCTCCCGCATAATGGCGCGCGTCTCGTCGTCGAAGAGCACAATGTGGTCACTGTCCCAACGGACCGGACGCGAGACGTGCAGCATGAGCCGCGGAATGAAGGGCAGAAGCGCGGAGATCTTCTCGGCAATGGACTCGGTCGGATGGTAGTGGCCCGCATCCATGGTCAGGGCAATGTTCCGACTCAGCGCGTAGGCAAGGTAGAACTCGTGGGAGCCCACGGTGTAGGCCTCCGCTCCGATCCCGAAGAGCTTGCTTTCCACCGCATCCACGGTCTCGCTCGCCGGGTACGCCGGTTCGAGCATCTTATCCAAAGACGCGAGCAGACGCTCGCGGGGACCGAGACGGTCCGCCGGGAGGTCTTTCCAGCCGTCGGGGATCCAGTGATTATCCATGGACGGGGTGCCGAGCTCGCGGCCCATGTAGGCGGAGATCTCCCGACAGCGCCTGCCGTGCTCGATCCAGAAATCCCGAATACCCTTCGACGGATGCGCCAGGGTAAAGCCGCGGTCGAACTTCTCATGAGAGAAAAAGGTGGTGTTGAAATCCAGGCCAATGCCGAGCCCCTTGGCCCAGTCGACCCATCTGGAAAAGTGCGAGGGCCCGATCTCATTCCGGTCGACCTTCTCGGAGGTATCCCGATGGATGGCGTGCAGGTTGAGACGATGCGTTCCCGGCACCAGGCCATGGGCCTGCTCGAAGTCCTGCCGCAGCTCGTCGGGCGTCCGGGCGCGGCCGGGATAGTTACCCGTGGCCATAATGCCGCCGGAGAGCTCCTCCGCACCTTCGAAGCCCAATACATCATCGGCCTGCCAGCAGTGGATGGATATGGGAATCGTTGCAAGCTTCCGCAAAACGGCGTCGGTATCCACACCGAGGGCGGCGTAGCGCTCTTTGGCCAACTCGTAGGCTTTTGTGATTTTCTCGGTTTCCATGCTTCCTCCTTCGCCGTCAATCCATATGGAAGACTTCTTCGATCGGTTTTGTAACGGGTGAGTTGTCCGGATTGGTCTCCATGAGATCCGCCATGTAATCCCACCACTTCTGCACGATTGGCTTTGTGCCGAGGTCTTGTGACCCGCCCTCACCGCTCACCTTCTGAACGGCGAAGAGGGTGTTGCTATCTTCATCCAAGAAGATGGAGTAATCACTCACCCCGCTGTCTCGTAGAAGCTGCACGAGCTCCGGCCAGATCTCGTTGTGTCGCTTGATGTACTCCTCTTTCTTGCCGGGCTTCAGCTTCATGGTAAATGCCGTACGCTCCATGGGAGCCTCCTTGCGCTGATTTCCTATCCGTTCACCGCGGCGTCGCACATGATCTCGACGGTCTCCGGGCTGACGTCTGTTTGGATGATGTGAGCCGGCGCCATTAGGTAGCCGCCGCCTTCCCCGAGAATCCGAGCCCGTCGCGCCATCTCATCCCGAATGGCGCCCTCGTCTCCGCTCGGCAACAGCTGCTGCTGATCAATGCCGCCGAAGAAGGCAATGCGATCGCCGTACTTCTGCTTGAGCTCCTGCGGATCCGAGCCGGGTACGTTGGGCTGAACGGGATTGTAGACATCTATCCCCATCTCTATCCAATCTTCGATCATGGGCGCAACCGCACCGTCGGAGTGCATAATGATAATGAGCTCAGGATTGCGCTCCCGAAGCTTCGCTATCATCCGCTCGTAGCGTGGGCGGAAGTGCTTTCGCCATGACTCCGGCGAGATCAGCATGGAGTCCTGCGTGCCGAGGTCCTCACCGAACCAGACGGCGTCCACCCCGAGGTCCACGAGCTGCTCGGCCAGTCCGAGAGACCAGCGCTCCATGCGCTCATTGAGGGCGTCCACCCAGGGCTCTTCGGTCATCATGCCCACGAGGTAGGTCTCCATACCGGTAAGGTGCCACGCCATCTCGAAGATCGAAATCTCTACGTCGCCGATTACGAAGTAATCCGTGCCGAAACGCTCAATATCAGCGGCCGCTTGGGTGAAACGGCCGGGCGCGTAGGGATCCGGAAAATCGTAGTTCCAGACATCCTCCTCGCTCTCGACCTCCTCGAGCGGCGCCTTCACGACCTCCACGTAGAGCTTGGTCGGCTTCATGTGCATGCCGAACTCGTTGGTCGTAATGTTGTCCTCGACCAGCTGCGGCTCGAAGCCGTCGGCCACCTCGCCGCCGACCACGATCGCGTCGGCACCCATCTTCGTACGGATCTCGTTGGCGGAGATACGGTAGCTGAGATCCTCGTAGTAGGACCAGGCGTAGCCGGGATCCACGCCGAGCTTCTCCGCGAAGTGATCGATAAGGCTCCGACACAGGTCGAACTGGAACGGGACCCTGTCGGGAACTCCTTCCTGCTTTCGCAAGGCGCGGTAGACTCTTTCTTTCGATGTCATGTGCTGCTCCTCTCATTGACCGTCGTACTGCTGCGCTCCACGAGCGTGGGGTTCAACAGTAGGTTCTTTACCGGATTCGACTCCTCGATCCGCTCCAAGAGAAGCCGCACGGACTCCCGCCCCATTTCACGCCGGGGCTGATGCACCGTCGTAAGCGGGGGAAAGACCATGCTGCTGAGATCGATGTCGTCGAAACCGACAACGGATATATCTTGCGGGACTCCGAGCCCCGCCTCCAGCGCTGCGTGTACGGCGCCGATAGCCATGAGATCATTCGCGGCGTAGACCGCCGTCGGCGGCTCGCTGCGGGAGAGGAGCTCGCGCATGGCTCGTGCCCCGCCGGCTACGCCGCCCTCGGAGGTGCCGTCTCCCCGGACAACGAGCTCGGGCTTCAAGGGAAGGCCCGCCTCTTCCATTACCGTGCGGAAACCGGCCATGCGGTCCCGCCAGATCCGGCGCTGGAAGCTGCCCTCGTAGGAGCCGTCTGCGTCGTCCTGTATCTCATCAAGCGGCCCGTGGATATGGCCGATCCGGCGGTGGTCGAGCTCGATTAGGTGCGCCGTGGCGATCTTGCCCCCGAGGAGATTGTTGGTCCGGAGGGCGCAGACATCGTCCATATCGACCTCGTTATCTACGAGGACGCTGACAACACCGGCGCGGGCCAGTCGGTCGATCTCCTGCCGGGTGATCTGCATGTCGAAGAAGACTATTCCGTCGACCCCCAACTCGATCATGGCATCCAGCTGCAGCTGCTCCTTCTGCCGACTGTCTGCGTTGGAAAGGATAACGTTGAAACCGCGGGAGCTGGCCTCGTCCTCCACGCCCAAGGCAACCTGGCCGAAGAAAGGGTTGAGTACCGTTGGGACGAAGATGGCGATGGTGTGGGAGGTGCCGGTGATCAGCGAGCGTGCCCGACGGTTCGGCGAGTAGTCCAACTCGTCGATCGCCACGAGGACCCGGCGCCGCGTCTCTTCCCGAACGCTGTCCGGACTATTGATCGTACGCGAAACGGTCATGGCTGAGACGCCGGCGTGCTTCGCGACATCATTGACGGTTGCCACAGCGCATCCTTCGAGCTGAATGTTAACGCTAACACCAGTTCGGTCAGTGTAGAGCCGGTCGGAGGGCTTGTCAATGTTACACCTGAATCTGTAAAGGGTCATGCCGGACGCTGATGCGGAGCCGGATGCTCATGTAGAGCCGGTCGTTCGCAGCGACCTAGGGCCTACACCCTGCGGTACGTGAGCTTCCTCCACACGAGCTCCGCCGGTCCGTAGCGGAAGCGTCGAATGTAGTACGTGCTTATGACCATCTGCAGCGCGTACAGCACGACGGTGAGAGCAAGCCCCGCCGCCGGACCAATTGACCCGAACAGGCCGAAGCCGTAGCCGTAAAAGATTGTCGTGCAGACGACCGACTGAAGCAGATAGTTACTCAGCGCGTTTCGTCCCACAGCCGCGACCGGCGCGAGTAAGCTTCGAGCCCGCTTGCTTCGGCACACAAGTACAATCGCCGCCACGTATGCAAGGCACAAGGCCGGACCGGCAATGAACACCAACGCTCCGTGCAGAACCTCCGCCCATCCGAAATCAACGCTGTTAGCGACAAAGCCGGTATAGGTGTACACCGCGCTCAGCGGAACCCCAACGATCAGTCCCCCGCGCAGAACCGACTTCCAGGCTTCCACGTGGGCGTCCGGATTGGTGAGCATACCCCGCTTGCCGAATTGCAGCCCTGTCAGGAACAGTGCAAAAATAAGAAAGAGACTCGATGTAAGAAATCCGCCGACAAACTCCACGAAGAAGTCGGTCATCCGCTGCACGGTAACCTCCGCGAAACTTCCCGAACGGTACGCCTCGAAGGCCCGATCGTACATCTCGGTGAACGTTGCGCGTTGTTCGTCCAGCGCCGTCTGCATTTCCGCGGCGCCCTCCGGACTCATCCTCCCGAGGCCACCGAGGCCCCCGGAGACGAGCAGAAAGCCCACAGGAATCGCAAGCGATACCACAGCCCACTTCGTCAGCGAACGCGGTTCCTTATTGCGAAAGAGCAGAAGAAGGAAGCCGACCAGCGCAAAATACACGAGCACGTCGTGCACCCAAAAAAGGAGCGTATGCACCAGGCCAATGCCGAGAAGCACCAGAAGCCGCCGCGCAAACAGCGGACGGATATGCTGTTCCCGCGCTTCGGCACGCCGGATGAGCATGAAAAACCCGAATCCGAACAGGAGCGAAAACATGGTGATAAAGTTACTGTCTGCGAAAAACCAGATGCCCGCCTGCGCAAGCCTATTCGCGGTACCGCTCCAGATCTCCATACCCGCGAGCTCATGGTAGAACGGCCAGGCGAAGTACATCATATTTACCAGGAGAATTCCGAAAACCGCGACGCCCCGAAGCGCGTCCACATGAAACAGCCGTTCGCCCGGCTGGGTGGGTCTCATTATTACATCACTCATGA
>CAYFQV010000177.1:0-2764 GCA_964345195.1 uncultured Spirochaetaceae bacterium
TCTCCAACCCGCGTTTCATCATGTCGGCGGGCCGCCAAAACCAGCCGGAAGGCCAACTCCGCCTCATTTGTGAGACCGCCCTTCTCCGCGGCAGTCCGATACTCCCTCGCGAGAGACCCGAGAGCGTCGAAATCCCCAGGCTTCTGTGCCGCTTCGCGCATCTCTTGCAGGATTGTGGCGACGTGCATACCCGCGTCGTCGTTTCCTTCTTCACCGGCAATCCCTACGCCGGTATTAGGCGTCTGCCTGCGCTCTTCCGCCTCGTCACTTGCACTGTTCTCACCGCCGTTCCGACCGCTGCTTCCCTTGGGCCCCATCCGCCGAGATACAACGTCGCGAATCACACTTTGCAGCACATCCGACGAAAAGGGCTTGGACACAAAGGCGTCCATACCGGCGCTTTCCGCTCGGCGCCGCTCATCTTCGGTGGCGTATGCTGTTATTGCGATGATACCGACGGCCTGCGATTGCGGCCCTGCTTCTCCGGCCCGGATGGCCCGGGCCACGTCGGTTCCGTGCATGTCGGGCAACGCCAGGTCCAGCAACACCAGATCGATCTCCCGATCCAGAAGCGTACGGAGCGCCTCTTCTCCGGTCTCCGCGAAAACCACCACATGGCCGTAGGTACCGACCATCCGACCGTTCACCAAGCGATTGATACGATCGTCTTCGACAAGCAGGATCCGCATTCGGACGAAGTCGCGTTCTTCGGTCGTTGTCGCCGTGGATGCACCTGCCGTTTCACCCCGGGTTTTCACATCCGAGGGGAAGCTCTCATTGCTCCGCCCCGTGTCTTCGCGGCGAGCGGGATCCTCACGGCTACTACCGAGCAGCGCGTCGCGAATCCGATTCGGCGTTAGCGGCTCCGGCAACACCTGCATGGCATCCTGAGGAAGTGACCAATGCGCCGTTGCAGCCGAGCCGACTGTATCCGTGACGACAAGCTGAACAGTATCGACACCTGTCCGGATACGCTCAAGGATACCAGACGCCGCCTCCTCCGCACCGGCCAACGCCGACCGCAGCAGCACAAGACTACGGCGTTCCTTCGCGACTTCGTCGGCAACCGTATCCCTTACATCTCCCGCGCTCTCGCACTGCTGTACATCTACGCCTACCGCATTGGCGACGCCGGCCACGGTTTTGCGTTGAGCAGATGCGTCCGACCATAGGATCAGCTCGTCGAACACAGCGGGCGGCGGTTCAGCTGCAGGTTCTTGAAGCTCGAAAGGCAAGAAGGCTCTGAAGGTGGTGCCACTTTCCTCTTCCGTGTCCATCTCGAGAGTTCCACCGAGAAGCTCCGTGAGCCGGTATGTAATGGCGAGCCCAATGCCCGTACCGCCGTGACTTCTGTTGCGCGATGCGTTTACTTGGGTAAAGGGGTCGAATATCTCCTTACGCTTGTCCTCGGGAATGCCGGATCCGGTATCGCGGACTTCCATGACGTACCACTCTCCGGGCCCGTTTGCTACTCCATGGGGGCGCTCCTGCAGCTTTCGCACGGCAGCCACGACCTGCCCCTGATCGGTAAACTTCACTGCGTTCCCGATCAGATTGAGCAGTATCTGGCGAAGCTTACCCTCATCTCCGCGAACCATGCCGAGCCGCGGGTCTTCGATTTCCGTATGGAGATCGATCCCCTTGTGATGAGCTTGCACCGCTAGGTTGTCGGCCGTGCTACAGAGGACCTCGACCGGATCAAATGGGGCAAGGTACACATCCATGCGACCGGCGTCGATCTTTGAGAAGTCCAGGATGCTACTAATCAAAAACAGAAGGGAGTCCGCCGAGCTTTTCAGAATCCCCAGGTATTCCGCCTGCTCATGCGTGGCGCTTAGCCCCGCCGCGAGTTCCGCCATGCCGATAATGCTATTCAGGGGGGTACGAAGCTCGTGGCTCATGTTCGCGAGAAACTCGCTTTTGGCCTGCGCCGCCTGCTCCGCTGTCTCCTTGGCGGCCTGCAAACGCCGCTCGTAGGTCAGGATCTGCGAAATGTCACGAACCACAATGGTGCGCCCAATGATCCGTCCTTCCCGGTCGTGAATCGTCTCTTCCCGCCACTCGACCGTCAGGATAGGTCCATCCCGGCCTTCAAGCAGCCCCGCGTCCGGGAAGGGTGCGAGCTCCGCATTGTCCTGACTGGGTGTAAAACGGCACAGCTCAGTTAATGGGACACCAACAGCTTCCGCGACGGTAACGCCGAGCAGGCGTTCTCCGGCAGGATTCAGAGAGTGTACAGTGCCGCTTGAATCAGTGGTAACAACAGCTTCATGCAGACTCGAAAGTGTCGCGTGCAGCCATTCGCGACTCTCCCGTACTTCACGGTCCATGGCGCTCTTGTAGAGCGCCATCTCGACCGCAATGCTGAGCTCTCGCTCTTCGAAGGGTTTGAGAATGTAACCGAAAGGCTCGGTGATCTTTGCTCGGTCCAGGCTGGGCCGATCCGAGTATGCGGTCAGGAAGACGATGGGGATGGCGTTGCGGTCCCGAATGGTCGACGCAGCGGAAATACCGTCCATTTCTCCCTTGAGCTTGATATCCATGAGAATGAGATCCGGCTGAAGGCGCTCGGCGGCGTCGACGGCTTCCTCTCCGCGCACCACATTGCTAATGACGTGATAGCCGAGTCTCTCCAGCCGCCTCTGAATATCCATGGCGACAATGGTTTCGTCTTCGACAAGTAGGATGCGAGCGGACATTCTTAGGTCTTGTGCTCCTCCGCGGCCACGCGTAGCAAGCCGCCGGCAATTTCCCCGAGGGGGAG
>CAYFQV010000177.1:2864-6320 GCA_964345195.1 uncultured Spirochaetaceae bacterium
TCCTTCACTTCGACGTAGTAGCGAGCACCACTTCGCTTGAGCAGCGTGTGGCGGTTTCCCGGTGCTATCAGAGCTCGTCCCCGAATAACCGAGTCGTTGTTCGAGGCTTCTTGCACGGTGACGCGACAGAGGGTGTCCAGGCGTTTCGCGAAGGCCGCCGTGAACTTCTCCGGCATGTGCTGCACGATAACCACGGGTGGCGCGTCGAGCGGCAGACGCTCGAGAAACTCGCGAAGGGCTTCGGTTCCACCGGTTGATGCTCCCACGACAACTATCCGTTCGGTTGTCTCTATGACGTGTTCTTTCGAGCGCCCGGCACTGAGAACCGCATCCGCCGTGAGCTTCGGTTCGACCTCAGTCGGCTGAACCTTTTGGGGGACTTTTTTCACCTTTGCGGCGTAGGCGGCTTTCACCGCGTCCACAATTCGGGTCTTGGACTCTTCCAAGAAGGTTTTCGTACCCACCTTGGGCTTTTCCACTATCTCCACCGCGCCGTACTCCAAGGCGCGCAAGGCATTCGTGGACCCTTCACCCGCTTGAGACGAACAGATGACCACGGGCAAGGGATGCTGCTTCATGAGCTTCTGTAAAAAACTCAAGCCATCCATGCGAGGCATTTCGATGTCCAAGGTGATCACGTCGGGAACGATGCGCTCCAACTTCTTGATCGCGATAAGCGGATCCGCCGCTGTCCCGACGACCTCGATCATCGCGTCCTCGTTCAGGATTGAGGAGAGGGTCTCCCGCACCACGGCGGAGTCATCAACCACCATTACCCGAACCTTGTCGCTCATAGCGCTGCTCCTCTTGCTGGGTCTTTCACGTCGCTATACCTCGGCCTTTCGGTAGATAGTCGGCGCTACTGTTTCCAAAGCCAGATCCATTCCGGTCAAGGTCTCGGAGTGACCGAGGAATAGGTAGCCGCCCGGAACAAGATAGTCGTAGAGATGCCGAAGCAGGCGGTATTGAGTGGGCCGCTCGAAATAGATGATCACGTTACGACAGAAGATGATCTCGAAGCGATCTCTGATACCGTACTCGTCATGCATGAGATTGAGGCGTCGGAAGGTAACGTTAGTCCGAAGATTCGGCTTTACACGGACTAAGTTCGTCGATCTATCCTTGCTGCGCAGTAGGTATCGTTTACGATACTCCTGGGGTACCGGAGCAATACGCTCTTCCGGATACACCGCGCGCTCTCCCCGCTCCAGGGCGTTCGTCGAGATATCCGTGGCAAGAATGCGAAAAGAGAAATCCGAATGCTCCCGCGCAAACTCGGACAACACCATTGCCAAGGTATAAGGCTCCTCACCCGTCGAGCAGGCCGCGGACCAAGCTTTCAACGGTTGCCGCCGGCCCCATCCCTCAGGATAGTGCTGAGGCAGCAGTCGTTTCAGGAGAGTGTCGAAGTGATCGGACTCCCGAAAAAAGTCGGTCTTGTTCGTAGTGACCGCGTCGATCATGTGAACGAGTTCCTGCTCCTTCTGATCCTCATGAAAGACGAATTGCAGGTAGTCTTCGAACGAAGTCAAATGAAGCGTCCGAACGCGTTTCTGGAGGCGAGACTCCAACATGACCTTCTTGACGGGCGGCATACGTATGCCGAGCTCTCCTTCAATGAAGCGGCTCAATCGTTTGAACTGTGCGTCCGTGAGGTTCGCGCCACGACTCCCAAGCGGCGCGCCCTCCCCCGTTCCCTCAGCCATGTATGCATTTACCTCGCTGCACGGCTTTCGCTGCGCGCTATCACCTCGCTCAGCTTCTGAATGTCGAGTATAAACGCCACCGATCCATCCCCGAGGATCGTAGCGCCGGAGATACCTTCGATATCCCGATACAGCTTGCCGAGGTTCTTAATTACCGTCTGAAAGTCCCCAACGATCGTGTCGACGACAAAGCCAACCTTGCCGTTCGCCGTCTGAACGACTACCGCCTGTTCTATCTCACTATCGCTGCGATCAAAGTTGAATATCGAGCGGAGACGGACATAGGGGAGTACCTCACCCCGGTTGTTAATAATGTCCTGCCCATCACTGGTCACGGCATGGCCGGCCGCTGCGTCGCCGGCCCGGCCTTCCGCGGGCTTCGTTGCGGAGTCGCCGTTATCCCGGCGGCTAAGCTCAATGCATTCCTCAACCGCGGAGAGGGGAAACACGTAGCTCTCACCACCGACTTCTACGAGCAGCCCATCTATGATGGCCAAGGTGAGCGGAATGGTGAGCACCATTGCGCTTCCCTTGCCGGGGTTACTCTCAACGGACACGCTTCCGCCGAAGCCTTCGATCTCACGCTTCACCACATCCATGCCGACTCCACGGCCGGACACCGAAGTCACCGAATCAACGGTCGTAAACCCCGGCTGGAAGACTAAATTGAGCGCCTCCTGTTCGGAGAGCGTTGCCGCCCCTTCGAGAATGCCGCGTTCCCGCGCGTGTCGCTTGATCGCTTCCGAGTCAAAGCCTTGACCGTCGTCCTCAATCCGAATAAGCACGGAGGCACCGACATGCTGCGCCGAAAGATGCAGGGTGCCCTTTCGAGGCTTACCATTGGCTTCCCGTGTGTCGGGCTCCTCGACGCCGTGATCAATCGAGTTGCGAATCATGTGTACGAGCGGCTCGTTCAGACGGTCGATAACCGTCTTGTCGAGCTCCGTCTCGCCGCCCGACGTCGTCATTTCCACTTCCTTGCCCAACTCTTGACCGAGATCGCGAACAACTCTCCGGAAACGCGAGAACGTAGTCCCGATCGGCACCATCCGGATGCTCATGGTGCTGTCTCGCAGCTCGTTCGTCAGCCGCTCAACGCCCTCGGCGACGTTCATTACGTCCGGGCGCTGCAATTCCGCGGCCGTCTGCGACAACCGGGCTTGGAGAGTCACGAGCTCACCCACTAGATCAACCAGTCCATCCAGCTTCTCGGCGCTGACACGGATACTCGAAGATGCCAAGTCGTCCTGCGCTCGCTCACGGGCCTTAGACACGTGCTGTTGCTCTTTCAGCGAGCTCTCCACCGCGTGCGGATCTACGCCTTTCTCGACGAGCAGTTCACCCAAGCGCCGCTGCCCATGCGCAACCTCTTCGATAACGAGACCATCCGCGGCTCCCCGCTGCCGGAGGATCTCTCCGAGACGCGGACTGGGAGCGTCCTCTTCGTCCGCATGCTCATCCGCAACGGAGACCCTGATGTCGGCGGTGTCCTGCACAAACAAGAAGATGTCCTCGATTGCGTTTCGTGCTCGATTCGTGGTGACGAAAGCGTCCCAGGCAATAACACACTGTTCCGGGTCCTGCTCGTCCAGCGCCGGGATACTCTCCGTGTAGGGAACGGCGCTGTACTCACCGAGTTCCGAGAGCTCCTGCAGGAGAAGCAGTGGACGACTCCCGCTGAGGTAGATGTCCGGCTTCGGCCGAAACTCGACGCGGTAGGTAACACGATGGTCCAAAGGCCCGCCGTCCT
>CAYFQV010000178.1:0-6312 GCA_964345195.1 uncultured Spirochaetaceae bacterium
GCAGCGGTCGCGTGAACGAGCGACTCCTTATCATCGTCCAGTCTCTGAAGGTAGGGTTGTAACAGATTCCGGAAGTGTTGCTGCAGGGAGAGAGGGGTAAACTGTCCGGCGGCGGTGCGGGCGCGCCGAAGTATGGCGTTCAGTGCGTAGATTAATGCACGCCCCTGGTCGAGGACACGTTGTCGAACCTCGACTTGGTGGGCGCTTACCAGCTCGGCGGCGGCGCTGGGCGTGGGAGCCCGAACATCCGCCGCGAGATCGGATAGTGCGACATCGATCTCATGGCCGACGGCTGAGATTATCGGAGTTTCCAGCGCCGCCACGGTGCGGACCACCTGCTCGTCCGAGAACGCAAGGAGATCCTCGAGGGAGCCGCCTCCTCGGGTCAGGACGATCACGTCTCCCAAACCGTAGCGGTCGGCCCGGATGAGTTGTGCCGCGAGCTTTCCGGGGGCCTCCTGCCCTTGCACCGGCGCGGGTATCACCACGACGTCGATTCCGGCGTTCCGGCGGCCGAGAACCTGGACGAAGTCTCGAATGGCGGCGCCGGTCGGTGACGTGACGACGGCAATACGCTCGGGAAAGGCGGGGAGAGCCTTCTTACGCCCCGGCTCGAACAGGCCCTCCGCGGCCAAGGTCTGCTTGCGCTTTTCCAGCATGGCGAGAAGTTGGCCCATCCCCGCGAGCTGTAACTCATCCACAATAATCTGATAGTTCCCCCGCTTCGGATATACCGAGATGTTTCCGCGGGCGCGGACAAGCATGCCGTCTTCCGGCGCGAAGGAGAGTCGGCTTGCGCGGCCACGGAAGAGCACCGCTTGGATCACCGCCCCCTCGTCTTTTAGCGAAAAGTACATGTGGCCTGCCCCGGAGGCCTTGAAATTGGAGATCTCTCCTTCAATCGTCACGCGCGGAAAGCTTGCCTCGAGGGTTGCCTTAACCAGATTCGTAATCTCGGAAACTTGATACACCTGCTCGGTTTCGGCACCGCTACGTTCGGAACTCATATATGGAGCCTATCCTTTTTGCCGTGGTAGACTCAACAAACTGTTTCCGGGAGGACCTTTTCGTGCGAATTGGTATCTGTGTAAACGCCGCAAGCTTGAGTTCGTACGCGGTGCGGGATCTGGGCGATGGGCGTTCAGCCCTCGACTGCGCGGTGAGCTTCGTCAAAACACTGCAGCAGACCGTGCCCGAGGTCGCCGAGATTATCGTGATTCTATCGGCGGAGGAAAGAGAATCCCGGTCGCCCTCCGTCTTCCCCGACGCCTGGCGTCGGGAGTCTCTTGCCGGGAGCGGTGAAATCGACTTCCTGGATGCGCTCGCACGTGTATCCGCCGACTATGACCACGTCGTCTACCTACTCGCGGATACCCCGTTTCTGGATCCCACGGACACCGGTGAGCTGGTGAAACTACATCGGGAGTACTTTGCGCAGTTCACCGGCTCGGACGGCTATCCCCTCGGATCTCTGCCGGAAGTGTTCGAGGGCAGCTTTCCGGCGGCGCTGCGCAATCTCGGACGCGAAAACGAGCCGGTGCCTCGAGAGATCTTTCCGATCGTGCTGCGCGATGTAAACGCTTTCGACGTCGAAACCATGGTCGCCGGGCGAGATGTGCGGCCGTTACGGATCGATCTTTCCTGCGAGACGAAACAAGGTTTCGAGCTCTGTCGTCGATTCCACGATGTTCTGGGAGCACGGGCGGAGGCTCTCGCAGACTTTGTGGCGGAGCATCAGGAGCGCTTGCGTATCCTCCCGCGCTTTGTCGCCATACAGGTCGTCGCCGGCCATTCGCAAAGGGTTACATACCTACCGCAAGACCGTGCCGGCGTATCCATTGGCTCAGTCGGCGAGGAGATGCCGATCTCCCGCTTCTCGGAGTTGGTGTCGGAGTTGGAACGATTCAGCCCTGGTATTGTGGTCCAAGCCTCGCTGTGGGGAGAGATTGCTCTACACTCCCAGGTTGTGGCTATGCTTGAGGACATGGAGCGGCGCGTAGATGCAAGCTTTCTGCTGGAGACCTCCGGAGTGGGATGGAGTCAGGAGGCGCGAGATGCGCTGGTGAGCTCACCCCTAACGCGGACCACCATCATCGTCGACCTCGACGCCGCGGCGGAAGAGGTCTACAACACGCTGCGGGGTGAGGGCTACGCCGAGGCTACCGGGTTTGCCCGAGCGCTTCTCAACGCCCATCCCGACCGTGTGTACGTTCGCGCGACGCGCATGCGGGAAAACGCGGAGGATATCGAGACCTTCTACCGCCGGTGGAAGGAGGAAACGGATAACGTCATCATTCGCAAGTACGACCATTTCGCCGGTGAGCTCCCGGATCGGCGTCTCGTAGACATTTCCCCCATGGAGCGGCTACCGTGTTGGCATCTGAAACGGGATCTCTACGTGCTGCTCGACGGTCGCGTGCCCATGTGCCGCGAGGATCTATCCGAGAAGCATCCGCTGGGCAACGTTTTCCAAGAGGGCGTTGCCGAGCTCTGGCGGCGAAACGAAGAGTTCTATCAACGCCACGTACGTCGAGATTATCCAAGCCTGTGCCGAAACTGTGATGAATACTACACCTTCAACTTCTGACACCGTTGGGCCGTATACGGTCGTCACCGGTGGTCGGACCGATCGACCAAGCGCCGGGAGCGCGGAGCTTTCCGCCGTTGTTCTCGGGCGAGAGGCCAAGTTTAATCGACCCGCGGTTATTCGAAATCTCGAGACGCAAGGAGTTGCCGAGATAGTAGCTATCGAGCCCGCGGCATCGGCCTACGAAGTGGAGGCGCTCACGAGGTCCATGCCGGGTGTTCGCTTTCTGCTCATGCAGCGGCCCTTCAGTGTGGGCGAACAAATCAACGCGGCCGTGAGCGAGCTTCGCACGCGCTACGTTCTTGTTGTGTGGGACGACAGCTTAGTGGAGACGCTTCCGGAGGATATGGAGCAACTCTTTTCCGGGGAAGCGACGTTGGCGCTATCACCGGAACTGCGTGGCCCGAACCGTGAGGAGATCCCGACCGTCATGGTGCCGGCCTTGCACGGTTCACGACTGCGACTGCTGACACTGCCGCGGGAGCGGGAGAAACAGTCGACCCTCTACCCGGTTGATCTGGCCGGCATATATCACCGGGACCGCTTCCTCGCCGTTGGTGGATTTGATTCGGCGATCACGCAAGGGCATTGGCAGAAGCTGGACTTCGGTTTCCGAACCTACATGATGGGCTACGAGGTGTTTCACGCTCCGCGTTTCCGTGTTGGACTGCGGAATCCGCCATTGCCCGAGGATACGACGCCTGGCGAAAGCTATTTGCGCTTCTTCTTGAAGAACCTTGCGGTGATTCGACGGAGGGGCGTGGCTCGGCTCACTGCGCGGAGCATATGGACAATCCTTTTCAGGAGTGGCCGAAGCGGCATTGCAAACCTGCGTCTGCGCCGTGAGATTAAACGGTGGCTTGGCGAACGCCGATATTTATTCCAACAGGATGCACACGAAGTGATCCGAGAATGGGGAGACCAGAATTGATCGGCGTTTTTCTACAGGTTCGTATTCACTCCAATCGACTTCCGGCAAAGGCTCTCTTAGAGATGGCCGGAGAAACGCTGCTCGGCCACGCCTTGCGCGCTCTCACCCGCGTGGATGCGGATGTGCGCGCGGTCTTGACGGATCGCAGCAGTGCGGAAACCTTGGAGTCGCTTGCCGACCGACATCGTTTTCAGATCTATGTCGGCGACCCGGACGACGTGCTCCATCGCTATGCCTCGGCGGCGCGGGACTTCGGGGTTGATACCGTGGTTCGAGCAACCGGTGACAACCCGCTGGTGTCCGCGTACCTCGCCAACGAGATCGTTCGGGAGCATTGGGCCGCAGGGGCCGACTTGAGTGGATTTGATGATCTCCCTCTCGGTACGGGAGTTGAGGTGGTGTCGAGGTCGGCGCTGGCACGAGCGGAGGCTGAGGCGAGGGATCCATACGAACGGGAACACATTACGCAGTACATGTACCGTCATCCTGAGCAGTTTCGACTGCATCGTATTCCGGCTCCGGAGCCGTACCGCCTGCCTCACGGCCGCGTGACCGTCGATACGCCGGAGGATTACCATTTCGTTCGTGATCTCTTTGAGAACCTCTACGATGGAAGCCCGATAGAGGTCGATGATGTTGTTTCCTGGCTCTACGGAGACGCCACGGTCGGCATTGCGCGGCACTACCCGATCGGGAGAATGGCCTGACACAATGATCTACCTCGTGCCGGAAGATGCAGCCGGGCACGGTCTTGGACACGTTCAGCGACTCACAACCGTGGCTCGTCGTCTCCCGGAACCGTCGGTGCTCGTGTCTCAGGCGTCCCGCAAAAGCCTCGCCGAGCGTCTCGACCGCGTCGGCGTGACGACGATTCCCGCGCTACCTTCGGACGCCGAGGGAGCCATGGTGTTCGATCGTCGGCATATCCGTCTATCCGATCTCGCCGACGTCCCGGCGGGGGTGACCGTGTGTGCAATCGATGCCGCCGGACCTGCCGGAGATTGGGTCGATGTGGCCGTGGATGCCCTGCCGGGACGGCGTTCCGGAAGTCCCGGCAACGAGACAGGAACACTCCTGCCGCGTTCGGTGACGGTACGTACGGCGGCCGTCCCGGAGCGTCCTGAGAGAATCCTCGTCAGCTTCGGAGGCGAAGATCCCGCGCATCTTACGGAGCTTGTAATCGATCGCCTGATACGGTGGGATCTGCTTTTGCCGGAGCAGCTCTCCGTTGTACGCGGTCCGCTCTTCGAGCGATCCATTCGTCTTCCTCAAGACGCGGAACGTGGAACGAGTGCCCGGCTTATCGATTCACCGGCGGAGCTCGGAGAGCTGCTGCATGACTACGACTTGGTCCTTACCAGCTACGGCATTACGGCCTTCGAGGCGCTCGCGGCGGGCTGCCGGGTGGCGATCGTGAATCCTTCGCGATATCACGATCGATTGACTCGACGTGCGGGACTCCGGCGGGTCGGCGGGCCGTCTTTTGCGAGAATCCGTGGCACGGTACTTTCTCGGCGCCGCCTATCCGAAGAGCTTCGCGGCTCGCCGACTCGACGGTCGGAGAACCTTGCTCCTGCTCAGGCTCCGCGGGAGCTTGCGGAGGTGATCACGCCTTATCTGACCGCGGATGGTCTCGGATGTCCCCTCTGTGGGCGTCGCTGGAATCCGGCGATCGAGCGAATGCCGCAACGCAGCTTCTTTAGATGTCAAGACTGCGGCATTGTGTATCTCAGCGCTTTTGGAAAGAATCCGATCGTGTACGATGAGTCCTATTTCTTCGAGGAGTACCGGGCGCAGTACGGACGCAGTTATCTCGAAGACTTCGATCATATTGCGGCCATGGGGTCGCGGCGGCTCACCGGCATTTCCCGCGAGCTTCGGACTACCGGCTCCGGTCGGCTTCTCGATTTGGGCTGTGCTTACGGTCCCTTCCTGCGTGCCGCCGTCGACGCCGGTTATGAGGCCTACGGTATAGATGTGTCCGAGTCCGCCGTTCGGTTTGTGCGCACGGAGCTGGGGATTCCCGCGGCGGTGGGCCGGATCGGGGAGCTGTCCCCGCAGGAGCTATTCGGTGTGGACCGCTTCGACGTGATCACCATGTGGTACGTCATTGAGCACCTGGAGCATCTCGGAAGTGTATTGGAGTGGGTTGCCGAACGATTGAAACCGGGCGGGGTGTTCGCACTTGCGACGCCGAACTATGACGGCGTATCTCGCCGGCGGGATCGGCGCAGCTTCCTTGCCCGAAGCCCTCGGGACCATCGTAGCATCTGGAGTCCTCGAACGTGCACTCGAACTTTGTCCCGCTTCGGAATGGATGTGCGACGGATTCGGATTACGGGACATCACCCGGAACGCTTCGCCCTCGGGGCTTCGCTACCCGCCGCGCGGCCGCTACTCGCTTACTGGAGTCGCCTGGCGGGACGCGGGGACACCTTCGAAGCCTACGCGGTAAGGCGCGGGAGCACGCAGGCATGAAGCGAATCATGATCCTCGGGGCGGGAACCATGCAGATTCCGGCGTTCGAGGCTGCCGAAAGAAACGGATGGGTTTCGATCGCCGTGGATGGTAACGCAAACGCGCCCGCCCGGGAGTTGGCGGATCGTTTCATTCACATCGATCTAAAAGACAGTGATGCCATTGTGCATGCGGCTGAGTGGGAGCGAGAGAACACCGGACTGGACGGCGTTTTCACGGTCGGTACCGACTTCAGCTTGCCCGTGGCGCAAGTCGCCGAGCGGCTTGGTTTGCCGGGAACAGGGGTAGAAGCGGCGCGCCGTGCAAGTGATAAGGT
>CAYFQV010000179.1:0-2859 GCA_964345195.1 uncultured Spirochaetaceae bacterium
GACGAGCTATCACCTCCTCCTTATTGAAGATGATGCCTCCGTGGCCAAGGGCTTGAAGGCGGGTTTGGAACAGGCCGGCTTTGCCGTGAGTTGGACCGACACCGGCGGGGCCGGACTTGCGGTGATTCACGGCCAAGCCGGCGACAGTGCGCACGGTCATGGCAACGACAGACATGGCCTGCCCGCCGCCTCCACCGCGGCCCCCGCCGCGCACGCCGCGTCCACCACGGCCGCCGGCCCGGTCCACCTGGTCATCTTGGATCTGCGCCTTCCCGACATGCCGGGCTTTGATGTTGCCCGTGCGATCCGCGGCGAGGGCAACACGGTGCCGATCCTGATCCTCACCGCCAGTGACGACGAGGTCGACACGGTACTCGGCTTTGAGCTCGGGGCGGATGAGTACGTCACCAAGCCCTTCCGCCTCCGTCCCCTCACCTCCCGTATCAAGGCCATGCTCCGGCGCAGCTACGGCGAACTTGCAGCGGGCTCCGGCGGACAAGTTCGCTTTGGGGACGTGGTAATAGACCGAGAGCGCCTGCGGGCCACGAAAGCCGGAGCCGACGTGGTCCTCACTCCAACCGAGATGCGTATACTCCTCTATCTCATCGACCGGCCGGATCGCCCGGTGACCCGAGAGATGATCGTAAACGGTGTCTGGGGAGACGATTTCATCCTCGAAGATCCCCGGACCGTCGACGTGCACATTCGCCATCTCCGGGAGAAGCTGGAGGACAACCCAGCCTCGCCGGCCTATATCCGCACGGTTCGCGGGGTCGGCTACATCTTTTCGCCCTCCTCCGAGCAGCAGTAAGCACGGCGGCGTGAACATGAGCGCTACAGGCTAGTACATTCATTGTATGACCAACTACACTATGGTGCAGGCGCACAAGGCCGTTGCAACGTCCCTGCTTTTCTGTGCGCTATCGGCCATGAGTGCCGGAGCTCAGCAAAACGCTCCGGCACAACGGAGCAGCGAAAGCCTGGAGTTCACCGCCGCGACACTCAACGTGCACTACATATACGAGCGCGTCGCAGCTGAAGCGGGCGGGAGCAGCGAACGCCCGGAGATACGCGATTGGCGCCACCGTCGTGACGCCGTCGTTGCCGCGGTGGCGGAAGCGGACCCGGACATTATGGGATTTCAGGAGATGGAGACCTTCGCGCGGAGCGAGTGGAATCGAGAGAATCGTCAGCGCGCCTACCTGGCCGAGCACTTCCCGGCCTACGCCTGGGGCGCCACCGGCGAGCCTCCGGCCTTCCCCAATACGCAACCGATCATCTACCGCGCCGAGCGCTTCCGGGAGATCGACAAAGGCTTCTTCTTCTTCTCGGATGATCCGGACCGGCCCTACTCCGAGCCCTGGCGAGGCCGCTTCTCCGCCTACGCAAGCTGGACGCTTCTGGAACTGCGTATGGCCGGCGAGGCGACGGCGGCGCGAAACACGAACGCCGGCGGCCCGCTCCTCTACGTCTTCAACGTTCACTTCGACGCGCGGCACGGTGAAAACCGGCGACGGGCGGCGCGATTGGTCCTCGAGCGCATTGAGAGCCGGGACCATTCGGGGGCGCCGGTGATCCTTCTTGGTGACTTCAACGCGCCACGTTTCTTCCCGCCGGTACAGCTCTTTCGCCGCAACGGCTTTAGCGTCTCGCGTGCGGGTGGCGCTACCTACCACTTCAATCGCGGCATGGACATTATGCCCGCTATCGACCACGTGCTCGTTTCCGGAGACGTTGAGATCAGCAGTACGAAGGTTGATCGGGCGCGCCGAAACGGGGCATGGCCCTCCGACCATTATCCGCTACGCACCCGAGTGGAGTGGGACATTGCGGCGGGACGTCGGCATCATTATATTGGAGAAGAAGGGGAGAACCAATAATGGGACCCACGGCCCGGCATACCACTAAGCTCACCTACCGCGAATATCTGCAGTTTCCGGATGACGGGAAGCGCCACGAAATCATTGACGGAGTCCACTACGTGTCACCTGCACCGTCTACGGCGCATCAAGATGCATCGCGCCACATTCAGTTTCAACTCTACCGAGCCATTGAAGAGCCCGGCTTGGGCCGTATCTACGACGCGCCCACGGATCTACAGCTTTCGGAGGTCGACGTCGTCCAGCCGGACCTTCTCCTCGTACTTTATGAGCACCGCGGCCGGGTTGCGCGGAAGAAGCTCATTGGCCCCCCGGATCTCGTCGTTGAGATCCTCTCGCCGTCAACCGCCGAGCGCGACCACGATCTCAAGCGCACGCTCTACGAACAGCGCCTGGTGCCGGAATACTGGATTGTAGACGTGGACGAGCAGACGGTCTCTCGTTACCGCCCCGGTGACGCGCATTCCTATGAGCTTGTTGAAACCTGCCGCAATCAAATTACCTACAGCGCCGAGCCGGCCGGAGACCGCAGCCAAGCGATCGAAGCCTCGGTCGACCTCGAAACGGTCTGGCGGCGAATCTCTCAGTATTAAGAAACCTTAATCCCCACACAACGGCCCCACAATCTTCCTGCTCTACCTTTCTGAATATGAACACGGGAGCATACGAGCTCGTGACCGGGATGACGCCGACCCGAAGGCTTGGGAGCGACAGCCTCGGAAACCCTCGATTTCCCAAACCACTATTCATGAGAGGAGGTCAGAGATGACCAAGCGTATTTTGACGGTCGGTGTTGTGTTAGTAATGTCGGCGGGCATCGCCTTCGCCGCAGGGACGGCGCCGGCAACGACCGCGGCTCGGGGCTACGGTGCCGGCCCAGGCGAGGCGGGTGTTCCGGTGGAAGCATGCCTCGCGGAGCTCGGCGATGAAGCCGTTCGCGTTCTTGCCGTGGAAGATGGAAGCCCGGCCGCCGCGGCGG
>CAYFQV010000179.1:2959-4806 GCA_964345195.1 uncultured Spirochaetaceae bacterium
ACGGTGTGCAGAACGAGGTCGTCCAGGACGACGGTGTGCTCGTCACCGCGGTACTCGAGGACAGCGCGGCCGAGCAGGCCGGACTCCGCCGAGGAGATGTTATCCTCAGCATGAACGGCACGGCGGTATCGACACCCTACGAGCTCAGCTCTCGAATCTCCGAGATGCGTGCGGGCGACCAGCTGGATCTCAGAGTCCGCTCCGGCGACGAGACGGCGTCCGTCACAGTCACCCTGGACGACCGCTACAACATGCCGCCCCTCGGTGTACGTGCTCATCCTGAACCCGGAAGTTTCGCCCGTCGCCCAATGGGAGCCGGCGCCTATCGGATTCTAGCAGTGGAAGAGGGCAGCCCGGCGGATGACGCCGGTATGGAAGCGGGGTATATTGTCACCGGCATTGACGGTGAGATCGCCCCGGGTGAGACTATCACGGTATCGTACCTCGACAGTGCTATTGGCGCCTCCCGGTTCGGCTTTGACGGTTCTAAGGAAGAGCCCGAGACCGCAGCGCTAACCGTCGGCGAACAAGACGGCGGCGCCTACATTGGCGTGCGGTATCAGCCGATCGGCGGAGCAGCCCCGGCCGCCATGCGCTCGCGTGGCCGACCGGGAATGCCCGGGGCCGCGGGTCACGCAGCCGGTCCAGCGGCCGGCTTCAACGGCGGCGATCGCCGCGACGGCGGTTTCCGCGGCGGGGGTCCACGTAGCGGCGGACCCCGCAGCGGTAGATAATCGCAGCAAAGCTAAGGGCCGCCGACGGCTACGGTCGCCGGCGGCAATATGGGTTTAGCCGACATGGTCAGCTCCATCCGCACACGCGTCGTCCTTTCTTACATCGCCATTGCTCTGTTCGTGGTGCTGGTCCTCGGCGCCATATTCTTCGTTGCCCTACAGCGCATCTCCCACAGTACTCAGATGCAGTTGCTTCGCCAGATTGCGGATTCCGTGACCGAAACGATCGAACAAGCCGAGGTCGACGACGAGCTGCTTGGCCCGGGCACACCGGTGACCAGGGCCTTGGACGCGACCTCCCTGTTCAACAACGTGCGCATCCGCGTCGCGGATGAATCCGGGCGCATCCGCTACCGAACCGGAGCTCTCGACGGCGTCGCTCTGGACTTTGATCAGTGGGACACGCTCTTTCGGACTGCGCCGCCGGCCCCACCCGCCGCCTCCGACGGCAACGCCGAGCGGGAAATGGGCTTCTCAATGATGCGCGGCCCCATGTCCCGCCGGGGCGGTCCGTTCGGCATGGCACGACGTCCGGTCGTGCCGACTCCACGGGAGAAGCCCGGACGGGAAGGTCCCGAGGTGCATGAAGCCCCTGCCGATGAAGCCGGCCCCGACCCCAACGGGGAGTCCGAGACCTTCGCCGCGGACCTTCGGCAAGGACTTACCCTCGGCGACGGGCGGTGGGAGATCGCACTCATGGGGGCATCCGAGTTCGAGAACGAGTTTCTCCTGCCGGCGGCCTGGGTCTTCGCACTTGCCGCCCTGGCGGCGCTTGCCACGGCTACCGGCGTGGGATTCTGGATGGGCCGACAACTCACCGCCCCGGTGATCCACCTGACCGATCAGGCGCGGCGGATGGGCGAGGGCGACTTGTCCGCGCGCAGCTCCGTAGAGGCGCGGGGTGAGATCGGCGCTCTCTCCCGACAGTTCAACACCATGGCGGACCGCCTTGCCGAGAGTTTCCGGGAGATCTCCCGGGAGCGTGACACCCTTCGCCGCTTCGCCGGGGATGCATCCCACGAGCTTCGCACCCCCCTCACCGCCCTCTCGACCTTCGTGGACCTCATGGAGGACCTCGTCGCCGGCGGCGCGCCTGCGACGGGCACGGCGTCC
>CAYFQV010000179.1:4906-6272 GCA_964345195.1 uncultured Spirochaetaceae bacterium
CAGACCGGCTCAGGCAACGGCTGGCGGAGCTTGTCGGCGACAGCCGGTCGGAGATCACCCGGCTGGAGACCTTGGTAAATTCCCTTCTCAATCTCACGCGCCTGGACGGGGCGGTGGTGGAGCCTGCCTGGGAGCCGCATGACCTCCGGGGCATGGCGGATGCGGCGTGGCATGCGGTGGATCCGGAGCTTCGCAGCCGCGGCGGAGAGTTGGCGCTTGAGACGCCCAACTCCGGCGAAGCGCCGGAACGGCAGCCCGCCCCTGCGGCATTCGACCCTGCCCCTTCGATCCTGCACTGCGACGGTGAGCGCATGACCATGGCGCTACGCAACATCTTCGAGAACGCCCTGCATGCTCGCCCGGACGCGACGGTCCGGGTACAGGCGCTTCGACATCGGGAGTCCGGCGGTGTCGACTCGGGGACACTCCTGCGGGTTATCGACAACGGCCCGGGAGTTCCCGCGCAGGAGCTGCCGCGACTCTTCGAGCGCTTCTACCGCTCCCCGGCAAACCGCGCCCCCGGCAGCGGACTCGGCCTCTCCATTGTCGAGGGTGTCGCGAAGTTACACGGGGGAGCCGTCCGCGCCTACAACCGCAGCGCTGCCGGCAGCACAACCGGCTTGGTCATCGAAATCATGATCCCGGATCCGCATCAGTAACTTGACACGCTCTGAGCGCGCGTCTTAACTGACCAATCTCGGCACACCGGAGGATGGCACAATGTGGTTGCTCACTCTCTTCACCCGGAAAGGGCGGCTGCGGTTCCGCCGCTATCGGCAGATAGCCTCTACCTTAGTGGCTCACGGATTCGGAGAGATTATCTATCAGACCGGCACCGGCAAGCTTTTGCGCTTGCTTCGCCGCCCGTTCAGCAATGCGAAGCGGAGACGCAAGCAGGGCCCGGCGGAGCCGAGCAGCTGGGTGCGCATTCGCATGACCCTCGAGGAGCTGGGCCCCACCTTTATCAAGCTCGGGCAGATCTTGAGCAACCGGCCTGACCTGATTCCAAAGGAGCTACAGGACGAGCTGGAAAAACTACAGGAACGGGTCGCACCGGTGCCGACGGAGGAGATCGTTTCGGTCATTGAGCAAGAGCTGGGAGACTCTGTAGATACCTTGTTTCAAGCCTTCGACCGGAAGCCACTGGCCGCAGCCTCAATCGCCCAGATACACGCAGCCCGACTCAGCACCGGGGAGGCCGTCGCGGTAAAGGTTCAGCGTCCGGGGCTCGAGAAGCTCGTTGCGGTGGACGTGGAAATCCTCAGAGAGCTCGCGACACTGCTGGAACGCTACGTTCCGGAGAGTAAGCGGCTTTCTCCGAAGGATCTGGTGGACGAGTTCGAGTCGGGGATGATGCAGGAGCTGG
>CAYFQV010000180.1:0-6269 GCA_964345195.1 uncultured Spirochaetaceae bacterium
GTAGAGGTCGGTGAAGTGCCAATGTCCGTCCCCGCGGAGCACGGTGTCCACGTGGTTGTTGGCGTTGATGGGTAGGAAGCGGTCGATCTCACTGTTGTACAACTCGCGAACCACCCCTGAAGCCTTGCTCCAGCGTACGTGATAGGCCTGCTCGAGGCCGGGGTAGGCAATCCGCAGTTCGCCGCCCTCGCCGCGGGTCAAGTCCGGCACGTGCGCCATGGCTTGCGGCGGGAAGCTCAGGTCGGCCGCCTCACTCGCGGGAAGGAGGCCGATTATATCCACAAAGGCCTCCGGCATGTCCGGGCCCTCGGAGAGGGCCTGTGGGAGTGAGAGCGTGAGGGTGTAGCTTCCCGGCCTCAGACGGCCGCAGCTGAGCCGGATATGCGCGACTTCCTCCTGCACCGCCGGCTCGGTTTCGACAATGTCGGAAAACTCCAGTCGGAGTGACGCCTGAGCACTCGCGTAGCGGAGCACAAGTTCGGCGTCGGGCAGCTCGGTTTCGAGCTGAAGCGTGAACTGCACCCGGCGTATCCGGGGACCGCCGGGCTCGGCGGGCACGCCGAGGTGGAGTGCCCGGCCGTTTACGAAGCCGCTTGCTCGGTGCTCCGCCGGAAGGAGGGCGTCCACCACCATCCGGGCGCCGAGCGTGGCCGCGGTCACGGCGTCGTACAGCAGCCCCGCGGTCGGGGTGTCCCTCCCGCCGGGAAAGAGCGGGACTGCCGGCACCAGCGGCCGGTCGTCCCGGGTTCGCTCGTTGGGATAGCGCAGGACGATGAGGAGGTTGAGCATGCCGGTGAGGGGCCGGTCGCTTGTGTTGGTGAAGCGCACGCGGATGCGGGCGCCGCGGGCGCTTGCGACGGGGTCGACGCCGGAGCGCTGCGGCGCCGCACCGGCGGAGCGCTCGCCTGTGCTTGCACGCGGCGAGTTCGCGGGAATCAGCGTGTAGTCAATGTCTGCGTAGAAGCGGTCCTTCCACAGGAGCTCATGCCGGGCGCGGTAGCGCGAGAGGTCCGGCGCCGCGTCCCAGATATGGACATCACTGTCCCAGAGGGCCGAGGGCACCTGGGCGCGTTTTCGGAAGAGTCCGGGCACCGGGATGAAGTCGACCCGAAGGCCGCGGGCGTGATCCGCAATGTGGGAGATGCCCGCGTGGGTTTTCGAGTAAGGGCCCCAGTCGGGGAGGCGAAGGTCGTGACCCTCAGGGGCCGGTTCCGCCGGTTCCGCCGGCGCCGGCGCCGGCGCCGCAGCTCCGTTGCGAGCCTCAGCGTTCCTCATCGGCCTCTATGCCGTACTCCTGCTCGAGGCGCTCGTAATAGTTAATGACGTTGCGGACGTAGTCGCGCTTCTCCGAGTAGGGCTTGAAGGAAAAGGAGCGCTTGAAGCCGTAGATGATAATGTTGCGCAGCTGCTTCGGGCTAATGTCGAAATTGTTGACGGCAAGTCGGATCTCGTCGGTCACATTGGTGTGGGAGATCAGCCGGTTGTCGGTGCAGAAGCTGATGGAGAGCTTGTTGTCGAGCATCTTGCCGAGGGAGTGGTCGGTCGCTTGCTTGAGGTCCGGGGCGGTTTGGAGGTTACTCGTAATGCAGACCTCAATGGTGGTCCGGGTGTCGGCAATGAAGTTCACTATGCTGCGGATGTAGTCGTCCTTGTCCGTAATACTCTCGTCGAGGATGTGCTCCGGGCTGAACAGCCGCATGCCGTGGCCGATCCGGTCGGCGTGCAATTTGGTGATTGCCTGGAAGATCGACTCGGGTCCGTACGCTTCGCCGGCGTGCACGGTCTTCTTCAGAAAGTGCTTGTGAACGTACTCGAAGGCTTCCTGATGTTCTCCGGCGGGGTTGCCGTGTTCGCTGCCGGCAAGGTCAAAGGCCACCACTTGGACATCACTCTCGTTGCGCAGTTGCACGGTTGCGCGGGCGAGCTCGCTGGAGGCGAGCTGGATCACCTCGCGCTGCGGCGCGTAGCGGTGAACCGCGGTGAGGTCGCGATAGTAGTCGGAGAAGTTCGGTGCAAAGAAGCGCATGGCGATCACAATGATGCCGTAGTCGAAGGGGGGCTCGTTGTCGGGAATGCTGTTGTTGATCTCTCGGCGGGCGCGGCGCAGGCCACCGTCCACGGCGTGCATGACTGTCGAGAAGTCCCGCTCGTCTCCCATGTGGAGTTGCGGGGCAAAGCGGACCTCCAGGTGGCGCACGCCTTCGGCAAAGTTGTCCATGGCGAGCTCGTAGGCCACTTGATCGAGGTACTCCGGCCGCTGCAGCACCTTGTTGGTCAGCCCGAAGCCGCGAAGGTACTCATCCAAGCTCCCGTACTCGTCTTTGAATACAAGCTCGTTGAGTCCTTCGGGTGTGTCGGAGGGAAGTTGAACTCCCTCCTCCTTGGCAATTGCTATGAGGGTCTCTTCTCGAAGGCTGCCGTCCAAGTGAACGTGCAGATCGGTCTTGGGAAGCTTCTGGAGAAACTCATCCGGGTATGTTGTCATGGCTCGGTCTCCTTGACCGAGTGTGCACCGAAAGCCGGGTGAAGGTCCATGCGCCGCCGGCGCGGTCCCGGTCGCGTCATGGACACCCGGTTACGGCTCGGGCTATGTCTTCCAGCACCCGGGCGTCGGGGTCGCTCAAGCCCTCGAAGAGAAAGTCACTGTGGCCGGACTCGGAGTATACGAGTACATCCGGCTCCAGGCCGGCGCGTCGAAGCTGTGCGGCGAACTCTTGGGTAATACCGAGCGGCACGGTGGTGTCCCGGGCGCCGTGGATGAGGGTGATCTCGCCGGGGGCGGCGGCCTCGGCGTTATCCGCCGCGAGCGGGGCGGTGTTGCTAGTGATGTAAGAGATCGGGCTTGCCGCCGGGAAGTTTGCCTCACCGCCCATGACCGCGGTCATGACCGGAGCTTCACCGCCGGTGCTGCGTTCAAAGGCGATCTGCGCGTCAATGTCGTACACGCCGCTCAGGCCGATCCAGCCGCAGAGCTCCGCGGGGCTGTGGCCGAGCTCGCCGAGCCACCGCTCGTCGAAGGCGAGGAGGCCGCTGAGATGGCCGCCGGCGGAATGACCGGCAAGGACAATGCGGTCGGGGTCTCCACCGTAAGCATCGATCTCGTTACGGGTCCAGGCGACCGCGGCTGCAAGCTCTCGGCTCATTTGCTCGTAGCCGGCGTCCGGATGAAGGCTGTAGTCCGGGATGACCACGACCATCTCCCGGGGTACCAGGCGCATGGCAACCGGGGCAAAGGTCTTCTTGTCGTACTTGTCCCAGCCTCCGCCGTGGATGAAGAGGAAGACCGGGTAGCCGTCGGCGGTGCCGTCGGCGTTGTCGGCGTCGGCAGCGGCGCCTTCGGTCTGGTCGTCCGGACTGTAGACATCCAGGCGGACGTCGCTAATGTCGGTGTAGGCGATCTCCCGGGCGCCGCCCTCGTGGTTCTCGTAGTAGTCGTTCCCGGCGCGGGAGGCGCGCCATACGTTCCAGTAGAAGCCAATGTTGTCGAATGTGCTGCAGCCGGACAAGAGCAGTGCTGGAAGCAGTATGGAGGCGATCAGCAAAAGCGGGCGCAAGCCGGAGGGCCGTCCGTGGCTGCGCGCGGACACGGTGACGTTGCGCGCGCTCATCCGAGAACCTCCCGATAGTCCGATACCAGCGGGCGGTAGGGCTGCTCGTCCTCGTCAATGGCCGGAAAGCGGCCAAGGGGCTCCAAGAAGCGGTTGTCATTGGCATCGTCATTGACGGTGCTGACCTCGCCGGCAAGTACCCGGCCCGAGCCCTTCTCGGCGTAGAAGCGGTGGTAGAGGTAGGGCACCAGGGTAATGCTCTCTCCGGGCTGCAGGACGACCCGCCCCTGCGCCTCGCTGTGCCGGGGAAAGCCGTCGACGGTGACCTGCACCGCGCGGTCGCTCAGACCCTCCTGATCGTCCGCCCAGGCGAGCTCAATGACCAAGTTCCCACCACCGCGGTTGATAATGTCTTCGGTCTTGTACCAGTGGAAGTGGTAGGGGGTTTCCTGCTCCTCTCCGACGATCATGATTTTCTCGCAGTAGGGCTTAATGCCGCCGTCGGGCCTACCGTTCCGCACGGTGAACAGGAGCAAGCCGCGCTTGGCAAAGTCACCGCCGCCGAAATCGGTAAGGTCCCAGCCGAGCTGCGTCTCGCGGATTTCTTGAGCGGTCTCTGCGTGGCGGCGCCACTGTTCCGGTGTCCAGTGCGCCCAGGGAGGCAGGAAGAAGCCCTGTTCCGCGAAGAACGCCTCTCCATCCTTGATCAGTGCGTTAATGCTGCTTCGTTTCATGCTCGGAGTGTGCCATGACTGCGACCGCCATGTCATGCAGCGGCGCGTGATTCGGCGGCTAGAGCGTGTAGCGCCGCAGTTGTTCGGCCAAGTCCTCCGCGGAGCTACGCAGGGAGGACGAAATCCCGGCGATTGTTTCCGCGATCTCGGAGAGTTGTTCGCTGTAGCGTTGGGCTTCCTTCATCTCGGAGTCGGTTGTGTCTGCAACACCCTTGGTTGTCTGACTTGCCTCGTTGATCTCCGACACGCCCTCGCCGATCTGTGACGCTCCGGCCACGATCTCCTGGGAGCCTTCATTGATGCGGTTCATCATTTGGCCAATGCTCGCCGCGTTTTCGCTCATCTCCCGAGCTGCGGTGACGATCTCCGTCATGGAGCTGACGACCTCCGCGGTCTCTGAGTCCACCTCATTGAAGGATGTCTGTACGTTCGTCATGACGCTGCTCGTGTGTTGAACGCCGTCCGCCATCTCCTGGATGAAGGAAGAGCTTTCCTTGGCGCTGCGGGATGCGGATTCCGCCAAGCTTCGGATCTCCGCGGCAACGACGGCAAAACCTTGTCCGGCTTCACCCGCGTGGGCGGCTTCTATGGCGGCGTTCATGGCCAGCAGGTTGGTTTGTGCCGCCAAGTTGGCAATGACGCGATTGAGCTCCTTGAGGTCGTCCGCCTTGTCCGAGACCTGCGTCATGGTGCCCATGGCGTCGTCCATCTGTCGGCGGTTGCTCGCCATGGACTCGGTGAGCTCTTTGGCCGACTGCTCTCGCTTCTCCGAGACATCCACGACGTTCGCGGAGGCGCTGCGCAACTCCTCGGCGGCGCTCGCGGTCTCTTCCACCGCGGCGCCCTGATCGGATATATGCCGCTGCAGACTCTCGAGGGTGCGGGAAATCTCCTCGGTCGCCGAGACGGTGGCCTCCACCTTCTGGGTAAGATTTCCGACGCTCTCGGCGACGGTTGTGACGCTGTTGGACACCGCATCAACCGCCTGCTTCTGAGTTTCCGTTTGATTGTCCAACTTGGCCGAGAGGTCGGCGCTCGTCGACGCACTCCCCACCGAGTCGTTCAGGGAGGCGGCCACGGAAGCTACGAGACGGTCCACGTGGTGCAGGGCCAGGGAGACCTCATTCACCCCCTGCGGCTCGATCCGACGCGTGAGGTCTCCGCCTGTGAGGGCATTAAACACGGGAACCGCCGCGGCGATCGGCCGGGTGGTCATGCCGGACAAAAACTGCACGAGTAAAATCGTCATCAGCACGAACGGGATCGCCACGAGGGCAATGCGCCCAAAGGCCGCGCTAATGCTCAGCTCGGCGTAAATCGACATGAGCACCAGGGCCACCGCACCAAACACGAAGGCGAGCACCGTGAAGACAATGCTCAAGAAGAAGCGCAGCGTGAGTCCCACCGTGGAGGCGCGGCCGTCCAGCGCCACCTCCACCGAAAGTGATTGCTCGAAGGTCGGTATAGCACCCATGATCATGAGCACCGAAAAGAACAAGCCCACCGCGGCGGCGAAGACCAGCACCAGAAGCATGCCGACCCCGTCCGTTATGAACGCCGCATTCTGATGAAGGACCAGAGAGAAGCCGATGTTGTGGAGCACGCCCCACGGCAGGATCAGCAGCGGACCGATGTTGATCATGCCGAAGGCGCGTGCCGGATCCTCGACGGTAAGCCGGCGGAGCCGGGCCGCGGTCCCGAAGAGAATCAAGACACCCACACCGAGGAATATGAGGAAGCCGATTGCCAACTGCACGCTCAGCGCGGCAATGAGCTCTTCCACGGAAGCCAGTCCCATGAACAGATCCACCACTAGAATGCCGATCGGTCCGCCGATCGCTAACAGCAGAAAGAGTAGAATCGGTTTTGCATTCACCATAACCGCGGCAGGATGACAGCAATTGCCGGAAGGTGGAAGGGCTCCGATCGCTGTACGGGTGGTCCGTTCGGCCGTCGACGCACCGCCGATTCACCGCCGGCGCGCGAG
>CAYFQV010000181.1:0-2179 GCA_964345195.1 uncultured Spirochaetaceae bacterium
ATTAACTACCGGGAGGAGGTTCCGATCAGCTATCCCGAGGCGGAGAATCCGGAAGTCACCGAGGCGGACAAGAACGTTGAGATCTGGATAACAGTGGACGGCACCCTCTTTTACGAGGGAGATCCGGTATCTCTCGATCGCGTCGAGGCGGTGATTGCCGACGCGCTGGCGGAGAATCCCTCGGCCCGCATCCACATTCTCGCCGACAGGAATACGCCGTACCGACATATAAACGGGGTTGTAGAGATTCTCCAGCTCCTGCAGCACCGAGTCGTTTCCTTCGTGGTGGGGGAACGGCAGTGAAGAGGGAAAACCGTTTAGGCCGAAACGCCCGGACTCTGCTTATCGTCTTCGTTGCCGCAGGCCTTCACGCCTACCTCATCCTGACCTTGGCGGTGCGCACGGAAGCTCCGGAAGACCGGGAAGACGTAACGATCTTCCGCATGGTGGACGTTGAGGAGTACGTCCCACCCCCGCCTGAACCGGAGCCCGAGCCCGAGCCCGAGCGCGAGCCGGAACCTGAACCGCCGGAACCCGAAGAGCTTCAGGAAGCTCCCGAAGAGGAGATCGCCGAGGAGGTGATCGAAACCGAGCAAGAGTTGGAAGAGGAAGAGGCTGCGGCGCCGGAAGCTCCTGCAACGCCGACAAACACGCGGCCGGATCCGCCCGAGATCGAGTACCTCGCGCAGCACATGATCTCCGCGGCACCCCGTATTCCGCTAGATCGCGTCCGGGACAATATTGAATACCCAACCTTGGCGAACCGCCAAGGAATAGAAGGGGTCGTGTATCTCGAGCTCTATATCGATGCCGAAGGCAGTATCCGGGAGATCAAAGTTCTCCGCGATCCGGGTTACGGCCTCGGAGAAGCGGCTATTGAGGCCTTCGAGGGCATCCAGGCGGTGCCGGCTGAGGCGAACGGCAGCCCCGTGGCCGTGAAGTTCCGCTTTCCCGTACGCTTCCAGCTCAAATAGCCTCTTTGTCCGACCGGGCGGAGGCCTCAGACATCGACCCCGAAAACGCTTCGGATGATGAAGCCGATCCCGAAGCTCAAAGCGGCAATCGTGAAGCTGAGAATCGCCATTTCCCAGAAGCGTCGGGCAAACTTCAGATCCTGAGCCACGGAGATGTAGAAGTTGAAACCCGCAATCACGGCGGCGGCAAGAAGGAGCGTCGCCCCGAGAGCTGCAAAAACGTTCACCAGAATCAGATAGGGAAGAATCAGCAAGATAACGGTGAAGATGTAGGCAACCCCGGTGTACAAGGAGGAGGTCAAGGCCTTAGATGCCTGCCCCTCGGACTTCTGGGAGAGGTACTCCGAAGCGCCCATGGACATGCTCGCCGCAATACCGGTTATCAGCCCGGCAACCGCAATGAGCGAGGTGTTCTGTAGCGCCAAGGTGAGTCCCGCCAAGGCTCCGGTAAGCTCCACCAGGGCGTCGTTCAAGCCCAGCACCACCGAGCCCATATAGGCGAGTCGTTCCTCTTCGATCATTTCAATGAGCTCAGCCTCATGCTTCTCTTCCTCCTCATAGATCTGCCGCCCTTCAGGAATGGCTTCGAGGATGTCGCCATAGTTGATCTGAGCTTGTTCCTCCCCCCGCTCCATCATTTTGATGCCGAAGGTAAGACCGAGAACGCGCGCAAGGAAGTAGTAGAGGATAAGCTTCCGGCGGATGGGCTTGGCCGTTACGCCGGTGTATCGTGACCAGAACTCGGCGTGGCGCCCCTCCTCTTCGCCGATCCGCGCGAGCACTTGCGCGTTCTTCGAGTCCCGCACCCGCCGTGCAAGACGCGTATAGATGTAGTACTCGGTAGTTTCGTTGCGCTGCGCCCGGATGAGTTCCCGGCGCAGCGATTGAGAAAGCTCTGCGTTACTCATTTCCTAACTCCTGTTCCACGCATTTCGTGCATTCCACCAATTCTGCCGTCGGGAATCAAGCGATTATGGCCGCAACATCCTCTTCGATGAGAAGCGCTATCCGGTGACGGCGGAGGCTCGCTTTGACTCCGAGGTCGTCGAAATCCGCAAGGATCACGTGCTGAGTCTGTTGGAGGATCCCGATTTCCGGCAGGCGTTTTTCGCCGGAGTCATGCGGAAGCTACGTTTCTTGACTCGGCAGCTGTACGTGCTGTCCAGCTACGACGTCCAAGAGCGCCTTCTTCGCTTCTTGGAAGG
>CAYFQV010000181.1:2279-4458 GCA_964345195.1 uncultured Spirochaetaceae bacterium
ACCCCCTGGGCTACGCCGTGTTTTGCGACCTTGACGGTGTGCTGGCGGATTTCGACAGAGCTGTACGAGAGCTTACCGGAAAGCTACCCGCCGAGATGAACCCGCAGCAGATGTGGCCCCGTTTGGCCAAGGCGCCGGAGTTCTACACGCACCTGCCCTGGACCGCCGACGGGCCCGAGCTCTGGCGCTTCATACAGCCCTACGCGCCCGTGATCCTGACCGGCCTACCGCTCGGCAAGTGGGCGAAGCCTCAGAAACTGGAGTGGTGCCGCCGAGAGTTGGGCGAACATGTGAGGGTGATTGCGGGATGGACCAAGCAGAAAGCCCAGGATGGCCGTAACTACCTCGAGGAACAAGGATCGGCGAGCACACTCACTCCGCTCCTCATTGATGACAGAGAGAAGACGAGGGAGCCGTGGGAGAATATGGGCGGCGTATTCGTGCACCACCGGGACGCAGCGACAAGCATAGCCGCCCTCGAAGCACTTGGGCTGTGAGGGCCTAACGACCGGCGAACCGGCGGTCGCGGCCTCCTTCTAAACGGCCTCCTTTTAGTCTGCTGGTAGGCGGTCCGTTTCTCGTTGCCCGTCGCGTTGCGGAGCACCGGCCGATTGCCCTTGCCCCGACACCATAGTACACTCGTTTCATACAGGGGGTAGCATGATCGTTCTTTCCACCAACAAAACCCTTCTCACCACGAGCGCCGTGATTTCGACGCTTCTCGGCTTTGCCGCCTTAGTGTGGCCCGAGATCAGCGCCACAGTGCTCGCCGCGATTATCGGTGTGTTCTTTCTTGCGGAATCGCTGCTCTCATTGCTGAGTCGAGGACACCCCGTGCTCTTCACCTGGTCATCCGTCTTCCAAGGCTTGGTCGGCCTCGTCGTGGGGCTGTTGCTCATTGTATTCCCCGGCACGGCTCTCCGTGTCGTTGTGCTCATCATGGCGGTGTGGCTCGTAATCCGTGGGATCCTCCAAGCCGCCCTGGCGCTCCGGCATAGACACATTACCGGTGCACCGGCCTTTCTCGCTGCGGTGGCCGGCATCTCCGTGCTCGTAGGCGGCCTGCTCATATTCCGGCCTGGAGCCGGCATTATTGCCTTTGCCTGGCTGCTGGGGATCTATGCGATCCTATCCGGCGTCATGGCCTTCCTCTGGGGCCGCCGCGCGGCGCGGTCTCGACCGACCGAGACCGCGGACGCCACGGTTGACGAGACCCCGGCAAACGAGGAGAGCACCGAGCCCGGCCCGGATCCCGGCGCAGATCAATAGGTGTCGGCGGCGCCTATCGATCCAAGAGCTCGTCGATCTCCTTCATCTGCTCCCGCGAAAGCGCGCCGTAGGCCATAGCTCCGGCGTTTTCCTGCACCTGTTTGACCGACTTGAAGCCGGGAATGGGAATGCTGCGCCCGCTCCGCGCCCAAATCCAAGATAGGGAGCCCTGTACGAGGGATCTGCCGTCCGCGGTGAGAATATCCCGAATGGCGGCGACCTTATCCAGGAACTCCTGCGTCGGGCGGCCGTTTTCGAAGTAGCGCATCCAGCTCGGCGCGTTCGGCCCGCGGACATCCTCGGGATCGGTGACGCCGCCGTGATCGTACTTGCCGCTAAGAAGGCCCATGGCAAGGGGGCCGCGGTTGATGGCCGCGAGATTCTCTCGCTCGGCGAGGTCACGCATGGCGGGGTTGTCGTTGAGCACGTTCATCTCGAACTGCACCGCGGTACACGCCCGCCCTTCGGCGAAGAGCGCGGCTTCCGCGGGGTCGTTCGTGCTCCATCCGTAGCCGAGGATCTTCCCCTCCCGCACAAGATCCTCGAGGGTGTCTCGGACTTCCGGCGCCTTGTCGCGGTCGTAGCCATCGATATGAAACTGAAGAAGATCAATGTAATCACGGCCGAGTCGTCGCAGTGACGCCTCACAGGCCTGTTTTATGTAGGCCGGAGATGCGTCGCGGCCGGTGATCTCCCGACGCTGCTCGTCGAACTGGTTGCCGAACTTAGTGGCAATAACGACCCGTTTCACATCCTCACCGAGAGCCCTGCCGAGGATGCGCTCGCTGTGCCCCGCCCCGTACACATCCGCGGTGTCGAAGAAGGTAACCCCCGCATCCAGGGCTGCGCGGACCGCGCGGATGGATTCCTCATCGTCCACCTTGCCCCAGCCGACTTGCTGATCGCCCCT
>CAYFQV010000181.1:4558-6143 GCA_964345195.1 uncultured Spirochaetaceae bacterium
GCGTACTCCGCGGCGACGACCCCCTCGGTGCGTCGATCGAAGTAGCGCGCCTCGCGCTCGGCAAAGGTCCGGCCGGAGGCGCTGCACTCATTGAGGGAGGGACGCAGGCCGTTGAGCCCAACGTAGCGCCAGAGGAACTGTAGCGATAGCGCGCCGACTCGCTCGGCGGCGACGGTGCTCAAGGCGTGAAGTGCAGCAAGCAGGAGCGTAAAGACCTCCCCAGTGCCCTGGCCGTATTCATCTCCGGCGCCGTAGGACTTCAGCACCGTTTCACCCCACAACGAAGCCACGTAGAAACGCAGAATGTCTTCCTTCACCGCCGTGAAGTCCTCGGCGACATCGAAATCGGTAATCTTATGCTGCTCCTTCACCGGATTCGTGTAGAGATAGCAGGTTCCGTAGGTGAAGGGGTTGGTCGTTCCTTTGAGCTTCCCATGTTTGGAGTAGGCACCATGGGCCATGGCACGAACGAGTCCGCGCTCCTTAGCCAGCATGGTGACCAGGCGATGGATCTCGCCGATCCGCCGGTTGGTGAGAATCACGGCCTCGAAAACATCGTTACGATTCAATCTCCCGCTCCTTGTCCTACTCCTTGCCGACGTTGACTAGTGCAAAGCCCATGCCTACACTCTCCCATGACGGAACTATACCGTCATCAATTACAGCACATGAACAGTAAGGACGACTATGTCAACGCCCCAAGCAATTGTACCGGCTGATCAAGTAATGCCGAGTAAGCTGCCCGTTATTCCTCTCCAGGGTAAACCCATCTTCCCGGGGATTTTCACCCCGATCATGATTACCTCCGAGGACGACATGGAGGTGGTGGAGCAGGCGATCAACTCCGACGGCGTGCTCGGTTTGGTTCTGTTGAAGGAAGAAGATGTCGATGAAGCCACGGCGGAGGATCTCTACGAGATCGGAACGGCCGCGAAGATCGCCCGGCGCATCAATCTGCCCGACGGCGGGATTAATCTGTTTATCTCGACGGTCAAGCGCTTCAGAATTCAAAAGGTACTGAGCACGGAAAAGCCGATCGTCGTGGCCGCGGACTATCTTGAGGACGACTTCGAGTCCGCCGAGGAAGACGAGATCAAGGCGCTCACCCGCTCGCTCATCTCCGAAACCAAGCAGGTCTCGGAAAACAATCCGCTCTTCTCCGAGGAAATGCGCCTGAACATGGTCAACATCGACAACCCCGGCAAGATCGCGGACTTCATTGCGAGCATCCTCAATATCGGCCGCGGAGAGCAGCAGGAGATCCTCGAAACCCTGGACGTCAAGGAGCGCATGGAGCAGGTGCTCATTCACATCAAGAAAGAGCAGGAGCTCATGCGCATTCAGAAGCGCATCCAGAATCAGATCAACGAGAAGATCGAGAAGAGCCAGCGCGAGTACTTCCTCAGGGAGCAGCTCAAGGCCATCAAGGAGGAGCTCGGCATGCCCTCCGACGCCAAGCACTCGGAGTACATGCGCTTCAAAGAGGCGATCGAGCAGCTGCCGCTCGAGGGTGAGGTCAAAGAGGCCGTTGACCGGGAGCTCGAGAAGTTCCAGCTCATGGAGCCCAACAGCTCGGAGTTCCAGG
>CAYFQV010000182.1:0-6086 GCA_964345195.1 uncultured Spirochaetaceae bacterium
GCGCGGTGCGCGGTCCGATCACACTCGGTTCTCGGCGAGGGGCGTTCGACGGGCCTGCGAAGCCGGGAAGGGTGATCGCCGGCGGGGCAAGGGCGATCTCGATCACATCCGAAGACACCTCCGAGAAGCCGCCGCCGGAGAGCGGGTGCTGGCTGCTGCGTCCGTAGCGCGTCATGAGATCAATGCTTCCAAGGTGCGCCGCCAGGGTGACGGCGTACTCGTACTGCACCGCGTTCATGACCCACTCGGCAACCGAGAAGGGATCTCGGCCTTCTGGTACGGGACCTACCATGAGGTAGGTGGCGTAGTGCGCGCCGGCGGCCAGTGCCGGGCTCGAGTGCCGGCCCGTCGTGGAAGGGCGCGGCGCAGCTCCGGATTCCGACGCGAAGCTGAGCGTCGGGGTGGCCACCGTGAAACGGCTCCGGAGGGAGAAGACATCGTGAGGTCCCTGGATGAAGGTATAATCGTGGTAGCCGAAGTCCGCCGTTCCCGCTTCCAGGCGCAAGGGGTTGGTCATGGAAAGGGGCTCCGGGAAGTCCCGGGCTGCCGCCGGCGTCGCGGCGAGAAGCCCGGTAATCAACCCGAGGGCCGCGACGGCGAGTGGTCCCGCGACGGCGAGTCGCGCCGCCGCGGCGAGTTGTGCCACGACGGCGACCGGTGCCGCAGCGTGGCGTGTACTCAAACAACGATCTCTCGAAGTCCCGAAGCGCTTTGCCGGCATACGCCGCAAGAATACGTCGCTGCCGGCGACCAATGCAATCGGCGGGAGCGCCCGGTGCGCCCGGTACGCCTGGTGTGCACGGTGCGCCCGCCGACGCTGCGTATTCCCGCGAGCTACGCTGTTATACGCTCGTGTGCTCCGCGGTGCGCTGCACCATGACCACCCAGTGGCTCTGCCGGGCCTTCTCCACGCTCAGCACCTCGTGTCCTTCAAGATCGAGGGAACGCGGTACATTCGACGCGGACTCGCTGTTGCCGAGGTGTATCTCCAGTATCTGACCCGGCTCGAGCTTCTCCACCGCCATCTTGCTCTTTACGAAAGTGTAGGGGCACACCTCGTTCTCTAAGTCTATCACCTGGTCTGCTGTTTCTTTCGCCATAGCTAGGCTCCGGTCTCAATCGGGGCGTCTTCGTCGTTGCCCCACTCCGACCAGGATCCGTCGTACATGCGCGCCTCTTCGTAGCCGAGGATGCGCAGCGCCACGTAACTATGTGCCGCTCGGAAACCGGCTTGGCACAGCGTGACAACCTCACCGTCATGTCCGTTCGTGGCTTGCTCGTATACCTCGGCAAGCTCGGCGATCGGGCGGAAGCGCGGGTTGTCGGCCTGGGTGTTGTTGGTCCACTCCAGGTTGACGGCTCCCGGAACGTGACCGCCGCGAGCGGCGCGAACGTCCTCGCCGCGGTATTCAGCGGGGGATCGGGCGTCGAGGATGAGGACATCATTGTTGTCGAGGTTTGATTCGACGTACTCCTGCTCCGCGAGGAGCTCGTCTTGCACCCGAGCGGTGAACTCACCCCTGCTCGGCGTGGCGACGTCTTGCGAGAGAGCTAAGTCGGCCTGCTCCCACGAGGCGAGTCCACCGTCGAGTAGATGCACCTGCTTGTGTCCGAGGTATTCGAGCGCCCAGAAGAGACGGCTTGCCCAGATGCTTGCGCCGCCGTCATACACAACCACCGGGGTACCATTCGAGACGCCGAGACTCGCCAAGTCGGCCGCAACCGTATCCGGCTCCGGCAAGAGCCCACTCACGCCGTCGCGCTCGGCGACGATGACATTTCCGGGAACGAAAGCGGCGCCGGGTACGTGGCCTTCCTCGAAAGCGGCGCTGTCTCGGCCTATCTCGAGCACGGTGATCTCGTCCGTACGCTCGGCGACCCACTCCGGCGAGACAAGTATCTCCTGCGCCGCGGTGCGGGGAGCAAGCGTTTCACTGCTGCCGCCGGCAAGAGCGGTTCCGCCGCCGACCACGAGTAGCACGGCGCTCAGTAGGGCGAGGGCCCGCATTCGTGCAAGCAGCAGCTTCCCAAGCTCGGGTCCCGTGGCAAGCCTATCTCTGCCGTATAATGAAACCTTCTTTCGCATTGCAATCCTCCTATGCGTTTGATTCACTGATTTCGCTTTAGAGCGATGAAGCCTGTGTCGTGCCCGACGGCACCGCCGCCGTCGGTACTGCGGTCATCCGTTTAGACTCGCCGCGAACGATTAGTCGCGTCGCCGTCCAACAACCGAGGATGATGAACACCGTCGCGACGATCGCGGTAAGTCCGAGCGTGGATACGCCGGTAATGCTGTGCCCAATGTTGCATCCACCGCCAATGCCCGCACCGGCGCCCATGGTGAGTCCCCCGCCGAATTGCCGTACCAGTCGCCGCGGGTCCGGTGCGCGGAGAACCGCTTCTCCCGCGGACTTCGCCGCGAGGAAGGCGCCGAAGGGCACTGCAAGGACAATGAAGGATGCAACGCTCAAGCCCGCGGTTTCCCCGGTGGCCAGGAAACGGACCAGCGCTACCGTGGGCTGGGTAAAGGAAAGCCCGAAGTCCCGACCCTGCATGGCCGACACCAGCCACGCGGCAAGTGCCAGTGTGCCGATTGCGAAGCCGGTCCTCTGCCAACTCCAGCCAATGCGGAAGCGGTCCCGCGGCGCGCGGAGAAGCCAAATGACAGCCGGCACGGCGAGCACAGCCAAAACCAGCCAGCGAGCAGCTGTGGTTCGTATGCCCGCGGTGTCTGTCCCGCCGGCGTCCATCCCTGCAAGGCCGAAGAGCGTTGCAGGCGCGGAACCGGTGCTGATGGTCGGCCCGCGGAGATAGCTCTGCAGCGGCGCCAGAGCGCCTCCGTCGACAATGGTAGTGGCAAGCGCAAAGCCGATAAGCGCGGCAATCGAGCCGATCATGCCCCGGCCGCAGCGGTAGTACGTGCCGCTGGCACAGCCGCCCGCCAAAACCATGCCGGCTCCGAAGAGGAAACCGCCAATGATTGCGGCCGGCCAGAACAATGGGGCAACGATAGGTTGCAGGACCCCAAGATCGGTAAAGAGACGAACGCCGATGATGTTGATCAGCAGCACCAACAGCCACGCCCGGACAAGTCCCTTATCCTTCTCGAGGACAAAGCTCCGAAATGCGGTGTTCATGCAGTATCCGCCCCGCTGCAAGCTGTAGCCCAACAGCAAGCCGAGGGCGAGCCCGCCCAGCGTTATCATGACTCCTCCTCCTTATTCGCAGCTGCCGCGAAACAGCGCCCGGAAACACGCGGCGTTACAAACACGCGACATTAGAAGCACGCGAAGTTCCCGGAGCTCCGGATACGCCAGGCGACCAGTCCGGCGACCCCGGCGTCGGCAAGCTCGGGTTCGGCTTCGTGAAGCGACTCGATCTCCATGCTCCATCCGTCAATGATCACAAGCTCACCGGCCTCGCTTATCGCGGCGAGACCACCATTGCCCGCCGCGGCCACGGCGGCCGGCCGCGCTTCGGTGAGCGTGTGCACCTGTGTTCGCGAGGCGCCGCGAACGACGGTGAGTTGCCCGGCGCGAGGGCCCGGGAACACCGCGTGGTAACCTGCAATGTGGCCGGATCTGTCGGAGCGACCGTCGGATTGAGCTCCTTCAGTTTGGGGTGTCGACACAAAACTCGGCACGACAGGCGCGGCCGCACGGCGATCGCCGGGGTCTATGTCGAGTTCCGCCGCGGAGACGGTGAAGGCTGTACCGCGCCGGATGTCGACGGCCACGGGGCTGCCGTCGGCGTTAAGCCCCCAGACGGTCCGGAAATCCGGACCGAAGGCCGGTACGCTGTGCGGAGCAAAGCCCGGCCCATCGTGTACGGCTATCCGCTCCCCGTTTTGCACAAAAAACTCGACAAGGTCTCCGCGCTCATCCATGCGGTATATCCGAGTTGCGCGACGGTCTCGGAGCACCCGCCCACGCGTGCCTTCGGCACGGATCTCTCGGATGAGGGACAGGCGGCGCCGGTCGTGGCTATAAACGGAGATCACGTCTCGGTCCATCCAGGTCACGAAGAGGCGTTCACCGTTCTCCGAGAAGGTCAAATGCTCCGGCTTCCCGTCTAGCTGTGCCTCCGGCCGGACGGTCGCTTGCTGCGTCAGATCCGACGTAGCGTAAACCTCTATCGCCGAGCGGTCCGCAACGGTCACCCAGACCGAAACACCCCCGGGCGTTGGTACCAAGGACCTGACCTTTCCCGGGAGCTCCCGAGATGCCGAGAGCTCTCCTCCGGGGAGCGAAACGCTGAACAGACGCCGTCCGTCGCCGCCGAGCGCAATGAGCCCCTGTTCCTCTCCGTCTTTGAAGAGCTCTCGTGCTGCGCTTGCTTCCTGCGCGGGGCGCCCGTGCACGGATAGTCGTCCCGCGGCAACTCCCCAGGCGAGTGTGGCCACGAGTAGTGCCGTCGCGACTACGAGAACAGATCCGGTGATGTACTGAACTAGTCTCTCGTTCATTGCGTCTATCCCGTGAAGCCATGCTCATCCCTAATGGTGCAAGGCCCTGGACATCGTGATTTAACTCAAGTATTTTACTTGAGTAAATAAACATTAGCGCTTTCGTCGGATTCCGTCAATCGTTGGAGGGTATATTATGAATCGATCTTTGCTTGTTGAGCCTAACGAGCTTACGGAGCTTCGCGGTGACCCGGAGCTACGAGTTGTGGACACGCGGGGGCCGAAGGAGTTCGAAGAGGGACACATCCCCGGGGCGCTAAACCTGCCGTCGGGGATGCTCTTTGATCCTGACGCCGTCGGATCCGGGATTCTTCCCCCGGATGAGATCGACCGTCGCCTTCGCGAGGTCGGTATACATGCTTCGGCCCGACTCGTCCTATACGATGATTCCGGCCTTGTGCCCTCGGCGCGTGTGTTCTGGGTACTGGAGCATATGGGACGCGGGAACATGTCTCTTCTCAACGGCGGCTTACCCGGGTGGATCAGCCGCGAATTCCCGGTGGAAACCGGCGCGCCGCAGCCCGACACCGACGGCGGCGAATCCCCCGTTTCGCGGTCCCCCGAGTCGGAAACAGGATACGGCCCCGTGACCGGTCGCGCCGCCGGCGTGGCTCACCGTGAAGAGGTCCTGGCCGCGTTGAACCGAGACGATGTTGTCATTATTGATGCCCGCAGTGATGAAGAGTACCGGGGAGTGACCGGTGCCCACGTGAGAAACGGTCACATTCCCGGGGCTCAGCATGTGGACTGGCAAAACCACATTGTGGACCTCTTCGATCCAACGCTTCGGCCGCTCGAGGAGTTGGCGGAGCTGTACGCGCGTTGCGGCGTCACTCAGGACAAAGAGATCATCACCTACTGCCGTAGCGCTGCTCGTTCGTCACACAGCTACTTCGTCTTGCGGCTGCTTGGCTACTCTCGTGTCCGCAACTATGCCGGGTCGTGGATGGAGTGGTGCGCCGACCCTTCTTTGCCGATCGAGGGACCCGACAGCTGATTGCGTCGCGGCGCGCTTCGGGCTACGCTCCGAGCATGAGACTACTACTGGGTGTACTTGTTGCTCTGCTCACCGGGACCGCCATTGCGTTGCAGTCGACACTGAACGGTCGGGCGGGCGCCGTGATTGGGGCTATCCGAACCGGGCTTGCCGTTAACGTCCTCGGCGGCGCCGTGTCCATCATCGTCATTGTGGCTCTCCTGCTTTTAGCCCGGGGCGGACTCATTCAGCCGCCGTTTGCGGGCGCGCAGGGGGTCGTCCGGCAGACCCTGCTCACGGTCCTCGCGGCCGGTGTGCTGGGTATCGTCATCATTAGCGGTATCTCATACGCCGTGCAAGGGGTCGGAGTTACCGCCGGTCTGGCTGCTGTGATCCTGGCGCAACTGGTGGCGGGTCTTATCATCGACTCCGCCGGGACTGGGATCGGCTCCGGCGTCATGGGGCCGATTCCCCTCGACGTGCGCCGCATTGCCGGGATAGTCGCCATGGGAGTCGGGGTTTACTTGCTGCTGCCCAAGACCTGAGTTGAATCCGGGTAGGCGACGAACCGGTACGCGAAGACAGAGACGTGGGCGCTCATCACCACACTTTTCTATACCGGCTACTTGCAGCTCCGCTACCTAG
>CAYFQV010000183.1:0-1756 GCA_964345195.1 uncultured Spirochaetaceae bacterium
CTACCAGGCAAGCGGAACCGCTCCGCAGGCCGTTTGATTTGGGCGCTTAGAGTTGAACTCGCGCGCCGAGGGTGCCGCCGTAGGCACCGGAGGTGAAGTTGTACATGAGTCCCAAATCCAACCGGAAGATGGCCAGGTTCAGGGATGCACCGCCGAAGGCGCGGAACTCGAGCGTTTCAACATCACTGGAGAGACTGACGCCTTGATCCGAGACCTCTACGTTCGCAATGGACTCGACATCATCAATGGTGACCCCGGCGGGTGCGCCGTCCAGGCTGACCTCCGTGGTCAGGCCGGATGTAGTTCCGGCGGTGCCGTAGGAGGCGCCCAGACCGATTGAGGGTTCGACGATCAGGAAGGACTTGCTCAGCTGCGCCTTGAAGTCGATCACGTTGGCCTCCCAGGAGAAGTCCAAGACCGGATCGGCAAGGAGCAGGTCGGCGGTGTTGTTATCCGGCAGGTCCACCGAAGCAATGGTGGTCTCACCGAAGCCGAGGGGCGTTGTGACGGCTCCCGCTAGATAGTTGTAGCCCGCTCCGATCGAGAGCTTCGGCAGGATGCCGCCGTCGAGTACGGCGTAGCGCAGGTCCACGCCGAAGTTGGTGTAGTCTGCCGAGACATTTCCCAGGTCGAGCTCCGGGAGGGTCCCGAACTTGAGGCCAATGTCGAAGGGCAGGAAGATGCCGCCCACGCGGGCATCCACTGCATAACCGGGAAGGGGAATGCCGAGTCCCGGTAGGTTATCAATGCTTCCTACATCCAGGCTGTTCGTTAGGTCTTCGAAGATCGCGAGAGGCATGACCGTGGCGCCCGCGGTCACACCGACGCCGAGGCTGGGAATCGGTAGCAGCTGTCCAACGTAGGCGTCCGACCAGTTGAGGCCGATCATGGAGTTCATGGGCAGTGAGCCGGAGAACTTTTCGGAGAAACCCTCGAAGGATGACTTGAACGTGTCCAGATCGTCGATCACGTCCGACTGCGCCGCGACATTCACTACCGGCAGTCCGAGAAGGGTAAAGGCGACTGCGGTGAGCACAATGCGCCGCAGTTTTCTAGGTGGCTGGTTCATATGTAACCTCCCGGGCATATCCGCCCGGCATCAATGTAGCACGGGCGGGATGGGATTGCAGGCTTCGGCGCCACTGTCACGCGGCTACTCCCACCGAAACATGAGGGACGACACAAAGAGCAGCACGACGCTGATGACCCCCAGGTAGAGCATGTTCGGCGCCACTTCGAGGAAGCCCGCGCCGTCGAGCATGATCGCCCTGGCTGCATCGACAAAATGGGTCAGTGGCAGGATCTGCGCAACGCTCTGCAGGATCTGCGGGGTACCCTCCAAGGAGAAGAACACGCCGGAGAGGATTAGCATGGGAAAGGTCACCAGGTTCATTAGGCCGCTTGCCAACTCCTCGCTCTTGAGCCGGGATGCGAAGACCAAACCGATCGAGATCATGGAGACGATGGCTAGAGTGGTCACCAGAAGCAGGTTCAGGTAGGAGCCGTTCATGGTGAAGCCGAGGAACGCGTTCGTCCCGGCAAAGACCAATACTGAGGTGATGATGACAATGAGCAAGCGGCTCGCGGCTTGTGCCGACACAAAGTTGATGGCGGAAACCGGGGTTGCCTTGAAGCGCTTCAACACGCCGTTCTTTCGATAGCGCACCAGGACGAAGCCGATCCCGAAGAGACAACTGAACATCATATTCATGCCGATGATGCCGGGCATGACCCAATCGACAAAGCGGATCGGCTC
>CAYFQV010000183.1:1856-6047 GCA_964345195.1 uncultured Spirochaetaceae bacterium
ACGGTGTTTGCGCCGGCCGCGCCGGCCACGCCGCCCTGTCCCTCGAAGAGTCGGCGCAAAATGGGGCCGGTGCTCGAGGCGCTGTTGACGTAGTACTCCTGCTCCGTGAAGTCGATGACCATGTCGAGCTCATGCCGGCGGAGGCGCTCAACTGCATCCGCGGTGGAGACGCCGCGGGCATCCGCGTTGTCGGCTGCATTGCCGTACTGCACGAACTCGAGTTGCTCTATTTCCATGAAGGGAAGATCCTCGGATGCCGTACCGACCACGCCGACCTTGAAGGACGTCGTGCCTTGATCGGGGAAGGCGAAGGCGAAGCCGAAGACCAGGATCACGGGAAACAGGATGTTCCAGAAAAAGGTGCCGCGGTCACGGACGAACTCCATGCTGCGGGCTTTGAACATGGCGAAAAAGGTGCGGAATATGTGCGTGCTCATAACGTTCTCTCGTTCTCTCACTTTGTCGTTTTGTCGTTGGGTTACGGCTCGGCGGCGCTTCTATACGCGCAGCGAGCTTCCGGTCAGCTTGATGAAGAGATCCTCGAGGTTCGGCTTGTGGATGTTGAGGCCTGCCAGGTCGTTGTGGCTTTCGAGCAGTTGCTTCACCGTCCGGTCCAAGTTGGACGCGGTGATCTCAACGTGCCCGTCCACAATTTGGGCCTCTTCAGGGAGTGTTGCGGTGTCCTCCGGGGTTGGGATCGTTACGACCGGACCTTCGAAGTGCTTATCCAGCAAGCGCTCGGGGCTGTCCTGCTCCAAAATGTCACCGTGATCCATGATGGCGATCTCATCACAGAGTATCTGCGCCTCGTCCATGTAGTGAGTGGTTAGGACCACGGTGGTGTGCTCGGCCTTAATGCGCTCGATCAAGGACCAGAAGTTCCGACGCGCCTGAGGGTCGAGTCCGGTGGTCGGCTCGTCCAGGAAAACCAGGTCCGGGGATGGTATAATTGCCACGCCGAGCAGGAGGCGCTGTCGCTGCCCGCCGGAGAGCTTGCGGTTGTCGCGGTCCTGGAACTCCCCGAGGGAGCAGATGTCAATGACCTCCTCCACGGGACGGGGGTCGGGGTAGAAGGCCCGAAAGAGCTCCAAGGTCTCCTTGACGGTAATGAACTCCGGGAGCGCGGTATCCTGAAATTGGATCCCCACCTGCTCTTTGAATCGCCGGTCGATGGGGTTTCCCCGGTAGCGGATCTCGCCGGCGCTTGGGTGGAGGATCCCTTCCATCATTTCAATGGTTGTTGTTTTTCCCGCACCATTTGGGCCAAGCAGGCCGAAACAGATGCCCTCTTCAATTCCAAAGCTTATGCTGTTCACCGCCTGTACGGTGCCGAAGGATTTGCTAAGCCTGTCAATTTCCATAATCCGTGCCATGTCGGTGAAGATAGTCACGCAAGTGCCGCGGCAGCTACCGTAAAGATGCAGAGAATTGCCGCTTCTACCTAATGATCGTTAGATTCTGCGGACGAACGAAGGAGCGAAGGGTGGAATGAGGCGTGACATTACGGTAGCAAGCTTGGTGAAGCGCTTCGGCGACTTTACTGCTGTAGACGGCATCAACATGCAGGTCGCCGAAGGCGAGGTCTTCGGCTTTCTCGGTCCCAACGGGGCCGGGAAAAGTACCACGGTCTCTATCCTCACCACGCTGAGTCTGCCCACCGCGGGCACGGCGATGGTGGGAGGCTACGATGTCGTGAAACAGGCCGACCACGTTCGGCGGATTGCCGGTGTGGCTTTGCAGGACGTAGGCATCGACCCGGTAATGAAGTCCCGGGAGTTGCTCAGGCTTCAAGCCCGCCTATTCGGTATGAGTCGGCGCGGAGCTGCAGTCCGGGCGGATGAGTTGTTGGAGCTCGTCGGGCTGTCGGAGTTCACTGAGCGGCAGGTCGGTAAGTATTCAGGTGGCATGCGCCGGCGTCTGGACTTAGCTCTCGCGCTCGTGCATGAGCCGGCGGTCCTCTTCTTGGATGAGCCGACGAGCGGATTGGATCCCATGAGTCGTCGAAGCGTCTGGGAGGAGATCCGACGGCTGAACCGGGACCATGGCATGACCATTTTCCTCACGACGCAGTATCTCGAAGAAGCCGACCAGCTCGGTGACCGTATTGCCATCATTGACGACGGGCGGATCGCAGCCGAGGGCACGCCGGACGAGCTCAAGGCGGCGGTCGGACGAGAGGCGATCAACCTGAGCTTCGAGGATCGGGAAACCGCGGCTCAGGCTCGAGACTTAATGGCTCATGTGGGCGAGCACCGCCAGTTGGACGGACGAACCCTTCGCCTCTATCTATCCGCGGCGGCACAGGTGGTACCGCGCATTGCCCGAATCCTGGATGAGGCGGGGGTTCACCCGGCGTCTCTGACGGTTACTCAGCCGAGCCTGGATGATGTGTTTTTGGATGTCACCGGCCGGCGCTACCGCGCGGAAGGCGAAGACAACAACGGCGGCCAGGCCGCGGGCGCGCAGGGTGCCGCCGCGGGCGCGCAGGCCGCGGGCGCGCGCTAAGGAGATCATCATGGATGCAGCACGTTCGGCCAATCTCGAGGGCGGTGCCGGTGGCGAAGGCGGCGTGAGCGCTGCACACGTGACCGGCGGCGAAGGCGGCGCCGGCGGGCCGGATCTCTCCCGAGATCGCGCAGGTATTCTCACGCAACTCTTCTTAATGGTTCAGCGCAGTCTCTTGGTCCTCGTGCGTTTGCCGGCAACGGTGGTTCCGAACCTGATCATCGGCACGTTCTTCCTCTTCGTCTTCGAATCGGCGATCGGTGGGTCCGCCGGCTTCCTACCCGGGCTCGAGAACGTCGACTATCTGGCATTTATCTTGCCGTTCAGCATTATCAGCGGGGCCTTGAACGCCCCGGCCGGGCAGGCAATGATCCGCGACCTGGAGAACGGCTACTTCGACAAGCTGTCGCTGACCCCGGTGTCTCGGAGTGCACTGGTGCTCGGACACATCATTGCGGGCGGTATCGCGATTGCGGCGCAGTCGCTGGTGCTGGTGGGCATTGCTCTGATCGCCGGGCTGCAGCCGGCTACGGGAGTGGCGGGGATCGGGCTGGCGGTGCTGATTGCCATGTTCATTGGCGCGGGCTTCGGCGGCTTTACTCTGGGGGTTGCGCTCATTACCGGTAGCTCCGGGGCAACACAGGGGGCGAGCTTCCTCTTCTTCCCGCTCTCATTCTTGAGTACCGCGCTCTTTCCGCTGGAGTATTTAGACGGCTGGCTCAAGCTGGTCGCTAGGTACAACCCGGTGAGCTACATTCTCGACGGACTTCGGAGCCTCTTCATTGCGGGCTGGGCAGGCGGGGGTGCGGCCGCCGGGGGCGCCGCCGGCGCGGCGAGTTCCACCGCCGGCGTCAATGTCGCGTCCGGAACGATCACCGGCGGTGTGATCGCCGCTTTCGGCTTGAGCATTGTCCCGTTTCTTTTCTCACTGTACGCCCTCCGGGTGCGTACCCGGCGGAAGTAAGGGGTCCTCGAGCGGCAGTGGCGGCAATCGCAAAGGCGGCGGAGTTTACCCGGCGTTTCAACGAGCTTCTCGAAGAGTTGAGTAAGGACGATGAAGCCACTCCCGTCGCCGGCGGTGACGCGCCCGAGACCTACGGCGTCACCGTGGTGTTTCAATCGCTCATGCACGGCGGATCGGGTCAGGACGCGCAAGGCCTGTCCATGGCATAATATGGGGCATGCGAAGTTTCTTCTCCGGTGACAGCTACCAGACGCCGCCGGAACGCGGCCGGCCTCTTCTACGCTTCCTCTCGGGCGGCTGGCGGTGGTCCTTCTACCTGCAGTACGGTGTTGAGGCAATCCGCAGTTCCCTGGCGGCCCGGCGACGCCTCAACAGCAAACCATACAGCGATGAAGACTGGGCCGAGAGCTCGGCGCGGGTCATGAACATCATTGAGCGCAACGGCGGGCGTTTCCATGTCGAGGGACTAGACGTGCTGCGAGACGGCGCGGGGCAGGGGCCCTACGTGTTCGTCAGCAACCATATGAGCACCTTGGAAACCCAGATCTATCCGGTGCTCATTGTCCCGTTCATGCCGGTGACCTTCGTTGTGAAACAGGAGCTCATGAGCCATCCCTTCCTGGGACCGATACTGCGAACCAGGGACCCGATCCCGGTTGCACGGCAGAACGCCAGAGACGATCTCAAAGTTGTTCTCGAAGAGGGCCGGCGCCGCCTCGAGC
>CAYFQV010000184.1:0-6041 GCA_964345195.1 uncultured Spirochaetaceae bacterium
ACGGTCGGAGGCGTCGGTTCCCTCGGCGCCCTCGGCCACACGCGCGGCAATCTCTTCCGCGGTGCGCTCGATGGAGGCCCAGCCGGTGCAGCGACAGATGTTGCCCTTCGTCTGCTCGCCGAGGTCACTGCAGCGTTGTGCGCCCGGGGAGGCGAGCGTCATGATCATGCCGGCGGTGCAGTACCCGCACTGATACCCTTCCCGAGACAGAAAGGCCTCCTGCACAGGATGGAGACGACCCGTCGTCGTGGTGGTGTCGGCAAGTCCCTCGATCGTCGTAAGCGCTTTCCCTGCCGCACGGAACGCCGGGTAGAGGCAGGACTGTACGGCCTCCTCATCGACCCAGACCGTGCAGCAGCCACAGTCACCCGCCTCGCAGCCACGTTTGGGGCCGACGATGCCGTGTGCGCGGAGCGCCGAGAGCAAACTTTCGCCCGGCTCGTGGAAAAGCTCCCGAGGGGCGCCGTTGATGTGTAGCCTTGTTCTCATGACCGGCCTTCCTGTACCGCCTGCCAAGCCTCGGCGGCGAGATACGAGAGTACATCCAGACGATAGCCCGCGCTTCCGTGGGAGTCCTCCAGAAGGGGATGCTCTCCCGCGGCACGCACGGCCGCCGCGGCAGCCTCCGCGGCCCCGGTTTCGGGCGGGAGGTCGATGCGTACGGGGTACGCGGTGACGGCGGAGACGACCAATCGCCATGCGCTTTCCGTGCTTTCGGGGATGCGGCCTGCGATGACCATGACAGTGGCGTGGCTCGTCGGGGTATGGCTGTGTTTGCGCCGGGCATATGTGCCCGTCGTGGCCGTCCGCGGAACCCGCACCCGCCTCAGGTACTCGCCGGGGCGACGAATCGTCTGCATGGCGCCGACCTGGAAATCGCGGGCGGCAAGCTCCCGCACCGCTCCGCCGGGCGTGGCAAGCTCGTAGCGCGCACCGAGCGCACAGGCCACCGGTGCCATCATGGACTTCCCGTAGGCCAGGCAGAGGTTTCCGCCGACCGTCGCGACCCCGTAGGTTTTGAAGCTCGAGGACAGGGTGCGGATTGCCGCGGAGAACAGGGGAGCCGCAGTGCCGAGCAGCTGCGACCGCGCTTCGAGCTCGTCGTAGCTACAGGTCGCGGCTATGTCGATGCCGGACGCAGCATCTTCGACCGGAGTCCACCCGAGCCCGGCAAGGTCGATAAGCCGCCGCACGCCCGGCTGCGGCTCGGAGAAAAGCCAGGTGCCGCCCGCCACGTACGCGTCTCCCTCCTGCCAGGGCGGGATCTCACCTTCTTTCTGAGGCCGAACGACCTCGGTGACATCGAGAAGATCCATACTGCCTCACCCCTCGAGAAGCTTCACCGCGGCGCGGTTGTGCCGCGCAATGACGGCGTTAATGTCCACATCCACGAGACTGCCGTCGGTGACCCGTCGCACACCGTTCACGACCGAGAAAGAGACCGTCGGACTGCCGCAGAAGACGAGAGCGGCAAGCGGGTCGTGAACGGCACCGCCTGCCATGGCCACCGTATCGGTGCGGAAGCCTACAATGTCGGCAGCCGCACCGGGGACTATGCGTCCAATATCTCCGCGACCGAGAACCTCTGCTCCACCGGCGGTGGCATGCCACAGCGCGGCCCGGGCGCTCATCGTCATATCGCCGCCAAGGCGCTGAATGAGCATGGCCTGTCGCGCCTCCGCGAGCATGTGCGAGCTGTCGTTCGAGGCGGAGCCGTCCACGCCGATCCCGATCCGCATTCCCGCATCCCGCATGGCGGCAAGCGGGGCAATACCGGAACCGAGGCGCATGTTCGAGCTCGGGCAGTGGGCCGCGCCGGTGTGCGCGGCACCGAGCCGTGAGATCTCCTCCGCATGAGGGTGGACCATGTGGGCGAACCACACGTCATCCCCCGTCCAGCCGACCCGCTCGGCGAACTCCACCGGGGTTGCACCGAGCGAGGCGCGGCAGTACTCCTCTTCGTCCCGGGTTTCGGCGAGGTGGGTATGCAGGTGAACTCCGTAGCTCCGGGCAAGCTCCGCGCTCTCGGCCATGAGGGACTCCGAAACCGAGAACGGCGAGCAGGGCGCCACAGTGATGCGCGTCATCGCGCACTCGCCCGCATCGTGGTACTCCTCGATCACCCGGCGCGTGTCGGAGAGGATGGCCCGCTCGTCCTCCACCGCGCTGTCGGGCGGCAGTCCGCCGCGTGACTCTCCCACCGACATCGACCCGCGCGAGCAATGGAACCGAAGCCCCATCTCCCCAACGGCCTGAATCTGGTCGTCGGGGCGCGCGTTGTTCGGCCAGAGGTAGGTGTGATCCGAGGCCGTCGTGCAGCCGGAAAGCAGAAGCTCCGCGGCGGCGATCTGCGAGGAGGCCATGAGAGCTTCACGGTCCATGCGGGCCCAGACCGGGTAGTGGGCGACCAGCCAATCGAAGAGCTCGGCATCCTGCGCAGCCGGGACGTTGCGCGTGAGCGTTTGATAAAAATGATGATGAGTGTTCACCAGACCAGGGAGGACCACGTGATCCCGCGCGTCAATCTCCCAGTCGAGCCCGCCGCCGCGGCGATCCAGCTCCATCGGCAGCTCCTCGTCCGGTCCTAGCCATGCAATGCGGTTTCCCTCCAGGAGGAGGGAGCCGTTTGCGATTTCACGTCCGGAGCTGTCGAAGGTTGCGAGCAGATCTGCGTGGCGAATAGCCGCAAGCGTCATGCCGGGCAAAGTACATCGAGATCCTCAGGAATGGCAAACCCCTCGCAGTAGGAAAACTAATCTCGCAGGGTAAGCGCAAACCAAACGCGCTCCCCTGGTCTGAGGCTCTTCGTCGGTAAGATATGTTGGGAGACGCCGAGACGGAGCGAGCATATGCAGTTGTATTGTTGCTGCATATCGTGCTTTTCGTCGCTTGATTTACCGCAGGGTTTAGCGTACTACTATTCGCCACGCCGGCAATGGATAACATTGTTCCGGCATAGGCCGGCGCGCCCGCGGCGTGATCCGCACCGGGTCGATTAAGAGCTCAAGTCGATACCGACCCAGCCACCAAGCATAGGCCGTGGACGAAATGTTAAACCCCAAACTGCTGCAAGCGGCTCTGTGACCTTATAATAGACGGATGCGGTGTTCCTCTGCGAGCTCTGTGATCGGTATGCCGGCGCAAGGCATGCCCCCACCGCCGACACGCTATTAATCCATCTTCGCACCAGCCGGGATGGCCGCCTCCGGCGCTACCAGAAGCTGCGTCCGGCGCCTGTTCGCGTTCGGCGGTGCTCCGCTATGGCGATGGTGATCTTTATTGGCGGGTCAATCGCTTTTCAAACCATCATTAGCCGACGCCCGTTCGATTGATGCTATAATAGGTCCCGTGGATACTATCTGGAAAAAGCTGCAGATAAAGGATCAGAAGCGTTTTCTCGTTCGTTGCATGCCGCCTGAGCTCGAGTCCCTCAGAGACTCCGCCGAATCTGACTGGACGATCGACCGGGAAGAGCCTGAACACGAAGGCGACTACGACCTTATCCTTCAGTTTGTAAAGTCGGAGGAAGACATACGGGCCGCCGCCGATGTGCTGAAGCACCGTGCCGATCCGGACCGCACACTGGTCTGGATTGCGTACCCCAAGAAATCTTCGAAGCGCTACAGGGTCGATATAAGCCGCGATACCGGATGGGACGCGGTGCTTAATCTCGGATGGGAGGGCGTCAGGCAGGTGTCCATCGCCGATGACTGGTCCGCCGTGCGCTTCCGTCCGCGGGATCGGATCAAAAACTACACGCGGAAGAAGGAGATCGGCCGCTCTTAGGAGTGCGATCGAACGAGACGACACGTACATGTTCTCCAGGGAAAAGGAGGCACGCAGGAAAGCTATGACCAGCAAGGCGAGCACGGTAGAAGAGTACCTGAATGAGGTGCCGAATGAGCGAAGAGAAGCGGTCGAGAAGCTCAGGGCCGCCATCAAAAAGAACCTCCCCGAGGGCTTCGAAGAGACGATGAGCTACGGCATGATAGGCTACGTCGTCCCGAAATCGAAATATCCAGACGGCTACCACTGTGACCCGGAGCTGCCGCTCCCCTTCATCAATCTGGCGTCACAGAAGGCCGGAATATCCCTGTACCACATGTGGATCTACCAGGATCCGGAGCTTCTTGCCTGGTTCGAGGAGGAGTATCCGAAGCACGCGAACCGCAAGCTCGACATGGGAAAGAGCTGCATCCGCTTCAAGAAGCTCGATGACATTCCATACGAGCTCATCGGCGAGCTCGCCTCGAAGATGAGCGCTGACGAGTGGATCCGGCTCTACGAGCAGAACGTCAAACGATAGGCTTCGTCACAGGGAGAGTTCACTCCGACCGCAAGCTCCAACGGGTATTTCCGGCGCCGGATCTCCCTCCATCGCCGACCCGCGAGTATCTTCTCCTCCTCAGTGAGCTCGTACTCATCCGCTCGCGGTGCCCGGAGTGCCTCCGCAATCTCCCGCTGCGGTCGAGTACTGCTAGCTCGTCTCCCTCCCGCCGGTACTCCGCTGCGTGTCGACTAGCTGCGCCGGCGTCCGGTTGCGTGTGCCACGCGCAAGCAGGATCGCCCCGATCCACACAAGGCAGGAAAGCGTCCAAAGGATGCTGCCGACAAGCGCGAACGGATCTCCGGTGCGAACCGCCGAGACAACAAATAGGAGACCCGACACAGTGAAGCCCACCAGTCCAAGAAATTCAGCCTTTCCTTCCACAAGCTCACCCTTTCTCTGCGTCCCGTTAAACTGCTTTTAAGAAACAGGTCGATGTTTACGGCTCAAAAGCGACCAACATGCTGCCGCTGACGCTCGCACACCTATCCGGACGAGATCCCTCAGCTTAACGATCTCTCCGAATCCCTCCAATCGATAACGCGACATCAAGCACCTCGGGAAGGACACGTTCGGCAACGCGCCTACCGATCAATTCGTATCCCGCGCCGTTTGGGTGCAGCCCGTCAGGCAGCAGCTGTGTATCCGATTCGCCGAGAAGATCCGTTCCCTCAAACAACAGGATCCGCTCGTCCCCCGTCGTGCGAAAACGCTCGACCGCGTCCCGTGTCATTTCACGGTAATCCTCGAGCGTGCAGCCGAGCGCGTTGGGAGTCGTCTCACGCTCAGGCGAGATGATCGAAGTAATCACACCGATAGGGGTCACCGGATGGAGTTCACGGATGATCGACAGAAACCCGAGAACTGCAGCCGGGTACGAACGGACGCCCAAGCTAGCCCCGCCGTGGACATTGATCCCCAGTTTGAGAGTGATGAGGTCGGCGGGCATATCGCGGATGACGCGAGCCACCATAGGATCGAGGTGACACTCACCTCCGAATCCGAGACTAGTGAGGTTAAGGCGATGCGATCGCGCAGCAACGGCCGGCCACGTCTTTGCCGGCGAAGTCGCAGTGCGGCACATGGTAATCGAGCTACCGTACGTCACCCACCGGAGCCTGTGATCGCTCGGCACAGCAACAGTCGCACCGTCGTCGACCCCGAGCGATACGACGCGTGTTGGGTAGAACTGGGGCAGCCACAGTTCATAGACCGGAGGGGCGGATTCATCTGAGACCGCGTAGGGAAGCTCGAATCCGAGTTCACTCGCTTCGGACGCGATCGACTGCGAGTCAAGCAACTCACCGTCGCACGTCAGATCGAACACCCGTGGTTCGTCGTCGGTGGTGACAACCGGATCAACAGCAAGCATCAGCCGGCGCGAGTCAGTCGCCAGACGCAGACGCACGCCGGACGTCGAACGTGCCCGGGCCATGAGCATGTCATTGGGAGAGGGAAAGAACGAGGCGCTCTCCTGGGGTAGCCGAACCGGCGCAATGCCGCTCGAGCTTTCGTCGAAGGAAACTGCGCCCTCGAAAAGGGCCCTGTGTGCTCGGATAGTCGTCATGGCGGGATGATATGCCGGCATTTAGGCCGGCTGCAATCGCCTGTCTGCGGATTTAGCATTTGTCGACCTGCGACAAGCGTCATAACGACGCTTTCGAGCTTGAAATCACGGATTACCATTCGGGAATGTGAACGGTAAGTATACCAA
>CAYFQV010000185.1:0-6026 GCA_964345195.1 uncultured Spirochaetaceae bacterium
CATTTCCGCGAGAACCTGAAGTTCATCGAGGACAGCCTTGGCAAGGACATCCGCAAATACTTCACCCGCGATTTCTACGCGGCCCATGTCCAGCGCTACAAGAAACGCCCGATCTACTGGATGTTTTCCAGCCCCAAGGGCACGTTCAACGCGCTGATCTACATGCATCGCTACCGGCCCGACACCGTGTCGATCCTGCTCAACGACTACCTGCGCGAGTTCATCACCAAGCTGGAGGGCGAGCGCGCCCGGCTGGACAAGCTGGCCGACGATCCGACCGCCACGCAAGGCCAACGCACCAAGGCCGTGAAGGACGCCGCGAAGCTCGCCACCCAGATCGACGAGCTGCACGAGTGGGAGCGCGAGGTCGTCTTCCCGCTGGCCCAGCAGAAGATCGAGATCGACCTCGATGACGGGGTGAAGGCCAACTATCCCAAGTTCGGTACGGCCCTGAAGAAGATCCCGGGGCTGAGTGCATGAGCGACCGGATCGCCAACGGACTGAAGCGCCTGTTCGAGGAGCACCGGATCGTCTTCTGGTACGATGCCGCCCGCGACATGCGGGGCGAGTTCGAGGCGCTGGACCTGCCCGGCGTCGAGAAGGTCGAGATCGCCAACAACGAGTTCGGGCTGAAATACCGGATGCTGCGCGAGGAACCGAAGCAGAAGTTCCTGGCCTTCCACGAGGGTCCGGAGCCGGAGATGACCGACAACTGGCTGCTGGACCTGCAGCTGGCCCACGCCGTCTTCAAGGCTGACCAGGCGGCCATCTGGCTGGCCGAGCTGGGGCTGCCTGCCCCGTTCGAGGACGTCGTGCGCGACCACATGGAGTTCTACCGCTCCAGGCACCGGATCGAGCATCTCAAGCGGCTGATCACCCCGTCGGACACGAAGACGGATGTGCTGCGCCGCATGCTGGCCGTCTGCGCCGGCGCCGATGGCGCGCTGGACACCGTGATCGAGGAGCTGCTGGGCGAACTGGCCGAGGGCCGCGACGACGCGATGCGCCTGATGGAGCGGGCCGGGCTGACCGAGTTCTTCTGGAAGCAGGTCGAGAACGCCTATGGCTATGCGCACGAGGAGCCCGATTTCGAGGACTTCGCGATCACCCTGTTCCAGTCGGCCTATTGCCGAGCGCTGGAGGAGGACGGCGCGCTGAACGCCGAGGCGCTGCTGGTCTTCCGCCGCTGGAAGAACAACCGTCACTGGGGCGAGGCCTTCGAGACGCTGAGCAAACGGTATCAGGACATCCTGAAGATCCCCGAGGATCTCGCGGGCCGCGAGCTGCGCGCCCTTCATGGGGTGGATCATTTCGAAGAGATCGATCGCCATGTGATCCGGTCGCTCGTTGCGGCCATGGCCGACCAGACGGTGAGCGCCGCCGACGTGCTCAAGACCGTCCGCGCGCGCCGGCAGAGCCACTGGTACGGAACCTACGCGGATATCTACCAGGCGATCGGTTATGCCACCGAGTTCCAGCAGGCGCTGGCCGAGGCGACCCTTGGCATGAACAGCCCTGAGGAAGGAGTGAAGCGGTATGTCGCGAGCTGGTACAAGCTCGATCAGCTCTACCGGAAGTTCATCTACCACATGCAGAAGAGCGGGCAGGCATCGCTGTTGGGCGCGCTCTTCGAGCGCGTTGAGAACCGGTACACGACCAGCTTCCTACTGATAGTAAACGATGCCTGGCAGGATCAGGTGGCGCAGCTGTCCAGTTGGGGTGTACTAGGGGTTTCCCGGCAGGTCGATTTCTACCGCGATCAGGTAGCCGGTTTCCGACGGCGTGATCAGAAGGTCGTGGTGATCATCTCCGACGCCCTGCGCTACGAGGTGGCTGAGGAGTGCTTGCGAGAGATCCGCAAGCTGAACCGGTTCGACGCCGAACTGAAACCGATGATCGGTGCCCTGCCGAGCTATACTCAGTTGGGCATGGCGGCGCTTCTCCCGAACAAGGACCTGACCCTGTCAGAGGATGGCAGCGTGTCCTCATTCGGTGAGCCGACCCAAGGTACCGTGAACCGGGAAAAGGTGCTCGGCCGTGGCCGCGACAGCGATCGTGTGAAAGCCATGAAGGCCGACGCCTTCATGGAGCTGAAGGCGGATGACGGAAAGCAGATATTCCGCGACCATGACGTGCTCTACCTCTATCATAACCGCATTGATGCCATGGGCGACAAGCTCGCCACCGAGGAGCGGCTCCCCGAGGCAGCGGAAGACGCGATCGAGGACCTAACCAAGCTCGTTCGGAAGCTCACCACGGCGAACTTCTCGAACATCCTGATCACGGCCGACCACGGATTTCTCTATCAGCACAGGCCGCTCGACGATGCTGAGTATTCTATCGCCGATCCGACGGGCGCGGAAATCCTGGTCAAGAACCGCAGGTTCGTGATCGGCCGAGCGCTCAACGAGACAGCGGGGATGAAGCGGTTCCGTACCAACGACCTGGGGCTGTCCGGAGACCTCGACATCCTGATCCCGAACTCGATCAACCGAATGCGGGTCAAGGGGGCTGGGAGCCGCTTCGTCCATGGGGGTGCAAGCCTTCAGGAAACCATCGTGCCGATCCTGCGCGTCGGCAAACAGCGCGAGACCGATATCGGCAAGGTGGAGGTCCAGATCATCGTGCCGGGTCGGAGCCTGATCTCCTCGGGGCAGACTGCCGTCACCTTCTATCAGGCGCAGGCCGTTTCGGATAAACGGCACCCACGTGAGCTCTCTGCCGGGATCTATGCCGCGGATGGTACCCTCATCTCGGACGAGCACGATCTGGTTTTCGATTTCGCGTCCGACAACCCACGTGAACGAGAGCAACCATTCAAGTTCCTGCTATCCCGCGAGGCCGACAACTTCAACAACCAGGACGTTTTCCTGAAGCTGCGTGAGCGTGTCGGCAAGACCCGGCATTTCGAGGATTACGCCAGCCACCGGTTCCAACTGCGGCGCGGGATTACAACGGACTTTGATTTCTGAGAGGCGTGATGAGCACCTTAGACGACAAGATCAACACCGAATTCGCGGGCTACGTTGTTCGCAAGGACCTTGTGAAGGCCGTCAAGGGTAACGCCATCGTTCCGACCTACGTGCTCGAATACCTTCTGGGGCAGTATTGTGCGACCGATGATGAGACATCGATCTCGACCGGGATCGAGACCGTCAAGGACATCCTGCGCAAGCACTACGTGCATCGCAACGAGGCTCGCCTGATCCAGTCCACGATCAAGGAAAAGGGGCGCTACAAGGTCATCGACCAGGTCAGCGTGAGCCTGAACGAGAAGACCGACAGTTACGAGGCGACCTTCGACAATCTTGGGATCAAGAAGGTTGCGGTCGATAGCGGCACCGTCAAGGCGCATCCCAAGCTCCTCGTGACCGGGGTCTGGTGCATCGCGGACGTCCAGTACGAGTTCTCCGAAGACGTGCGCACCGCGCCTTGGATCCTCGACGCGATCAAGCCCATCCAGATCGCCAAGGTGGACTACGAGGGCTACAAAGAAGCCCGGGGCCGATTCACCCAGGATGAGTGGATCGACCTCCTTATGCAGTCGATCGGCCTCAACCCCGAGGCGTTCGGTCGGCGCAGCAAGCTGCTGCAGTTGATGCGCCTGATCCCCTTCGTGGAGCGAAATTACAACATCATCGAGCTCGGCCCCAAGGGAACGGGCAAATCCCATATCTATTCAGAATTCTCGCCCCATGGCCAGTTGATCTCGGGGGGTGAGGTCTCGGTTCCGAAGCTGTTCGTCAACAACTCGAATGGCCGGATCGGCCTCGTGGGATACTGGGATGTCGTCGCCTTCGATGAATTCGCCGGCCGTGAAAAGAAGGCGAACAAGGCCCTGGTCGACATCATGAAGAACTACATGGCCAACAAGACTTTCTCCCGAGGCATCAGCCCAATGGGGGCCGACGCCAGTTTTGCCTTTGTAGGTAACACCGATCACAACGTGCCCTTCATGCTCAAAAACAGCGACCTGTTCGAGGCGCTGCCGGCCCAGTTCCATGACTCCGCCTTCATCGACCGACTGCATGCCTACCTTCCCGGGTGGGAAGTTGATGTCATCCGCGGCGAGATGTTCACATCGAATTTTGGGTTCATCGTGGACTATCTCGCGGAAATCCTTCGCAATCTGCGCCAGGAGGATTTCTCAAGCCGGGCGCGTGAGCTTTTTGACTTCGGTCAGGGGATTTCAGAGCGGGATGAGACGGCCGTCAGTAAGACTGTGTCGGGCCTGCTGAAACTTATCTTCCCAAACGGTGGTGAAACTCCAGACGAAGTTGAAGAACTTCTCCGGCTCGCGATGGAGTGCCGCAAGCGGGTGAAGGATCAACTATTCCGGATCGACCCGACGTATCCGCCGGTCGAGTTCTACTTCCGGGGACTTGACGGCCAGAAAACCCATGTCCGAACCGTCGAGGAAGATGAGTTTTCGCAGTTATATGACCTCAAGCCGGTTCAAGATCCGAAAAAGCAGACACAGCCAGACGAACGGAAAGATCTGGGCGCGGCCGGGAGCGAAGAGAGGAAACTCCCTGAGGCTGTCGGGGTCGCTGCCGTGTTGGCGGGCCCTGAGCCAGAAGAGGGTCACCATGTCTATAACGAAAATCGAAAAGGAGTCAGCTACGACAAGCTATTCGGTCCGTACATCGATGGCGCGACCCGTATTGTCGTAACCGATCCGTATATTCGGATATTCTATCAGCTACGCAATATGATGGAGTTTGTCGAAATGGTCATCCGGCGCAAGGCGCCAGAGGATCAGGTTGCGGTTCACTTAGTGACTGGCCCAGATAGCAGCCATCTTATCAAGCAGCGGGAACTCCTCGATAGTATCACGGAAGCCTGCACAGGAACCGGCGTCGAGTTCACCTGGGCATTCGACAACAGCGGCTCAGCCCACGCCCGAGAGATTGTCACTGATACGGGCTGGAAGATGGTGCTTGATCGTGGGCTCGATATTTTCCAGCCACCGGTGAAGCGTGACGGGTTCAACCTTGGCGATCGACTGCAGGAACACCGCATGGTCAAGAGTTTTTATGTGACTTATGTTCACCAAGTGACTGACAACGGAGCTTCATAAGGTTCCTTGTCTGGCGCCGCATGCGGACGAACCTGTCCTCGGATCGTTATGACGCTATGGGGTACCTCCGTCAGCCGGAGGATTCTACAGGGCAAACCCCATCAGCAATCCTAAAGAGGGAAATCCTCAAGTCCTAAAGGGTCACCTAAAGCCTAAAGGTAGAGTAGAGGACAGGTTCCCATCGCCGTAGCCCCGGCCTATCGGTTGCCGCCCCTTTCGTCTGGCGGTACCTTACTAGCCGGTACGTAGCCATGTTGGCCTGTCCACCGGGTCGCCAGAGGCGGTCACCCGCCTCAGCCACGCCCAGAGGGGCAGCTCCACGCCCAGAGGGTCAGGTCTAGTGCAGCACCTAGTATCAATTTTCAACCCGAACCGATGCGGCGGCAAGCGTTCGCTTGATGTCGACGCGCTGCTGGCGGAGTCCCCGGCCGATGCCTCATGCTACGTCTGCAGCCCGGGCGAGGGGATCACCGAGGTGCGTGATTGGGCGGCATGAACCCGTGGGCTGAGGGATCGCCCCGCGGCAGAGGTATACGGAAAGGCTGGAGTCGATCAGGGCCGCGAAGGCGTCGAATCCCTCGGTCTCGGCGCGACCGGCGCCCTCGGGTTTAACGTCCGAGCGGGGGGCCGTCGGTGCACGGCCGGTACACCGGGGACCCCCGAACAACGTAGGGGGCGCTTCGATCTTGCCCTTTGGGTCCTGCCGCTCGGGCGTTGAACCCTCAATTGGGTATTGGGTCCCGCGCCGGAGCCGGATACCGCAACCGTACCCACAAGCGCACGTCGCATGTCGTGCATCGTATGGGATCGCGTGGGAATGGCATCGCCCGGTACGCCGGTGCTGCTAAGCGGGGGGATGGATTGCTCGGGATAGTCTGGGAGTGGTGTGTTGTGGAGTCCCGTTCCACCGAAAAGATCCCCTCTGTATAGAGGGAATGCTGCCTAA
>CAYFQV010000186.1:0-6013 GCA_964345195.1 uncultured Spirochaetaceae bacterium
TGTACCACCAGAACCTCGCTACCCGGTTTGATATCTGACCTGTTCGTTCCGTTCATTGCGCCCCTCTTAGGATACCACAGATCGTAAGAGGTTCTCGTATCATCCGGGCTTGTTACGGGTTGATACGTTCAGTGTTACGCAGTTTTGTCCGAAGTACCTGCCCCCGCTCGACCAGGCGCGTGTGCAGCTCTCCGTACGGAAGTTCCTGCGCTGGCTTTGCTGTGTCAATGCATTGGCAGGCGGCCACAGCGGCGGATTCCGCGATAATCATGAATACTGGTTCCATTCGCACAGATCCGTAGGCGATGTGGCTTGCCGAGAGGCACACAGGGACAAAGAGATTTTCTACGTGACCGACCGGAGGCACAATTGCCCGATATGAAACTCCGTAGGGTGCGGGAAGTTTGATCTGGACATCACCTTCATTCTTTACAATGCCTCCCACATCTAGCCGGTTGCAATTATGAGAATCCATCTGGTAGGCCGCGAGCGCAATCGGGTCGCCGCACTCATTGCGCCCCATGCAGTCACTTTCCGTTACGACGGCATCTGAACGCATCCGTCGGGCCTCCCGAACGTACAGCTGATGCGGCCAGCCGCCGGTTGCGGGAAATTCATCCGAGGCGAGTCCCCACTGACTGTACTCGGAACGTATCGATTCGGGCACATCGGGATCATTCGCCATGAACCAGTGAAGACCTTGCTGATAGCGGACATGATCCTGAAAAATAAGCTCCCGAGTACGATAATCGGCCTCGGGCCACGCGTGACTGCCGCCGATGTAGTCGGTCGAAGCGGCACCGTGATTATTTGTGTCCGTTTTCGCCTCGGTGACGGGATCGAACTTGAAGAAGATATCCGCTGCAGTGCCAGCCAGCCATCGCGCGACGAGCGCATAATGGCTGCGGTCGTAGCCGGCAGGTCTCGGAAACGGAACTCGAATGTGTCGGTCTTTGGTCATGCACACCCGGAAATTGTACGCTTGGATCGATGAATCCGCCCGGCCAATGTTCAGCTCCTCCTGACTTCGGATTCCCGCGGGCTTGACGAACGGCAACAGTCCCGAACCGGGGTCGTCCTCCCGCACATATGGACTCACCCGGTTGTCGAATTGGTGGCTCGGATGCAATTGGACGCCCGCGTACTCTTCACCGAATTCGTCGCTCCCCTCGCGGCCGGTCACATAGGGTGTTCCGGTTCTCGCCATGAGATCGCCTTCATAGGAGGCATCAATATAGGCCTTCGCCTTGATCCTGAGCCCGCTGTGCATTCTGATTTCGACAATCCGATTGCGCTCAATCGAAACATCCTCCACAAACTCACCGTATTGAAGATTGATATCAGAGCGGCTAACGAGATGCTCTACGACCTGCGTAGCCACGTGCGGCTCAAATGTCCAGGAAACCGCTTCGTCGTAAATCTTGCCGATCGCTTCGTAGAAGCGACGCGCTCCGCCACCAATGGCAGCTGGGTTTCCCAGATCCGTGTAACTCAACCCTCCAGTCGTCATTCCGCCAAGAAACAGTCCGGGATGAAGAATAACGACGCTCTTGCCCTCTTCTGCGGCTGTGACCGCAGCGAGTACACCGGCTGCGTTTCCTCCGTATACGCAAATATCCCGCTCGAGTATGTCGTTCCTGGGGATGCACCATGCGTCATCGAAATACTTCAGTTGTGCTGTGCTCTCAGTTTTGTTCAAGATAGAATCCTTTTCTTTTGGCATGACCACGAAATCGTGATCTTCTATAAATTCAGTCCCTTCAGCAGAGCCTTCTGGAAGATCCACACGAATACCAACACCGGCAAAAGCTGGAGGGTGGATGCGGCGAAGGTACTACCCCATTGAGCCCCGGTTACCCCGCCCATCATCTCGCTGATCACGACGGGAGCCGTTCGTGAGGAGCTACCCGCGAACAGATGCGCGAACAGGAACTCGTTCCAGGCGAAGTTGACAAGGAATACCGAGGAAGCCATTACGCCCGGACCGATGAGCGGCGCGACAATCTGAAGCATAATCCGCCCGCGTCCGCAACCGTCGAGCATCGCCGCTTCCTCGACTTCCACCGGGAGAGCATCAATCGCCGCTTTGAGAATCCAGGTCATCAAGCTCACGAAAAAGGTGACATAGAGAAGGATCAGAGTTATATGCTGATCGTAGAGTCCTGTCACGAACAGGGCGGGATACACGGGAATGGTGATGATGATCGGCGGGAACATTCGCACCACGATAGTCCAGAAGGCGCTTGCGCTCAGCAGCTTGCTTCGAAAGCGAGAAAACGCGTACGCCGCCGGTACGCTTACAAGAAGCGCGATAAATACTGACGCAAGAGTAATAATGATACTGTTCTGCAGGGTAGTGAAGAAGCCCGGCCACCGTTCCCACAAATTAACGAAATTGACCACGGTGGGGCGGAACACAAAAGTCGGCGGCCAGTGGAACATCTGAGCGGGATTCATGAATGCGGAGCTGACCAGGAAGTATATCGGGAAAACTGCCCAGAAGACCGCAGCTGCCAGTCCGACATAGGCTGCAAACGATCTGCTCTTTCTACTCTTTCGTCTCATTTCGTTCCTCTTACTGTGCGAACATCTTCTGGTACATAAGCCGCAGATAGCCCACCGAAAGCACGAGAGTAATAAGCATTATCCCCCAGGCTATCGCTGAACCGGCTCCCGAGTTCCAATAGATGAACGCCTGTCGATACATGTGAATGGAAAGAAAATTCGTGGCTCCAGCGGGCCCACCCTGCGTCATGAGCCACGGTGTCGAGAATTCCCTGAACGTGAAAATAAGCCGAAATGAAACCGCAACCAGTGTGGCTGGAAGCAGTAACGGATAGGTAATCGCCTTGAACCGCTGCCAGCCGGTAGCACCGTCGACTTCCGCCGCATCGAACAACTCGCCGGGCATCGATATAAGAGACGCGTACAGGATCAACATGATCATCGGGTAGAAGCGCCAGACCATTACGACGACCACGCTGATGAAAGCGAACGTGGGATCGCTCAACCAGCGAATCGGTTCTATCGCGATCCGGGACAAGGCGAAATTCACTACGCCGTCGAAGCCAAGCATGTACCGCCAGATAACCGCAGCGACCACCGGGCTAATTGCAGCCGGACTGACGAGCAACGAGAGCCACAGCCGCTGAAACGGGAATCGGCGTGCAAGGAGCATCGCGAAGCCAAGGCCGACGAAATATTGAAGCCCGAGACTCACCACCGTGAATGCCAACGTTCGCCAGACCGAGCTCCAGAACGTCGAGTCAGTGAGCATTCTTATGTAGTTTGTTGTCCCCACGTATTGCATTTCCTCGCCGACCGTATATCGGAAGAAGCTTGTGTACCCGGCGTGAAAAATGGGCGCGACGATGATGACGGTGAGAATCAGCATCAATGGGGAGATAAGGAGATAGGGATACAAGTCTATCCGGTTCCGCCCCACTCTAGGTGCCATACTCTATTCCTCGTTTTTGATCGGGATTCAGTGGTGCCCCGACACCCACATAGCAGATGTCGGGGAGACCGGTCGCAGGCGCCTTCCGGCAGCCGCTCGTCAGTCGGTCAGCAACCCTTCTTCTCTCAGGAGATCGCGGAGCTGAGATGCTGCGTTGTCGGCAGCCCGTTCGGGCGATATGTCGCCGTGCATTGCACGGATGATTTCGTTACCGGCTATTTCTCCCGCCTGTGCACGTCCCTCGAAGGGAGGCCATGCGACCCTCGAAGCCGCCGTAAGCTCAGCCGCGAGATCGGCGTAAGGCACTTGCTCGAGATAGTCTTCATGAGCGAGCACAGAGCTTCTCGTAGGCTGGTTTGCGTTGTGAAGGCCGGAATGAAGCTGTGACTCCGCACTTGACAGATGCCGTACCAGCTCCCACGCATACTCGGTATTCTCGGTATTCTCCGGTATCACAAAGGACCAGAATATGGCCGAGGTATAGCCTACGTCATCGCCCTCATACGCTTCCGTAAACGGGAAGGCGACTACCTCCGAATGACCGGCCGTTTGTGAGCGGTCCGGATCGTTGAAGTTGTCGTAGTTCGTTATGTTCCCGATCCACATCGCCAGGCGACCGGTTTCATAGAGGCGGGTCACGTCATCTACAGTGTGCGTGCTGATGTCCGGATGCAGAACACCGTCGGCATACAATTCCTGAAGGGTAGCGATCGCCTCAATTGCTGGCTGTTGATCAATTACGACGCGATAGTCGGAAGTTATGATTCCGGCATCGCCACGGTCCGGATACTTAGCCCGCGCTAGGTTAATGACCTGTAAGGAAATATGGCTAGGCGTCCCGTGAAAGCTGAAACCGTAGCTCCTCCTCCCATCTTCCTCGAATGTGAGTTCGGAAGCGGCGTCAAGTAATTCCTCGTAGGTCTCCGGGACGTTGACACCTCTCCGTTCGAATAGCTCGGTATTCACGTGAAGTGCGTCCACGACCCCACGCATCGGGATACCGCGTAACTGCCCTTCATGGGTCATTGCCTCGAGCATTCCGGCCGAAAAGTCCTCGGGAAAACCGTCGACGCCGGCCTCTTCAACCAACGGATCGAGTGGTTCCATTCGTCCGAGAAGACGAGGGTCAACCTCTTGGTTGAGTACATAGCCGAAATCAAACGGTGCGGAGGGTAAGGCGGACTGCCTCATGATGGTACTGTGAATTTCTCCGATACCGAAGGTCTGCCATTCTACGCGTCCAACTCCGGTATTCTCGAGAAACTCCTCGACGAGACCGTCCGCAGCCCCTTGGTGGACTTCGTGGCCGACTCCCGTAAGATTATCCGGTGGTCCGACCTCCTCTTGCTCGGCGGCACCAGCGGCGAAGAGCACGGCTCCACTAGCGACAAACAAGACGACAACGGCAGCTCCAAATAGTCTTCTACACGTTCGGGTCATCTCAGACCTCCTTTTCGATTATCTGTTGATCTGCGATCCAACATGGGCTTATACTCCCACGCGATGGAGCTGTCATGATTGACTATTCTCTCCGTGATATTGCCTCCGTTAATATACATCATCCGATACTCGACGAATGGCGGCGACTACAACGGGATCTCATTATGCTCTATGACGACAGGGTCCCTCTCGGCGGAAGCAGGCGGAGTTTCTCGGAGCCGTTCTATACGCTTTGGATGATCCGCTCCGGGACAGTCGATATTCAGAGTGATAACGGGGATAGTGTTCGAGCGGATACGGACAATTGGGTCCTTATACCCCCATTCTATCGGCACAGCCAATCTTTCTCGGCGAATGCCCGAATTTTTTCCATCCATTTTTCCTGCCAATGGCCGAACAGCACCATGCCTTTCCAGATCGACCATCCATTGGTGGTCGAGAAGACAGACTGGCCGGGGATAGAAGATACCCTGCTCGAGCTACTGAAGGTCGTGGTCAGCCGCGACGAAGCCGTACCCCTCGTGCAGTTTAGCCGGATGGAAGGTAGGTTGCTGGATTTCCTCGCAGCCTGGTACGACAACTTGATTGCAATGGGGTTCATACCGCGGGGTCCGATGGGACTCGATCAGCGTGTGCAGGGGGCAGTTGAATACCTGCAGAGTATCGAGTACACTGGAACTATTCCGTATAAAAGGCTCGAACAGGAGATTGCTGTCAGTCGGACTCATCTGGACAGGCTGTTCAAGCAGGAGCTTGGCAAGACTCCGAAGCAATTTCTCGATTCACGGATCGTAGACCAAGTAATCGGCGAGCTTCTTTCTTCACGTAAAACGGTTTCGGACATTTGCTTCGACAACGGCTTCGTCAGTCCTAGCCATTTTTCGCGCTGGTTCAAGGGGCAAACCGGGCGCACTCCCCGCGAATACCGCGAGCATCTCGGAAGTATACGAAAGCAGTGATTTTTCGGTTTCGGCACCTTCGACGCAGCCGACTTTGGCCGGCGGAACGACGGGTCACGGGATTACCGAGCAGTCCATTCTTGCTTGTGGTCCAGAGGTTCTTCATCTCCGGGCTTACCGTGGGCTCCGAGAAAGAACGCGCTGTGCCAACAAGCTC
>CAYFQV010000187.1:0-1167 GCA_964345195.1 uncultured Spirochaetaceae bacterium
GCACGGTCATTCCGCTACGAGCTGTCCCGGGCTCGAGACAAAGCCTTGGAGCTTCTTGCTCGCCGTGAGCATACCGGTCAAGAAATCGCCCGGAAGCTCGAGCAGCGTGGATATCGTCCTGCCATTATCTCTGAATGTATTGCAAAGCTCAAAGACGATAAATCTATTGATGAGATGCGGTTTGCTGCATACTATGTAGAGAGTAGGTTGCGAAAGTCCCCACGGGGGCGAACGGCAATTGTTGCCGAGCTGGTTTCGCGGGGAGTGAGCCGTGAAACGGCGGAAGCTGCGCTACAATCGTTTGAGCGAGAGCATCCATCCGCCTTTGACGACGCACTGCGACGAGCTCTGGCAAAGGTAAGCCGAGACACCGCGGCGCCTGAACGGCTTGTTCAACGGCTTGCAAGACGCGGCTTCGCTGCCGGCGAGGTACAGCGCATACTAAACGAGCCCGACGGCGCACCATGAGTTTACCTTCTGGATAGAATTGCTATAATCTAAGAGAGTCTTACGGGGCCTGCAAAAAGGCGGGTCATAAAGGGAGCACTGATGGCAAAGACCGACAAGAAAATCCGCATTTTCTCCGCGCTTGAAGTGGCGAACATCTGTGGCGTGGTAAATCAGACCGCGATCAATTGGATCAAGAACGGCTACCTCAAGGCGTTTACAACGCCGGGTGGACAGTATCGAGTGTATGCCGAAGATCTCGTCAAGTTTCTCCACTCTCGGGGCATGCGCGTCCCGGAGGAGCTTCAGAATCTTGTTGAAGAGCAGCAGGGCGCCCGGAGCATGGTGGTTGTCGACGACGATCAAGATCTGAACAACCTCATCAAAGAGTATCTTGACCAGCATTACACGGATTATCGAATCCATCAGGCCTACGACGGCTTCGAGGCGGGGCGCGTGATTGCGGAGTCGAAGCCCGGCGTCATCCTTCTCGATATCGATCTTCCCGGCGTTGACGGACACAAGCTGTGTCGACAGATCAAATCGGACGCCTCATTCGGCGACCCGGTGGTAATCGCGATCTCCGGATTGAACGATTCCGAGGAAGAGAAGCAAATCATGCGTGACGGCGCGGACGCCTTTATTCCGAAGCCTCTGAAACTCGATACACTGCCGGAACGCATCGACAACTTGATTAAAGAACGTAGCGCTTGACGCTTA
>CAYFQV010000187.1:1267-6008 GCA_964345195.1 uncultured Spirochaetaceae bacterium
CGCATCCGGCGCCGCGCGTAGCCTGCGTGCTCGGGGTGACCGCCGCGTCCGCTGTGCCCGTAGCACGGGCCGTATCGGTGGTAGCGGTCGTTTCGTACGGCGCTTGTGGGCAGCGTCACTTCCATTCAGGTTGCTATAAAGGGAATTCATGGGCAAGAAGGAAGAAACCTCGGTCCTCATCGTCGAAGATGAAGACGCGGTGCGGCTTACCCTGCGGGACTATCTGGAGGCCACGGGCTATACGGTTCTCGTTGCCTCCGACGGTGTCGGGGCGATTAAACAGCTTCTCGACCATACGGTGCACGTGATCGTCAGCGATTACCGGATGAACGTCCTCGGGGGAGATTACTGGATTAAGTTTCTGCAGAAGTACTGCGGCGAGCAGACTATTTTCATTACCAGCGGCTTTCTGCGGCCGGAGTTCTCTATTCCATTCGAGGTATTGTACAAGCCCTTCGACTATTCCGACCTTGAAACCATGGTCGCCCAGGCCGTGGGCGCATAAAACGCGTTGAGGAGGGACTGATGGCACAGGACGATGCCACGGCTCTATCCGCACGGGTTCACGGAAGAGTGCAGGGGGTTGGGTTCCGCATGCAAGCGCAGAGTCGCGCCCGGAGGCTCGGATTGACCGGCTGGGTTCGAAATGAGCCCGACGGCTCGGTTCGTGTGGAAGCTGAAGGCCCGACGGAGGCTATTCAGAAGTATCAACGCTGGTTGGAACAAGGACCACCGGGAGCGCGAGTCGCCTCCGTCGACGCCCACACCGCCCCGGCCGAAGGAACGTACCGTCGCTTCACAATCCGGTAAGCACGGCACACAGGTCACGCCGCGCGCCCGCGGGCGTGACCTGATTCCGGATGCTCTTTCCGAATGCCGTGATTCCGTTCTACTTCCGTGAAATCGAATAGAAGGCCTTGTGCCCCGCGTATTCGGCGTTACCCTCGAGCATGTCCTCGATCCGCATGAGCTGATTGTACTTCGCTAAGCGATCGGAGCGCGACATGGACCCGGTCTTAATCTGCCCGGTTTCAAGGGCGACGACCAGGTCGGAGATGAAATCATCTTCGGTCTCGCCGCTTCGGTGGCTGACAATCGCCGTGTAGCCGGCGCGCTTTGCCATCTCAACGGCTTCGAAGGTCTCGGTCAAGCTACCGATCTGGTTCACCTTCACGAGGATCGAGTTGGCAATTCCCTCTTCGATTCCCCGGGAGAGTCGGCGGGTGTTGGTTACGAACAGGTCGTCGCCGACCAATTGGACCTTGTCACCCGTTTTCTCCGTGAGAGCCTTCCAGCCTTCCCAATCATCTTCGTCCATTCCGTCTTCGATCGAGATAATCGGATACGTGTTCGCCCAGTGTGCCCAGTAGTCGGCCATCTCTTCGGAAGAGAGCTCGCGTCCGTCGGACTTCTTGAAAATGTACTTCTTCTTCTTAGAATCGAAGAACTCCGAGCTCGCCGGGTCGAGGGCTATCATGACGTCTTCGCCGGGCTTGTAGCCGGCGCGCTCAATACCCTGGATTACTGATTCAATCGCTTCCTCGTTAGACTTCAGGTTCGGCGCAAAGCCGCCTTCATCTCCGACGTTCGTGCTGTGGCCGTTCTCCTTGAGAAGCGCCTTGAGGTTGTGGAAGATCTCGGCGGTCATCCGCACCGCACCGCGAATGCTCTCGGCGCCGACCGGCATGACCATGAACTCCTGGAAGTCGACGGAGTTATCCGCGTGAGAGCCACCGTTCAGGATGTTCGCCATTGGCACCGGCAACACCGAGGCGTGATAGGCCCCCAAGTATTTGAAGAGGGGGAGCCCGAGCGAGTCCGCGGCCGCCCGCGCACAGGCCATTGAGACGCCCAGAATGGCGTTCGCCCCAAGCTTGTTCTTGTTGTCCGTACCGTCGAGGGCGATCATGGTGCGATCTACATCGACCTGATCGGTCGCATCCAGTCCCTCGATTTCAGGCCCAATAGTGTTGTTCACGTTCTCGACCGCCTTCAGCACACCTTTGCCCATGAAGCGCGACTTATCACCGTCGCGCAACTCAATGGCCTCGTGCTCGCCGGTGGAGGCGCCGGAGGGAACCGCCGCGCGTCCCATGGCACCGTCTTCAAGAACAACGTCCACCTCCACGGTCGGATTGCCGCGGGAGTCGAGAATTTCTCTTGCTTCTACGTACTCTATCATGCTCATTGCACTGCTCCTGTGGTCAGGGTTTGGCGTAAGTGTGTGGGCTTGCCCCAACCGTGTCAAGCTTGACCCCACTTGGGGGCGAACCTACAATGCCCATCATGCGATATTCTCGTCTGCTCGCACATACCCAGCGGGTGGCGCCCCACGGCATTCGCTCCGTCAGCCACCAGCTTCTCGTGCGCGGCGGGTTCATTCGGAACCTGGGGCATGGCCTCTTCTCATACCTGCCCCTGGGGCATCGAGTTTTGCGGAATATCAAACGCATTATTTCGCAGGAGATGGAAGATCTCGGGGGACAGGAGGTGCTGGCCCCGCTCGTCAATCCACGGGAGCTGTGGGAGCGCAGCGGACGCGTAGAAGCGCTGCAGAGCGACCTGGCCCACTTCCAAGACCGCTCCGGAAAGTCCCTCGTCCTGGCCGCCACCCACGAGGAGGCCATGGTTGAGCTGGTCCGAAACTGCTTGAACTCATATCGCAACCTTCCCCTTATGGTGTACCAGTACCAGCTGAAGTACCGGGACGAGGAGAAGGTTCGCTGCGGGCTCATGCGGACGAAGGAGTTCCTCATGAAGGACGGCTACTCCTTCCACCGCACCTTCGCCGATTTGAACAACTTCTTCCCGAAGATGTTCCAAGCTTACTCCCGAATCTTCAAACGCTGCGGTGTGGACGTGATTCCCGCAGAAGCCGGCGTCGGCTATATGGGCGGAGACCGGAGTTTCGAGTTCCTCATGGAGAGCCAGTGCGGAGATGATACCCTGACCATTTGCGAGAGCTGCGGGTATCGTGCGAACGCGGATATCGCCGTGGGATACCGCGACATTCAGCAACAGGCGCCCCGGGAGCTGGAACGGGTGGAAACGCCTGATTGTCGGACCATGCGACGCCTTTCCCGCTACCTCGAACGCCCTGTGCAGGAGTTGGCCAAACCAATGGTCTACCAGCTTGCTAGTCGGCTGGTCATGGTGGTCGTCCGGGCGGATCATGCGGTGAGCACCGAGAAGCTTCAACACGTCTTGGGAGAGTCCGTACGCGGCCTCGCAGCCCGCGACACCCTTCAAGAGATCGGCCTCGTGCCGGGATACCTCTCTCCGATTGGGCTGCCGGAAACGGCCGTCAGGAACTCCGGCCTTGAGATCGTGGTAGACGAGGTTGCCGCGGACTCGCCGAATCTTGTCTACGGCGCAAATGAAAGCGGCTATCATTATCTCAACGGAAACTTCGGGCGCGACTATGATGCGGATCTCGTTGCCGATGTTGCCCGCATTCCGGAGGGCAGCCGCTGCGTACACTGTGGTCATGAGCTCGCACAGCACCGGACAACTGAGCTCGGCCACATCTTCCGTCTCGGCGATTTCTACTCCCGAGCACTCGAGCTACATTTCCGTGGCGAACGTTCGGAGAAAGTCTATCCCTACATGGGCTCCTACGGCATTGGCCTGGGTCGGCTGATAGCGGGGATCGTCGAGCAAAACCACGACGACAAGGGTGTGATTTGGCCGGTGGAGTTGGCTCCCTACAGTGGGTTCCTCATGTCCATTGGACGGGCCCCGACTGTACGACGCCTCACCGAGGCGCTCTATGAAGACCTTGGTGACCGGGTGCTTTTCGATGACCGCAACGAGTCGATCGGAAGCAAGATGAAGGACGCGGACCTGATCGGCATACCGCTTCGTATCGTCGTGTCAAAACAGACGGTTCAAGACGGGACGGTTGAGGTGCGGCTTCGACGGAGTCAAGAGGTCCGCCGGGTGCCGCTGGAGCAGCTTTCGGGAATGCTCGACGAGCTGCGAAAGGAGCGGAGTAATGGCGCCATTTGAGCTGACCGATGAGCTGATCTCCGAGATCATTTTCGCCATGGAGGATCAAGACAGCGACTGGGTCGTGGACACCGAGGATCGGCAATTGGTATCGGCGGACGAGATCGATGAAGCCGATGCCGAGCCCGGCGGGCAGGCCGAGCCTCGCTACGTGCCGATTCCGGTATGGGAACCGGCCGACGGCTTCCATCTCATGGAGCGCTTCGTCGAGAGACTTCGAAACGAGGAGCTCCAATCGCGGCTTCGAGATGCGTTGGCAGCGCGCCGGGGCGTCTTTCGGGCATTCAAGAACGTTTTACGAGAGAACCCGGCCTTCGAAAAACGGTGGCACCGCTTCAAGGATCAGGAGATGCGCGCCGCGGTTGTCGACTGGTACAACGACTTGCGCGTTGCCTGGGGGCTGGCCCCTATTGAGATTCCCGAAGAGCCGCCGGACGAGCTCCTTCTTACCGACATAGATGTGCGTGCTCCCGGTGACGCCGATCTTGCAGGTTTCGAGAAGATGCGCCACGCCGGTCGAGAGGCCCTGATCAGGGAATACCCGGAGATGGGGGTCTTTCTCGAGGATCAGCTCACCCACGCCCAAACACCGGCTCCCATCGGCGAGAACGGGCATGTTCGCGCGCTCGTGGCCGAGGCTGCGAGTGGTGAATTGTGCGGCTACATCTGCGGGACCGCCGCACCGGCGGTGTCCGCCGCAGTTTCGGCGTGGCCCGCGGAGGTTCGCTCGAAG
>CAYFQV010000188.1:0-4281 GCA_964345195.1 uncultured Spirochaetaceae bacterium
GGTGCACAGGCCATTGTTGATGTCATTGAACAGCAAGGCGTTGATTATATATTCGGACTGCCGGGAGGAGCGGCAATTCCGATCTTTGATGCCCTCGTCGACAGCTCCGTTAAGTTTATTTTGACCCGCCACGAGCAGGGTGCGGCCCATATGGCCGACGGCTATGCGCGCTCTTGCGGCAAGCCGGGTGTCGTACTCGTAACTTCCGGGCCCGGTGCAACGAACACCATTACCGGGCTTCTCACCGCGCAGATGGACTCGGTTCCCATGGTGATCATTACCGGCCAGCAGACGACGAACAATCTCGGGCTCGATGCCTTCCAAGAGGCGGATGTCTCCGGAATCTCCTTCCCGGTGGTAAAGCACTCGTACCTGGTAAAGGATGCAAACGATCTTCCGCGAATCATGCGCGAGGCGTTTCACGTGGCCAACACCGGTCGGCCTGGGCCGGTACTCGTTGACGTCCCGAAGGATGTGTCGAGCGCGTCCATCGAGCCCGACTACGGTGAAGACTTCCATCTTCCGGGCTATCACGTGAACACCGAGCCCGACATGCGCGACGTTGAGGATGCCGCGACATTACTGCGATTGGCCAAGCGTCCGGTGATACTGGCGGGACACGGAGCGGTAATCGCCGGCGCCGAACGGCCGCTCCAACACCTCGCGGAGAAGATGCAGATCCCGGTGACCAATACCTTGAACGGGAAAGGAGCCTTCCCGGAGACTCATCCCCTGGCACTGGGCATGCTCGGTATGCACGGAACGGCATACGCGAATCTCGCCATAAAAGACGCGGACCTCATCATGTCCATGGGCTCCCGGTGGGATGACCGCATTGTTGGAAACCCCAAGGAGTTCGGCAAGACGGCGAAGAAGATCCATGTGGATATCGATCCCGCGGAGTTCGGCAAGATCTTGTCCATGGATGTAACGGTCCAGGGTGATGCAAAGCGCGTATGCGAGGCGCTTCTCACCGTGGCGGAGCCCGGTGAGACCACCGAATGGCTGGCGCAGATCGACAAGTGGAAGAAACAGTATCCAATGCGCTTCAAGAAGAGTGGGAAGTTACGAGCCGAGCACTCCATTGACGAGATCTACAAGCAGACCGAGGGCAAGGCCTTCGTGACCACCGACGTGGGACAGCACCAGATGTGGGCGGCCCAATACTACCTGACCGATAGCCGGTTTCGATGGATCTCCTCCGGCGGCGCCGGGACCATGGGATATGGATTCCCCGCAGCTATCGGCGCTCAATTCGCCAATCCGGATGACGTCGTTATCGCCGTCGTCGGAGACGGCGGCTTCCAAATGACTCTCGCCGAGCTGTCGACCGCCGTCGTCAATAAGCTGCCCATCAAGATTCTCATGATCAATAATCGCTATCTGGGAATGGTGCGACAATGGCAGAGTCTCTTTTATGATAATCGCCTCTCAGGCGTGGACATGGAGGGAAACCCGGACTTCGTAAAGCTGGCAGAGGCCTACGGCGCAAAGGGCTTTCGTATTCGCCGCAGCGGCGACGTTCGCCGGATCATGCAGAACGCCCTGGCGTACAACGACGGGCCATGCATTATAGATGTCGAAGTCGAAAAAGAGGACAACGTGTTCCCCATGATTCCATCCGGCAAGACCTACGACGATATGATAATTGAAGCCCCAAAGAAGCCGAAGCAACCGGCCATGGCGCAGGAGGTCAAGTAGCAATGGGCGCACCGCAGATTAACAACATTAGCTACAAGAAGCACACGTTGAGTGTGTTTGTAGCGAACAAGCCGGGCGTTCTGATTAGAGTGGCCCTTCTCTTCGCGCGTCGAGGCTACAACATTGACAGTCTGGTTGTATCGGAGTCCGGCGATCCACGGTATTCCACCATGAATATCGTTGCCTCCGGGGATGAGCAAGTCCTTGACCAGATCCTCAAGCAGCTCAATAAGCTGGTAGACGTGATCCACGCCTCGGACCGAACCGGAGAAGACATTATCAACCGTGAACTCGCGCTCCTGAAAATAAAGGGTGAGCCCACCGAGCGGAGTGATGTGCTTCAGCTCGCGCACGCAATGAACGCAGAGATCGTCGAGGTGAGCGAGCACACCATCATCCTTCAACTCACTGGTGACACCGAGGAGCTCGACAGCGCATATCGAGTTTTCGAGCGATACGGTGTACAAGAGATGATCCGAACCGGTAAGGTACTGATGGTTCGCGGGGAACAGATAACGCCCTAGCGAAACATGAAAGAGAGGAGTATTTTTGTATGGCCGATAACCTGTTCAACAAAGTGTGGGAGAAGCATCGAGTAACAACGCTGGATTCCGGACAGGACCAGCTATTCATCGGCCTACACATGATTCATGAAGTGACCTCGCCGCAGGCGTTCCAGATGTTGGAAGAGCGCAATCTGCCGGTGCTGCATCCCGAACGCACCTTTGCCACGGTGGATCACATCGTCCCGACGGCGAGCCAGGATCGCCCGTTCGAGGATCCGTTGGCCGAGGATATGATGCGGGCCTTGGAACAGAACACGGAAAAGCACGGCATTGAGTTCTTTGGACTACGTACCGACCACCAGGGCATCGTCCACGTGGTTGGCCCGGAGCAGGGACTCACGCAGCCGGGTATGACCATTGCGTGCGGTGATTCGCACACATCCACGCACGGCGCCTTTGGTGCGATCGCCTTCGGAATCGGAACGTCACAAATTCGCGATGTACTGGCCACGCAGTGTTTGGCACTCACCAAGCCCAAAGTGCGGCGGATAGAGGTGAATGGAACGTTGCCTGAGGGCGTGTACGCAAAAGACATCATCCTCAAGATCATTGCTAAGCTCGGTGTTCACGGGGGCATTGGCTACGCTTATGAGTACGCCGGCGACACCATCCATGGACTCTCCATGGAAGGCCGCATGACCATGTGCAATATGAGTATTGAGGGTGGCGCCCGAGTCGGCTATGTAAACCCAGACCAAACGACCTACGACTACATTCGGGGTCGCCCCTATGCGCCCACCGGGGATGCCTTTGACCGGGCCGTTGCCTATTGGGAATCGATCGCCTCGGATCCCCGTGCGTCCTACGACGACGTCGTCACTCTACAGGCGGAGGACTTAGAGCCCATGGTGACCTGGGGCATAAATCCCGGGCAAGCCATGGGCATTAGCGAGCACACCCCTCACCTGGACGATCTTGACGACGGTGTTCGGGAAACCGCGGCGAAGGCATATAAGCATATGGATTTTGGTGAGGGAGAGAAGGTCCAAGGAAAGAAGATTGATGTTGCCTTCCTCGGCTCCTGCACCAATTCCCGGATAAGCGATCTGCGTGAGGCGGCGCGCTTCGTACAAGGGAAGAAAGTACACCCACACGTGGAAGCGTTCGTGGTTCCCGGCTCCAAGACCGTCGCCCGGCAGGCCGAGCAAGAAGGACTGCCCGAAATTTTTGAGAAGGCCGGCTTCGAATGGCGCGGCGCCGGGTGTTCCATGTGTCTTGCCATGAATCCCGACAAGCTCGAGGGAAATCAGCTCTGTGCGAGCTCTTCAAATAGAAATTTCGTGGGACGGCAGGGGTCTCCTTCCGGTCGGACGGTGTTGATGAGCCCGGCAATGGTAGCGGCGGCGGCTGTTTCGGGCGAAGTTGTCGACGTTCGGGAGTTCAGCTTTGAGCCGGAACCGCAACCCGCCGTATAACAAAGCAGCGAACCACGACGAAGGAGATAAGCGGTGAGCAAAAGCGCGGGAAACAGCTCTATCCCCCAGGGAGATCCAAGCACCGGCCAACGACGGCCCGTTGTGACGGTTGAAGGGAGCGGGATACCGATACGCGGGAACGATATCGACACCGACCAGATCATTCCGGCACGATTCATGAAGGTTGTCACGTTCGACGGTCTTGGTGAATACGCGTTCTACGATCAGCGCTACCAGGAAAACGGGTCCACAAAGGAGCACCCATTTAACGATCCGAAGTACCAAGGCGCCCGGGTACTACTCGTGAATGCCAATTTTGGGTCGGGATCCTCTCGGGAACACGCGCCGCAGGCGCTCGCACGCTGGGGAATCGAGGCGGTCATAGGAGAATCCTTCGCCGAGATTTTCGCGGGTAACTGCACCGCCATGGGCATCCCAGCTGTGGCTATTTCTCATTTGGCGGTAGAAGAGCTCATGAAACGTGTTGAGACGCATCCGGATACGGTGATCCACATAAACGTGCGAGACGGAAGCATTGTCGCGGACAATCTCTCCTACAGCTTCGAGCTTGCCCCGGCATCCCGAAGCGCGCTTATTGC
>CAYFQV010000188.1:4381-5996 GCA_964345195.1 uncultured Spirochaetaceae bacterium
GTGGGGTTTTCGGATGAGGACTTCAACAAAGCGATTGTCGGTCTTGCCACTGCCGACAGTGACGTGAGCCCGTGCAACGTCCACCTAGCCGAGATCGCCGAGCACTCGAAGAAGCGCCTCAAGGAACTGGGGGTCATGCCTCTCAGCTTTCACACCTTCGTCATCACCGACGGTGAGGCGATGGGGCATGAAGGCATGAAGGCCTCCCTCATAAGTCGTGACACGATCGCCGACATCATCGAGCTCGATGCCCTGGGCCACATGATGGACGGGCTTCTCGGCGTCGGCGGATGTGACAAAACCATTCCCGGCACCGTCATGGGATTGGCCCGCGCGGATGTCCCCTCGGTCTTTGTTTATGGAGGCTCGATTCGCCCGGGGAACCATAAGGGCAATCCGGTGGATATTGTGTCCGCTTTCGAAGCAGTGGGCGCCTATAGCAAGGGGAAGATCACCGAAGATGAGCGACACGCAATTGAGTGTGCAGCTTGTCCCGGACCGGGCGCATGTGGAGGCATGTACACCGCCAATTCAATGGCTGCGGCGATGGAGGCTCTGGGAATGAGCGTGCCCGGCAACGCATCGGTTCCGGCAGTCTTCGACGAACGGGACAATATCATGGTCGACTCCGCGGACGCTCTTTACCGCCTGCTCAAGGAAGATATCCGACCTAAGCATATCATGACGCGCAAGGCTTTCGAGAACGCTATGACCGTCGTCATGGCCCTCGGGGGCTCTACGAACGCGGTTCTCCATCTCCTGGCCCTCGCCCACGAGGTGGATGTTGACCTCTCAATCGACGACTTCAACGACTTCAGTGCCAAGACGCCCACTCTGACGGATATGAAGCCGGCCGGACGCTACGTGATGGAAGACCTGTACCGGGTCGGCGGAGTGCAGTCGGTCATGAAGCATCTTCTCAACCAAGACTTGCTCCACGGTGATTGCATGACGGTCACCGGAGAGTCACTCGAGACAAACCTCGCCGACGTTTCAGAGCCCGATTTCTCCGCCAACGTCGTGTTCCCCGTTTCCGCACCTGCGAAAAAACAGGGGCCATTCGTCATTCTTCGGGGCAATCTCGCGGAGGAAGGATCCGTCCTGAAGACAACAGGCCTTGGCGAGGTGGTGCATACCGGTCCGGCAAAGGTGTTCGAGAATGAAGAGCACGCCCTGGACGCGATTCTTAACGGTGCCGTCTCCAAGGGAAATGTTGTGGTTATCCGCTATGAAGGACCGAAGGGAGGTCCCGGGATGCGCGAGATGCTTGCTCCCACCTCCGCTATCGCCGGAGCCGGTCTGCTGCGCGACGTAGCGCTGATTACCGACGGCCGCTTCTCCGGCGGAAGCCACGGTATGGTCGTGGGTCACGTTGCCCCTGAGGCTCAGGTTGGTGGTGCAATTGCCCTTGTCCAAGACGGCGACGTCGTAACCATCGACAGCAATAAGGCGCTGCTTTCCATGGACGTCCCCGAAGAAGAATTGGAACGGCGCCGTCGTAACTGGCAGGCGCCCCCGCCGAAGTACACTCGGGGCGCACTGTACAAATACGCCCAGACCGTATCCTCCGCGAGCAAAGGCGCCGTTACGAGTTAGTCGCCACCGGCGAACGGCC
>CAYFQV010000189.1:0-5971 GCA_964345195.1 uncultured Spirochaetaceae bacterium
CGTGCAAGGACCTTGCGCGCTGCGTGTGTTAGTGCCGAAACGGCTTGGCGGCGGTCGCTTATGGCGTGCGTTTACCGCAGACCCGTTTCGGACCGGTACAGAGGACGTTCACTTTTGCGCTTTAATCCGATCAGTTTCTTTTCGTTTCTCTTGTTGACGGCGGGCGCCGCCGTGGCGTTCGGTGGTGGTCAAGCTGAAGAGCCGTTTTGGGAGGACGCTTCCCCGCAGTCCCAGGACCAGGAGGGCATCTCAGTCGAGGCCGAGGCGAACATGAGCCAACGGCCCCACGTGACCGTTGCGCCGCAGGCGGGACGGCAGGCGGGGATCTACGCCTTCGATCAGACCGTTCGGCGGGGATCCATTACCAACACGAGCGGGCGGACGATCTACATTCGGCTCAACGCCGGATCCCCGCAACAGGTCACGCCTCGTCGCTGGGATTTCCGCATGCAGCCCGGTGAGCGGCTCACGATCGGGGCGGAGCTCGACGTGTCTCTAGACAGCATTGGAGTGTATTTCGAGCGTGGCGCGGTTACCGACGGCTTCCCGCAGCGGCTCGCGTTCTGGCAGTAGGCCGCCGGAGCGTATGAATGTCACCTGTATGCGATCGACGCGCCGACTTTCTTCTTCCATGAAACCATTGGCGATCCGTGCAGCCAAATCTCTCGCCGTTGTCGCTCTGCTTGTGGCGGCGGCGAGCTGTCAGGTGCTGTTTGCACCCGAACGCGAACTCGATCAAAGCGTTTCCGGTGTTGAAGAGACCGACTCCGAGACTGATAGCTCTTCCCGCGACTCGACCTTGTCGGAAACTCAGTATCTCCAGGCGCTTCAACGGATGGATTACCCGATCGACGGGGGCGACCGCGTTGAGATAGTTGTTGGGAGTGGTACCGGAGCGGCCACGGAGTCAGGGGGCGGCGTAACGCCTGCGTCACTTGGACCGTCGAGCTCGGCCTCCGGCGGCGACAGCGGGGGACGCAATCTCCGCTTTGTAGTGCATCGGCGGAACTTCACGGCCCTGAGCAACGGAACCATGCATCTCTCCGACACGGTTTTCGTCGAGTTTCCGAACCACGAGCACGTGCTACCGGTTGCGCTGCGAAACGCAAGCATTACCATAGATCCCGGCGACCCGGATACCTACGTCAAAGGAACGGCTACCCCACCGCTGCCGAATCCGGAGCAGTCGCTCTACGGCACCATGGAGTGGTCCCGCGACCTGGTGACCGCGGTGTTCGTGCGGACCCGGGAGGAGTTGCAGTCCGGGGGCTACGACAACGACGTCATTCTGGGCTCCGTCGACGATCCGGAGCTCTCCAAGGACGACCGCTTTCTGCTCTTTGATGTGAACAGCGCGTTGAGCGCCTTCAACCAATACGCCTTCGGCATAGAGATGCCCCAGGTGCCCGGCGTGCCGAGCTACTTCTTCCTCATTGTTGGAATCGTGAACGACTGGCCCTTGTTTCTGTTCGGCGACTCACCCAACAAGCAGTCAATACCGGACGCAGGCGGCTCCGGTAGCTCGAGTGGCTCGGGAAGTGGGGGCGGCTCGAGCGCCGGCGGTTCCGGTAACACTGGAGGAACCGGTGGGACCGGTGGGTCCGGAGGCACGGGCGGCTCGGGTACCGGTGGGTCCGGGCCCGGCGGCTCCGGGGGAACTCAGACGCGAGCGAAGAAAGTCGCCGGGTTCTTGGATATGTTGGCCGGCCGCGTGGGCTTGGCGGCTTCACCGGATCCGAATCTCCGCTTTCAGCTGGACAACGCCGACGCCCTCGACAACCTCAATCTCGACGACGACACCGACATTGTCTTGCGCAAACCCTTGGCCGGACTGAACGTGCCCAACTCGGTCCCGGTACACTTCTACGGCTCAACCCGCTTCAAGTTCGACTTCAAGAAGATCAAGCTGCCCTTCCGCTTCGACGGCGCGATCGGCGTTAATCTCAATCCGAGCAATCGGAACCCCGATCAGGTAATTGCCGGGGCGGACTTCCCGGGTTTCCGCCTCGCCGGCGAGGGCGTGCTGAACTTCGACGCCTACATGATCAATCAGTTCATCCCCATCTTCAACGACGTGCCGTTGAATCGTGTCTGGCTCGTGGTGGAGAACGCGCCGGAGTGGCGCGCCTACTTCACCCGTCTCAGCGGCATTGATCCGGAGGCGGAGCCTCTGAACCTGTCCGCCGTGTTGGACATGACGCAGCTGGGCAGCGTCCCCTTCCTCGAGGGTGGGGAAATCCGCGAGGTCTTCGAGGAGGCCGACGAAACCCTCAACAAGATGTTGCAGCCTAGCGTGGACCGCAGGACGATACTGTCGGGATACGTGAGCGAGAATCCCCGGGACTGGCGGGTGGAGCTTCAATCGACATTTGGATTCCGCCCCTTGCAAACCTTCGAGGAGCTCGTCGGCTTCGGTGAGGGGCTCATTCGCACGGTTCCCGAAGTCGACAACAACGCCGGCGACAAGCCCTTTGCCGACATTGACGAGCTTGCGCGCTTCGTCGGGCAAGTCAACGTGTCGACTACCGACGGGTTGTGGATGCGTGGCGACGCCGTCGGCATCGGCTTCGACGGGAGTTTCGGCGACTTGGGCGCGAAGATCGAAGGTAACGCGACCGCCGAGGCGTGGATACGTGACGTCGACGACGCGGGAATCCGCTTGGAGTCGGATATGGTGATCGGTCTCGAAGCGCCCGGCTGGGATGCGCCGAGAGAGGTGACCCTCGGGGAGGCTTCCTTCGAGGCGATCGCAGAAGACGACGCGCGCTACGTGCGACTGGCCGGGCAGTTCGGTGACGACATTGAGGGCTTTCCCGTAAGCGCCCGCCTCGAAGGCGAGCTCTCCTACGATGAGGCGCGTGACCCAGCGTTCGACTACACGCTTTCAGGCGAGGCGGATGTTGAGATCGGCGACATTCCCATTGCCGGGGCCGAGATCCTGGTGAGTCGCAGCGAGGGCGTTGAGCTGGCGGGCGAGGTGAATATTCCCGTGATCACCACGGACAGCGGCGCCCGCCTCGAGGTTCGCGGCTCATACACGCCACCCGACGGCAGCGGCGGCGAGAGTCAGTTCGAGCTGGCAGGAAGTGGCGACATTCGGCTCGCCGGTCACGAAATCGTTGCCGCCGACGTTGCCGTTCGCTACAACGTTCCCGGCGAGGACGACGGCTTCTTCGTCAACGGCACGCTGGATTTGGGCGGCGTGCTTACCCAGCAAGTCAGTGTGCAGATCGAGGCGGACGGAGACTTCGAAGTTGAGTTCACTACTGATATCACCCTCGGTGACTTCGACCTCCTGAGCGCGGAGGTCACGTTCAACAACGACGGCCTCTACGTCTCCTACGAGCACGACTTCGTGTTCACGACTGCCGAGATCGACGGCTACATCGACTGGTCGAACGGCGAGCTGATCGCCGCGAGCATTCGCGGTCGGGTTTCGGTCGGTGCCATTGAGGATACAGCGGTGGGTGACTACGGCGCCAAGGGGGTCGTTGAGGCACGCATCGGCACTTCCGGCCTCGGCTACGACATTGAAGTGAAAGCCTGCGTGGTCGACTGCGTAACCGTGAGCGCCGGTTTCGACCTCACCGAAGACGGGCTCGAGTTCCGGGCGCTTGGGCAGTCCTTCACGATCGACTGAGGAAGCCGAGGATGCAGCTGATACGGACCGACGCGACAAAGACACGCAACATGCTTCCGTGGGTGTTCTTCGCACTTCTGGGCGCCTTCATTGTCACGGTGGGCGCTTGTCGGCCCTTCTTCGGGCCGGAGCGGGAGTTGACGCAGCTCCAGACGGTGTCGGTGGTCATCCTCTTTTTGGATGAAAACGGCGACACGCAGTTTGCCGGCGAGGTGCTGGATAGCAATGCTCAGTACGATACCGTGGGTGATATAGGCGAGATTGCCGGGCTGTCGGACTTCGACAAGGTCGATCCCCCGGATGACATCCCCGGAGCCGTAGCCGCGTACAAGGTACCGCGCGGGGAGACGCTCACCGTGAGCGCACGCTCCGCGGCGAATTCGGTGTTCTGGGAGTGGGCGGAGGATCTGGACGGAAACGCCGTCGGCAAGATTCTCACGATCGACGACGACATCACGGTCGGCGCGGTGTTCCGCCCGGACTCCGACATTCTCGGGCAGCTCGAGGTCGAGCTTAGGGCGGACATTGCCCGCCTGAACACGTGGGCGAATAGCAGCGACACCATTGATAGCATCGGCTCGCACCCTTTTTCGCTTGTCGTCCGGCGGACCGGCGGCGGCACGCAGTACAAGGGGCAGTTTCGTGCCCCGGACGTCGCCACAGCCGAAGAGCTGCCCGGTTTTGAGTTTCAGAATTGGGTTATTACCAGTCCGCAACGCCCGGAGCCGGAGGAGACCGACGAGAATCCGCTGGAAATCGTTCTCGACCGGGACACTACATTGGAAGCTCAGTATCAGGTGCTTACGCACACGTTCTCGACGGAGGTACTCCCCCGGAGTGGCTGGGGAACACTTGACGTCACGGAGACATACGCCGCCCCGGACTTTGGGCAGAGCTCCATCCCGGAGTTCGTCCCCTGGGACGCGGGGAACAACGAGTATCTACGCTCCACGGAGTTCCTGCTAAGTGCCCAGCCGCAGCCCGGGTACCGTTTCGGTGGTTTCCGTATCGAGGAGACCGGGACCGGTGGCAGTACTCGCCGTGAGAATACCTCGCCCCTGGAGTTCGCCCTCGAGGCGGACCAGACGGTAACCGGCCTCTTTGAGCGGGACTACGTGCTGGAGCAGGTTGTGACGAAATCCAGGGCGACGGGCATGCCGGATGCCGCGGCCGCGGTGGTCCGAGCCCCGGAAGGTGTCGACCCGGACGGTCTGGGCAGCGGCGAGGAGTTCGTCTACGTACTCGGGGAGGAAGTTCGGATCTTCGAGATCTCGCCGAACGGCGGTACGGATTCGGCCTATCGTGGTCGTCGGGACCTGGAGGTTCTGTTCCCGAGCCGGGACGCAGTGGTCTACGATCCTGATCCCTCCGACGACACGATCCCTGCGGTCCTCTTCAGTGCGCACGGAGACGACGGCGTCCGCGCGGTTCGGCTCGACGGTCTCGGCGGCACCGGTGATCTCTCGTCGACCCTCGAGCTCCTCGATTGGCGGGGGACCGAGGGTAGCGGCCGGGCGGTCGATCTGGCCGTCGGCAGCGACGGCGGTGACGACTATCTCGTGGTTGCAGACGGCGGTGAAGAGCTCCGCCTCTACGATCTTCCCGGGGATAGCGGCGGCGCGGCATGGGAGCCGGTTTACGCCGGCGACAACGACAGCTTTACCGTGGACGACCTTGCGGCAAGCTCGGCCGCCTTCAGCCGCGTGGCCGCAGCGGGTAGCAGGGTCCTCGTAGTTCAGGAGGGCCCGCTGCCCGAGTTCGGCGCAACTGACCCCTTCGCCGGGGACGAGGGACAGTTGCATTTGCTCAGCTACAACGCCGGCGGAAGCCTGAGTGAGGACGGCGACTCACCGATAGGAGGCCAAGCGCTCGGCGGAATCTTCCCCGGCTCCTTCACACACACCGACGAGGTCTTGTACCGCCTGCAAGCGCTGCGGCTCAGCTCGGACGGCAACACGGGCTACCTCGGCTTCATTCGTGAGGGCTTCAGCACCGACGGCAGCGGAGACGTAACCGGTCAAGAGCTCGACGGCGCACTCTACAAATTGGACATCAACAATTTCGGCAGCACCCCTATTTCGAACTTCATTACCACCGAGCCGCTGGATGCCGGGGACGCGGTCCTCAGCGTCGACAACCTGGAATTCGACGCCGACGGCACCATATACGCAACAACAAGCGCCGCCGGTGCAGGCACCCAAACCGCCCTGCGCAGTTTGGTCACGGCGGACCTCGGCAGCGGCACCGCGGACACCGTCGTCGATAACAGTTCCCTCCAAAACGGTAACGGCCTCGCGGTGGTGCCGGACCTCGAGGGCATGAGCAACGGCA
>CAYFQV010000190.1:0-2147 GCA_964345195.1 uncultured Spirochaetaceae bacterium
CAGGTTCAGGGAAGCGGTAATCGGGCCTTCTCCTTCGGCAAAAGCAAGGCGAAGAAGTTCGTAGAGGACGGCAAGAAGGTGACCTTCGCAGAGGTCGCCGGCCAAGTGGAGGCAAAGTACGAGCTTCAAGAAGTGGTGGAGTATCTAAAGAGCCCGGCCCGCTTTGCGAAGATCGGTGCACGCATTCCCAAAGGAGTTCTTCTGGTGGGAATGCCCGGAACCGGAAAGACCCTGCTGGCCAAAGCCTGCGCCGGAGAAGCAGGGGTCAACTTCTTCCATATGTCCGGTTCCGACTTCGTCGAGATGTTTGTCGGTGTGGGTGCGAGCCGGGTGCGAGATCTCTTCGAGCAGGGCCGAAAGAACGCGCCGTGCATCCTTTTCATTGATGAGTTGGATGCGGTTGGACGTACGCGCGGTGCCGGCTACGGCGGGGGGCACGATGAGCGGGAGCAAACCCTGAATCAGATGCTGGTCGAGATGGACGGTTTTGATACCAAGGACGGCGTCATCATTCTCGCCGCGACCAACCGCCCGGACGTGCTCGACCCGGCCTTACTTCGACCCGGTCGCTTTGATCGGCAAGTTGTCGTGGACATGCCGGACCTCGAGGAGCGGGAGGCCATACTCAAGATCCATGCGAGTAAGGTGCCGGTTAATCCAAGCGTAGAGATTCGCCGGGTGGCCCGCGCCACTCCCGGAAGCTCCGGCGCGGACCTGGCGAATCTGGTAAACGAAGCAGCGTTATATGCGGCGCGGAAAAACAAAGATCTCGTGGAAATGGAAGATTTCGAAGAGGCCCGAGACAAGCTGCTCATGGGCGTGGCGCGGAAGTCCAAAGTCCTATCGATAGAGGATAAACGGAAGACGGCTTATCATGAGGCCGGTCACGCGCTGCTGCACTATCATCTACAGAACGCGGATCCGTTGCACAAGGTGACTATCGTTCCGCGCGGCCGCGCTTTGGGCTTGGCGGTCTCACTGCCGGAGAAAGACGCCTATAGCCGTGGTCGCGGCTGGTTGCTCGACCGCATAAAGATCGCCTATGGCGGCTATGTCGCGGAAGAGATGTTCTTCGCGGAAACAACCACGGGAACTCAGAACGATCTCCAGCAGGCGACGGATCTTGCGCGACGTATGGTCACCGATTGGGGTATGAGCAGCTTGGGCCCTGTCGCCTACTCCCAGGAAGACGAACCTATATTCGTCGGGAAGGAAATAGCGCGCCACAAGGACTACTCGGAGCATACCGCCCAAGAAATCGACGGTGAAGTCAACCGCATCTTGAATGAATGTCTGGACGAATCCCGCAGCATCTTGACCGACCACAAGGATCAACTAACTACGTTGACCGAGGCACTGGTCGACAAAGAGACGCTGACCGACCCGGAAGTACGGGAGCTTCTGGGCTTCGAGCCGGAAAAGCGGGGAGATACGGACGAGAGCGCATGAGCCGCCGGCGGCGAATGAGACAGCACGAGAGCTCCACGGGGCGCCGACAAGGGTGGATGTATGGCCGACTGGGCTTCGGTACGCGTGGTCGCCGGCTGGTTGGCATGAGCGTCGCCGTACTTCTCGTGCTCATCACGACGTGGCCAACGTTCGGTCAAGATAATGATCTCGGCAGCGGCGTAAGCATCGGTCCGGATCCGGATTCCCTGCAGCGTGTGTCGGCCTTGTATCGGGATGCGGCTCAGGAGTTGTATGCAGCCGGGAACGTTCGGGCCGCCGAAACCTTGATTGATCGGGGGCTCGCCTTCAACGACGCGTCTCCCGATCTTCTAGCCCTGAAAGGCCGGATTGCCGCGGCCGCTCAGTTTCGAACCCACGAGGCGCTTGCTCTCTTTTCGGAGGCCTTAGAAGAGGGGAATTTCGGCTCACTCGCGCTGAACGCCGTTGCGGCTGACTATGCGCAGGTCTCTCTGCGGATCGGCCAACCCGAGCAGGCGATCCGCATCCTCGATCGCCATGTCGGGGAGCCTCCTTACGAAAACCCACGGCTCTATCGATTGCGAAGTGAAGCGCTGAATGCGCTGGGGCGTCCGGGAGACGCCGTCGACGTCACCGCGTCCGGGCTTGAACGCTTTCCGGGCGATGTCGAGCTCTTTTCGTTGAAGTTCAACCGTGAGCAATCGCCGGATCCCCTCTTG
>CAYFQV010000190.1:2247-5837 GCA_964345195.1 uncultured Spirochaetaceae bacterium
TGCGTCGGTGGACCCGGGACCGGGACACGGATGGAGTTCCGGAGTTCGACGTCACGTTTCGAGACCGAGTGCCCCAAGCTGCAACCCTACTGCAGGGAGACGGGTACGCGACACTCCGATACGGGGACTTTCCAGATGTGGATCGCGCAGCCCTCGTCGGTCCGGGAGAGCCCAGTCCCGCCTTGAGTCTGAACCCTGCTGAGGTATCGCCGACGCTACGGACAATCTCTCGTGACAATTTCCTGGTTTACTACGATATTCGACCCGGCGCTCTGGAAATGCAGATCCTGTCGGACCAAATGGATTGGGGTTCGCCCGTTCCCGATGCCGCATTGAGCTTGGGTGTCGTTGAGGCGCTGCCGATTCTTACGGACCAAGCACTACGACGGGCCGCTTACCGGCGCTACAGTCTCGTACGGGGTGAGCGGGTAACGCAGTGGCTCACGGAGGGTTTGGTTGCCCGGGAAGAAGCCGATCGCAACGGCGACGGCCGGGTGGACCATCGCCTCCTCTTCGAAGATGGTCAAGCGGTGAGCGGTATCCGAGATGTAGACAGCGACGGGATCTTCGAAGTGAGCGAGCAATACAGCGACGGAGAGCTCCGCCTCATTGCGGTAGATGATGATGACGACGGAATTGCCGAGTACACCGAGCGGCACGGTGATGACCTTCGCCTTGCCTGGGATTTTGATGACGACGGTGAGATCGATGTTGAAGAGCTTCGCCAAGGACGTGAGAGAGTTGAGCGTGCATTCGAGCTCAATCGTCGCTAGGCGATCGTTGAAGCACAAGCTTCGCTTTCTACTCGCCGGGGCTACCGTCTTACTGAGCGCGGGCTGCGTTACCGTTGCCGAGGATGACCGTGGTCCCACGCCGGTTCGCGCGCAGGTGGTCCGTTCCGACATTCAGGAGTGGATAGACCAAGGACGAGCCGAGCGGGCACTGGAGCGAATCGACGCCCTGCGTTTCGATTCCGTTCTCCCGCCCGCGGAGCTCACCCGGTTTCACCAGCAAGCGGTCACGGCTCTTCGAGACCAGTACGATGAAGCCCGGGGAACCGGAAACTACCCTGAAGCACAGCGCCACCTCCGCTCCCTTCACGCGGTGGCGACGCAGATGCATCGTGCCGCCGGTGACGAAGGGCTCGATCTGCCGTGGTACAATGGGGAAAACGCGTCATCCGGCGACGGCGATCGTTCTCCACCGTCGTTTGATCCGCTCTACTTGAGCCGGGCCTTCGCAGCGGAGCAGCGAGGCAATCTCGTCACCGCCGTTCAGATGCTCATGCAGATGAACTCCTTCTCCCTCCTCGAAGTCGAGGTCTTGAAGCGGTTCGCCGAGCATTCGGCCGCCGTCAACGACAGTTCGGCGTTGACGCGGATCGCGACCCAGCTGGAATCGCGGGGTGCCGCGCTCTCCTCCGACATCCGAAGGGGTATGGATGAGGATCGGCGTCCTCGGAAATCCATGCCGGGAGCCGCCACGATCTGGGTCAACCGCGGGATCCGCATGGAACAGGGAGTCGGTGTACCCGACCGCGTAATCGGCAGTGGCTTCTTCATTGACCCGCGGGGCTACCTGATCACCAACTACCACGTCGTGCGAAGCGAAGTCGATCCGGAGTACGAAGGCTACTCCCGTCTTTTTGTTAGCTTGCCGGGAGGCCGCGAGACCCGCATCCCCGCACGCGTTGTTGGTTACGACCGGATTTTTGATGTGGCGCTTCTGAAGGTGGAAACATCACCGGACTACATATTCTCCTTAACCGATATTCGCGCTCTCGAGCCGGGGACGGAAGTGCGGGCAATCGGATCACCGGGTGGTTTGGATACCAGTATTAGCTCCGGGATCATCTCCGCCACCAGTCGGCGCTTTCTCCAGCTCGGAGATGCACTGCAGATCGATGTTCCCGTCAACCCCGGAAGCTCCGGCGGGCCTCTGTTAACTACGGCGGGAGACCTGATCGGAGTGGTGTTTGCGGGGATTCAACAGTTTCAAGGCGTTAACTTCGCCATCCCGTCCTTTTGGCTGAAACAGCTCGTTACGCGCCTCTACGACGGCGGCGAGATCTCCCACGTATGGCTCGGGGCGTCCGTTCGAGAGACCGCGGATGGGCTCGTCGTCAACTACGTAGCACCGAACAGTCCGGCGGCCCGAATGGGCTTGGAGCGAGACGATATACTACGCAGCATCGCCGGGCATGAGGTGTCCACCATTTCCGGAGCACAGGAGGCGCTTCTCAGGCATCATCCCGGGACGCTGGTAGATGTAGTGGTTCAAGGCGGCGAGCGACGGCAGCTGCGTTACGCAATGGTCGACGAGCGTCCGTACAGCCCCATAGAATACGCGCTCGAGCATCAGGAAGAGGATCAGGTCTTTGCCCCCTTGTTCGGGATGGAGATTAACGATATCAGCACGTTTCCGTGGCAACGCGAGTACGTGGTGACAAATGTGTATCCCGGCGGCATTGCGGATGAAACAGGGCTATCGCCACAGGACCCGTTTTCCCTGCACCGGTGGCAGGTTGACTACGACCGTCGGATTGCACGCGCGCAGATCGTTATTCAAAAGCGAAAGGCGGGATTCCTCGAAAGTGGAGTTCAGCTCACATCTTACCTGGAACAGGATAATTTTCTCTAATACAACAATAGAAAACATTCTATGCAAAGCGATTTGATTCGTGTATACTCCAGGTATGGAAGCTCTAAAAGTCGTTACCGCTCCTGAGCACGTGACGGTGGAGCACGCTACGGCTCTTGCCGGCTCCATCAAAGACGCTCTGATCCAGGCGCAAAAGGTGTTACTCAATCTCTCGCGTGTCGAACGGATTGATACCTCCTTTATTCATGTACTCTATGGGGCGCGGCGCATGGCTGTCCGTGACGGTAAGGCGTTCCACTTGTCCGGAACCGTGGAGCCCGCCGTGGCCGAAGCCTTCGTTACCGGCGGTTTCTGCGAAGAGCCGTCCACGGATGCGCGAGAGCTCGAAGCGCAACTCGTGGACTTTCCCGAGCTCGAGGGTGAGGAGGAAGGCTCGGCATGAGCGACCGTTTTCGTGAAAGCTTCAAAGAAGAAGCCTACGAGCTACTCAATGACCTCGAAGGGTCTCTCCTGGAGTTGGAGGAACACCCGGACAGTTCGGAGCAGATCTCTTCGATCTTTCGATCAATGCACACAATCAAAGGCTCCGCCGCTATGTTCGGATTCCAGCACATATCCGAGTTTGCGCACGGAATTGAGAACCGACTCGATGAGGTACGAGACGGTAAGCTGAAGGTGACCCAGGAGCTGGTCGACATTGTCCTTGCGGCGCGGGATCACATCCGCTTGCTACTGGAGGAAGACGACCCGCCGCCGCAGGATCTGCAGGACGCCTCGGCGGCGCTGCTGGATCGGGTCCAGGCTTTGGGCGCACCCCCGGCGGGGCAGGGAATAACCGTCGCGCCGGAAGAGCCCGAAAGCTTGGAGAACATCGGAGCTGAAGATGCGGGCGGCACCGGTACGAAAGCCGGAGACGGTGCCACGGATAGGTCCGAGGACGGCGGGCCTTTGGACCATCGTGTTACCTACCGCGTCGAGTTTCGGCCGAA
>CAYFQV010000191.1:0-5832 GCA_964345195.1 uncultured Spirochaetaceae bacterium
GGCTACTGCTCCTCGAAGGGCGTCTTTTTCTACGGCGTGAAGCTGCATGTGGTCGTCGAGCACAGGCCCCAGGCCATGCCGCTTCCCCAGCGGGCAGGACTGACCCCCGGCAGTGAGAACGACCTCACGGCTTTGCGGCAGGCTCTGCTGGAAGTCGAAGGCGGCGAGCTTTATGGCGACAAAGCTTACTGCGACGGACCGATGAAAGAGCGTCTGGCCCACGAGCAAGACCTTGACGTATTCACGCCGGTGAAGAAGAAAAAGGGCCAGAACCGCCTCTCAGCTGCCGACAAGCTCTTCTCGGAGGCGGTCAGCCGGGTGCGCCAGCCAATTGAGTCGCTGCAGGGCTGGATCAACGAGAAAACGGGTATTCAGTGTGCTTCGAAGGTGCGCTCCTACCGAGGACTGCTCGTGCATGCCTTCGATCGGCTTGCCGCCACCATGCTCCTGCTCGCCTTTAACTCTTGATTCGAATTATCATTTCATCAGAACCGTAAAGGCAAAACGTTGGCACTCCCGTAAGGGGAGTCAAACCTCGCGTGCAGTCCGAGATGGTCAGCGACGGAGGCCTCTCCAGCGTTTCTCGATGGACCTACTTATCGAATATTGCGCCGGTAAATCTGGAGAGTGTCATCATTTCGAGCGATCAGCATCAACGAGTTCGCGCCTCGTGTTCCGATCCTTTCCACGGCCCGGGCTTCCCCTTTGATCACAAATCCGCTGTCTTTGATAGAAAGTGCTTCAAATTTTCCTTTGCCGTCTCCGATCAGCAGTGTACCGTAACTGGCATCGTACCGTCCCTGCTTGGTATCGGCTCCAAAGGAGTTACCGGCCGTCAAAATATCCTTCTGCCTATCGCCATCGAAATCGCCCGACACCATGGCCTGTACAGGTGCAAATTGTACCTGCGAAGGAAGCTTGCGGCGTACAAATCCATCACGCTGATTCTCGAAATAACTGGATTCAAACGTGTAGACCCGCTTCCGCTCAGCATGCTCCAGCTGCTCCTCTTCGAAAAGGTCCTGGACGGTCATAGTGGCATAGGACGCATACGAGGGCATTTTTTCATGCAAATGCGGCAGCTGTTGAAGGAGCTCCTCTCTTCGAGCCCACGTAAGGAGGCGTTCATCTCTATACTCGGCCAGAATCGGGTCCGGCGTGGTGTTTCCGTCGAAATCAGCCACAAACAACACAAGGGGAGCTTCTTCAGAGGCCTGAAGCACCGAATTCGCTCCTAAATTTCCTGCTACCAAGTCCACATCGCCATCGCCATCGAAATCGTCCGCCATCAGGCTGTTCCACCACCCGTTCGATGCCCCTAGCCCCAAGCTTTCAGTTACATTGTTCAATTGGCCCTCTGATTGCTGAAAGATAGTTATGGGCATCCACTCGCCCGTGACGACGAGGTCCAATTGGCCGTTGCCGTCGATGTGCGTCCATACCGCATCGGTAACCATCCCGATGCGCTCCAGCTCAGGGGCTTGTTGGGTCGTTACGTCGGCAAAGTGTCCGGTTCCATCGTTTTCCAACAGATAGCTTCTGGGCGCGCGTCCATAGCGCCCAGGCACCGAGCGACTACCGACGAAGAGATCGATGTCACCGTCTCCGTCATAATCAGTCGGCGCTACACACGCTCCGTTGCTGTACATCTCGGGTAAGCGTCCCCGGACGCGGCTGAAGTGTCCGGCTCCATCGTTCAGATAGAGCCGGTCCTGAAAGGTGCTATCCTCCGCCGGGAAGGCCTCTCCGCCACGAACCACGTACAGGTCCAGGTCGCCGTCCTCGTCAACATCCAGGAACGCCGCGTCGACGTCTTCTCCACCGCGGTCCAAGTCAAACGTGCGTTGGCTGATCGCCTCGAAGCGGGACGGTTCATTTTGCGCGAAGAGTCTTCCCGGTTGCTGATGCGCCCCGCCCACAAAGAAATCGTCGAGTCCGTCCTGGTTGACGTCCCCCACTGCCAGAGCAGGTCCCTGCGTCGAGAGTTTGTGAGGGAGAAGAGGGTGGCGCTCAAGATCTTCACTTTCGTCTTCGCGGTGAACAAAGTCTACTTCCCACGCCGACGTGACGTCTCGCAACGCCGGTTTCGGAGCTTGCTTATCCCGATAGGGATACGATCCGCCGGCATCTTCCTGCCGCAGGACCAATCGCTGATCCGTCTCCACGTTCTCCACACGCTGGAACCGGCCATCCGGCCAAATGACCAACAGCGTATCGATCTGCCGCCGTTCACCCAACCCGAAATGTAAGACGTGTGATATGGACGACTGAAATCCCCGTGTCGGCATGTGCTCCTGATAAAACTGTTCGTCACCGGCGCGGATCAGCACCTTGCTGCCGATTCCGGATGTATTTTTCCCTGCCCCTGCTAGTTCAATGTTGAGATAGTGCCCGCCGTCGGGTGTCTCCGTGTTATTGCGATACACGAATGCCGGCTCATTGATGTTATTGACGATCAGGTCGAGATCTCCGTCGTTATCCAAATCGGCGTACGCCGCCCCGTTGGAATATCCGGGCGCGTCCAAGCCCCAGACCGCGGACCGGTCTGTGAAGGTTAGATCGCCGTTGTTCCTGAACGCGTAATTGGACGTCCGAGCAGCAGGCATCTTCTCGATTGCATCGAGCGAAGCCTCGGATCGCCCCACACTCAGCAGCCGCTGCACGTCGGGTCGGGAGATCTCTCGAATGTAATCGAGATCATTGGGTCGACCGGGGATGCCGTTGGTCACGTAGAGGTCCTTCCACCCGTCGTTGTTCAGATCTGCGAATAGGCTGGCCCAACTCCAATCCGTTGCATGAACGCCGGCATACAGCCCGATCTCGCTAAACAGCGGAACGCGATTGCCGTCAAATCCCCGGTGCAGCTGCAGCGTATTGCGCGTGTACTGAGGGGCATATCCGAACTCGCGTTTAATCTGCGCCGTCGATTCGGAATCGGCACTGCCCGTCGTCCTATACGTAGCGACATCCTCCGGCAGCATGTCGAGCGACACGATGTCCGGGCGTCCATCATTATTGAAATCCGCGACGTCGTTTCCCATCGACGATGTACTCGTGTGCCCAATCACGCGCTGCAGGACCTCTTCAAAGGCGCCATCTCCATTATTCAGATAGAGATAATCGTTCTCATGAAAGTCGTTGCCGACGTAAATGTCGGGCCATCCGTCCAAGTTAATGTCGCTTATCGCGAGCCCCAGCCCGTATCCCAGGGCGCTGCTGTATACATTGGCCGCCGCCGTGACATCTGTGAATGTGCCGCCATCGTTGCGGTATAACTTATCGCCATGAGGAACGTCAACGGAGCGCCTCCATGCCCGCGTATACGTATCGCTCGTATGGACGGAGTGATTAAGCAGGTACACATCCAGATCGCCGTCTCGATCGTAGTCGAAGAAAGCCGACTGGGTCGACAGCCCTTCAAAATCAAGCCCGTACGCTGCAGATTGCTCGGTGAAGGTGGTATCTCCATTATTTATGTACAGCAGGTTGTGCCCCTCCATGCTCTTGTAATTCACCTGGCATACGTATATATCGACCCATCCGTCCCCGTTGACATCGGCCATGGTTACCCCGGTTGACCACTGGGCGCCGCTCCCGCCAACGCCTGCCTTTGCCGTGACATCCTCGAACCGAAATCCTCCTTTATTCAGATAGAGCTTGTTCGGCGATTGATTCCCAGTAAAGAACACATCTTGCAATCCATCTTTGTTTACATCACCGACAGCCACGCCCCCGCCATCGTAAAAGTATAGATATTCCAAAATGTTAAAGTCTTCCGTATTCACCACGGAATTCGAGAACGTAATCCCGGTTCGACCGGCGTCCAGTAACGTAAAAGTCGACCGCGCGCCACGCGAGTCGCTCTTACAGGACGCGAAAAACACGGCCATCCCCACCAGTAGAACCAGGCCGTATACACTCGATCTGTTCATCACTTTTGCAGGGCGCACGAATACAGACTAATCCAGAAATTGGGTGGTGATGGACACTTCGTTGCGCACCATTTAGAGACGTTGGTATCAGAAGGTATTGGGGCGCGGTTACACGGGCCTGCATACCCTGAACACAGATCCACTGACATCCTCACGAATGCAATCCCGACAAGCACGCAATCCGACGGGAAACACGGTCAGATCGGAATGTTGCAACCGCCTTGCATCGTCCACTGCCCAAGCTCAAGCATGTCTATTTTTCGCCCCCGCGGAGCGAGAACACCTTCAAGGTATCGTTATTTCTTGCAACGACCAGCAGCTGGGCTTCTTCAGCTTGTAGAAGATTCAAGTTCCGGATGGAACCTGTGATCCGGAACCCGCTGCACACAGACGACATCGACCGCAGCTCTGAACCACCGAACATCACCACCCCATAGCTAGCATCGTAGCGTCCGACTTCAGGTTTGGTTTCATAGAGGTTCCCCCCCATCAGGATTTCTGGTTTTCCGTCATCATCAAGGTCGACCACTTCGATCCCATACATCGGAGCCAGTTGAGCTTCCTGCGGTAAGGGTTCGACACGAAACCGTCCGTCTCCATCATTCCACCCTACCACACTTTGCAACTGCTCCGCCCGATAGTGGACGGCAGCATCCCGTTGCTCTTCGGACAGAATGTCGTAGACGGTTTGTCCGGCGTACGATTCGTAGGTGGGATACTCCTTTTTCAGGACGGGTATCTGGTCAATCAGATCGTGCCTCAAGGCCCATGGATAGAGTGCTCCGTCCTTGTAAGTCGCCACCACCTGCTCGACGACCCCATTGCCGTCAAAATCATCGACCCACATTTCTATGGGCTCTTCCGGGGAAGCCTTGAACCGCGAATTGAGCCCGTGATTTGCTCCAATCAGATCCAGATCGCCGTCGCCGTCCAGATCGGCTAGCTCAATCGCATTCCACCAGCCGGTTGTAGCCTGCAGTCCAGCCGCTTCGGTACCGTTCACGAGTTCGCCGTCGCGGTTCTCGTACACAGTCAACGACATCCATTCCCCGGCCACCATCAGATCGAGATCTCCATCCGCATCGACGTCGGCCCACCGGGCATCGGTGATCAACCCCAGCTCGCGCAATCCAGGAGCCAGGGAATCCGTGGCCTCGACGAAACGCCCGATTCCGTCGTTGAGCAGCAGATGTCCATCAACCGGTTCACCGAAGGCAAAGGGGCGCATTCTCGCCCCCACAAACAGATCCACATCGCCGTCTCCGTCGTAGTCTGCGGAAGCTACGGCACCTGCCGGCTCGAAGCCGCGGCCGGGCGAAATCAGAATTTGCTCAGAGCGGATCAGCCTGCCCGCTCCGTCATTGAGATACAGCCGATCCATCAACGCCGAACTGCTGGCGGGAAATTCACTTCCTCCGCTGGCCACATACAGGTCGGAGTCACCGTCGCCATCGGCATCAAACCAGCTGCAGTCGACGTCTTCCGAGAGACGGTCGTCCTCCAGGGCGGACTGCTCGGTCCGTTCAAAGCGCCCCTCTTTATCCTGGACAAAGATAGCTCCCGGCTGCTCAGTGGCGCCTCCTAGAAAGAGGTCTTGACGCCCGTCTCCAGTTGCATCACCGACACACATCGGCGGTCCTTCCGTCGACTTCATATGGGACAGGAGGGGCTGCCGGTTGAAGTCGTTAAAGACATTCTCCCTGTGGCGCCACGTAAGGCCAAGTTCATCCGGATCCAGCGCACGGAGCAATGAGTCTCCATCGGTCGGCTGATGTCGCTCGGAGGTCTGAACAGTCTCCGCCCCTATGTTCGACGATGCACTGGCAGGGGCATCTCCCGAGTGATCCGTCGTCGGCGTCTGCCGGTCGGGATGGGGCAGAATCAGACGACGGCGTACCGC
>CAYFQV010000192.1:0-5763 GCA_964345195.1 uncultured Spirochaetaceae bacterium
GCGCTGCGCCGCGGTGTCAAAGAGGTAGCGCAGCGCCGGAACAAGCACCTCGCCGCCTTCGAGGGAGAATCGCTTCTGTCCAATGAAGTTGTTCTGAATAAACCGCTCGAGCTCTTCCGCCTTGATAAGGTCTTTCTGAAAGCGAATCTTCTCGCGTTGAGTCCAATCACGAAGTCCATCCGGCGTTTCGATCTTCTCGATCAGCCAGCGGCGCATGGGCTTGTTCTGAATGTGGAGAATCTCCGCACCTATGCGACCGCAGTAGGTGTGTTCCAGCATATCCAGCAACTGTCGAAGCTTTGCGCGCTTGGGCTCGAAATACCCGCCGGTGAAGAACTCCGTGTCCAGGTCCTCCTCGGACAAGCCGAAGTCTTGGATCCGCAGGCTCTCGTAGTTGCCCTCCATGGTGATATACATGTAGTTCAACTCCGGCGTGGAGTAGTTTCCCAGTGGGTTGAGATCGGCGTAGATGTAACCTACGTCCCGGTATGCCCATATCAGGCTGTCCACCCGGGACTGCTTGTACACCATGTCGGCCTCCGCGCTGCGCGGGCCCGCCGCTTCCGCGTGGCTTGCGGGAGCGGCCTGCGAGGTGTCCGTAGTGCCGATCGCCGTCGCGGGATGGACCGACGGCGTTGCCGCGGGCGTCGCGGCGGGTGTTGCGGTAGAGGGCGACGGGCGCGAAGGGGGCGTCGGGATATGGCCGTTGCCGCTGTTCTCCAACTCGTGGAAAAACCCGTGCCATTCGGAGGGGACCTCGGCGGGGTTGTTCCGCCAGGTCTCGTACATATCTTCCAGGAAGTCGAGGCTTGCTAGGTCGAGAAGCTCTTGATCCACGGTGGGTTCACCTCTCAGGTCTGAATGTGTATGCATGATGCCGGTCAGGGCACCGGATACTACTACGCGGTGCCGCGTCGAACCGGGCCCGGACGCGTTCGCACCGAGAAAGCCCGTACAACCTGCGGGCCATACGGGCTTTGTTGTTGAGGATTATACTACAGTTGTCCAATCGTCGAAACAGGGCCCCGGCGCGCGGCGCCGAGGGGCCCGGCGCTTCAGCGCCCGAGCTTCTCTTTCAGGAGTCCCGGAATTTCGTCCGGCTTGTCGGCGACGGGCACGCCGGCGGCGTTGAACGCCTCTACCTTGGCCTGGGGCGTCCCCTTGCCCCCGGAGATAATGGCACCGGCGTGGCCCATGCGCTTGCCCGGAGGCGCCGTTCGCCCGGAGATGAATGCGACGACCGGCTTGGACATCTCGTTCTTGATGAACTCCGCGGCCGCCTCTTCGTCTTCACCGCCGATCTCACCGATCACGACGACCGCACTGGTGTCGGGGTCGGCCTCGTAGAGCTTCAGCATGTCAATGAAGCTGGAGCCGATGATCGGATCTCCCCCAATGCCGACGCAGGTCGACTGACCCATGTCGTTCACCGTGAGGTTGTATACCACCTCGTAGGTGAGAGTTCCGCTCCGGCTAATGACCCCGATATCCCCCTGCTTGTGAATGCGCAGGGGCATGATGCCGATCTTGCTCTTCCCCGGTGAGATCAGACCGGGGCAGTTCGGGCCGATCAGGCGCACACCTTTGTCCTTGACGTACTGGTAATTCGTTGCCATTTCCAGGGTTGGTACACCCTCGGTAATGCAGATGATCAGCGGGACCCCGGCGTCGGCGGCCTCGCGGATCGCGGCGCCGGCGAACTTGGCCGGGACGAATATGACCGATACATCTACCTTCTGTGCCGCCTGGGCATCTTGCACCGAATCATAGACCGGAATACCTTCCATCTCTTGGCCGCCTTTACCCGGCGTCACGCCGCCGACTATCTTTGTGCCGTCGGCAAGCATGGTCTTTGCGTGAAAGGAACCGTCCCGGCCGGTGATTCCTTGAACGATTACGTTTGTGTTCTCATCAATCAGTATGCTCATGGCTCCCCTCACGCAATGGACGTAACTTGGTCGACTGCTTCGCTGAGACTCTCGGCCACCGCAAAGCCCTGCTCCTTGAGCATGGCACGGCCCTCTTCTTCATTCGTGCCGATGAGACGAATGACCATGGGGATCTGAATATCGATCTGATCCATGGCCATGAGAATACCCTTGGCAATGTCGTCGCAGCGAGTAATGCCGCCGAAAATGTTGATCAGAATGGCTTTAGCCTTCTGGTTCCGCGTAATAATGCGCAGCGCGTTCAGCACCTTGTTCGGATTGGAGCTGCCGCCCACATCTAGAAAGTTGGCCGGATTGCCGCCGTAGAGCTTGATAATGTCCATGGTCGCCATGGCGAGTCCGGCGCCGTTGACAATGCAGCCGATATCCCCGTCCATGCTCACGAAGCTCAAGCCCGACTGTCGCGCCTCGATCTCATCCGTCGAGTACTCTTCGGGATTCTTCATCTTCTCGTACTCGGGATGCTTGAAATCCGCATTGTCGTCGAAGTTGACCTTGGCATCCAAGGCGTAGAGCTTGTCCCCGTCGATCAGGGCGTAGGGGTTGATCTCCACCAAGGAGGCATCCTTTTCCATGTAGAGCTTGAAGAGCTTGTGGACCACGTCCTCCGCCTGCTTCACCAGCCCGGATGTATCGAAGACGCTCTCGAGAGCTTTCCGCAGCTCGATCTCATCGACTCCCTTCACCGGGTCAATGTGCAAGCGGATGATCTCCTCCGGTCGGTTCACCGCTAAGTCCTCAATGTCCACCCCGCCGGCCTTGCTCATCATGAGAATGAGCTGTTTCGCGCTGCGGTCGAGAGTCAAGCCGACGTAATACTCCCGCTCGATCTCCGCCGCCTTGGTGATCATAACCTTCTCGACCGGAATGTCCTTGATGGTGAGCTTGAGGATCTCCTTCGCCTTCGCCTCGGCCTCGTCCGGAGTTTCCGCGAGCTTTACGCCGCCGGCCTTGCCCCGGCCGCCGACGAGAACCTGTGCCTTGACGACGACCGTAGCGCCGATCTTCTCGGCGGCCGCCTTGGCGTCGGCGGCGTTGTCGACAATGACCTGCTCTTGGATGGGGATACCGTACTCTTGGAAGAGCTCCTTCGCCTGGTACTCATGAATCTTCATTTCGCATCTCCCGCCTCTGCTGTCTGTTCACCGCGTGCGTCGCGGTACTTTTTGATCTCTCGCTTGGTCAAGTTGATGAGCTTCGTAACCTTAATGTCCCGCGGGCACACCCGGGTGCACTGGAAGTGGTTCTCACAGGGCCACACCCCATTGAGGGTGTCGAGAATGTCGAGGCGCGGCTCGAGGCCTTGATCGCGGTTGTCAAAAACGAAGCGCGCCGCCTGGACGATCGCCGCCGGGCCGAGAAACTCCGGATTCTTGTCGAGCACCGGGCAGGCGGAAAAGCATGCCGCGCAGTTGATGCACTTGGTTGCATCATCAAACAGGGCACGGTCTTCCTGGCTTTGGATGTGCTCCTTTTCGGCCGGCTCCTGCTCCGCCATCATGTAGGGCTTCACGGAGCGGAAGCGCCCAAAAAAGGGCTCCTGATCGACCATGAGATCCCGCTGCACATCCAGATGCTTCAGTGGCTCGATGGTGATCGTCGTATGACCGTCGGAGACTATGTCCTTGATGAGCGTCTTACAGGCAAGCTTCTCGACGCCGTTGATCCGCATGGCGTCGGAACCGCACACGCCGTGGGCGCAGCTCTTGCGGAAGACCAAGCTGCCGTCTTGGTTGCGCCAGATGTTTATCAAGGCGTCCAGAACGCGGTCCGTGGGTTCCGCGGTGATCTCATACTGTTCCATATGCGGACGGTCATCGACCTCCGGATTGTATCGCTGTATGTCGAGCGTTACGTTCATGCTGCTGTCCTCCAGACTAGTACTTTCGGGGCTTTGGCTCCCAAATGCTTGTATCTACCTTTTTGTAGCTAATGTTCACGCTGTCGCCGTCGAGACTCGCCATGGTGTGCTTGAGCCAGTTGGGATCGTCTCGTTCGGGATAGTCTCGGCGGGAGTGGGCGCCGCGGCTCTCGGTCCGATTCAAGGCGGATGCCGCCGTGATCAGCGAGAGATCAAGGAGGTTCTCGAGCTCGAGGATGCTCAGCACCTCTTGATTGAAGTTTCCGCTCTTATCCTGCACTCGGACGCCCCTGAACTCATCTCGGAGTTTCTGGATATCATCCACCGCGCTTGTCATCTCGTCGTCGCTGCGATAGACGCCGATCTTTTCCATCATCACGTCCTGCATGGTGTCGTAGACGTGACCGGGATGGGCGCCCTCTTCTTCCTTGAGCTTGGCAATGCGCTCCCGCATATGCGCCCCTGCGTCTTTCGGGGCCGCCGGCATGTCCGCGCCTTTTACGTACTCCGCCACGTGGCGCCCGGCGCGGCGTCCGAACACGACCAGGTCCACCAAGCTGTTCGTGCCGAGCCGGTTGGCGCCGTGGACTGAAACACATGCGCACTCACCGACGGCGTAGAGCCCCTCGTAGGTTGTATCCGCCGTCTCCACCTGTCCGTTGACATTGGTGGGAATGCCGCCCATGGCGTAGTGAGCCGTGGGCTGTACCGGCATGGCCTTCTCCGCCGGGTCAATGTCCAAATAGGTTTTGCAGAAGTCTGCAATGTCCGGGATCTTCTTGTAGACCGTGTCGCGGCCTAGATGACTGGCGTCGAGCATGACGTAGTCATCGATCCGGCGATCTCCGCGCATGCCGCGCGCCTCTTGGATCTCCGTGAGGATGGCCCGGGACACCATGTCCCGCGGCGCCAGGTCCAAGAGCGTCGGCGCGTAGCGCTCCATGAAGCGCTCGCCCTGATTGTTCAGGAGAATACCGCCTTCGCCGCGGACCCCTTCGGTAATGAGAATGCCCATTCCGCGAATGCCGGTAGGGTGAAACTGGAAGAACTCCATGTCTTCCAGGGGAATCCCCGCCCGGGCCAGCACAGCCGGACCGTCGCCGGTGTTCGCAATGGCGTTAGAGGTAATGCGGAACATCCGCCCGAAACCGCCGGTTGCAAAGAGCACCGCCTTCGCGCGGAACACGTGAACCTCACCGGTGGCGAGCTCGAAGGTGACCAGGCCGGTGACCTTGTTCCCATCCATGAGGACCTCGAGAACCTGAAACTCGTCGTAGAAGTGAACGTCGTTTTTGATGCACTGTTGATAGAGGGTCTGCAGGATCATATTCCCGGTACGGTCCGCCGCGTAACAGGACCTGTGAACCGGTGCTTCCCCGAAGTTACGGGTGTGACCGCCGAATCGGCGTTGATCGATCTTGCCCTCCGGCGTCCGGGAGAAGGGCAGGCCCCGATTCTCGAGGTCGTACACCGCTTGCACGGCTTCTTCGGCGAGGGTCTTTGCAGCCTGTTGGTCCACCAGATAGTCGCCGCCCTTTACCGTGTCGAACGCGTGCCATTCCGGGCTGTCTTCATCGACATTGCCGAGCGCAGCACCAATGCCGCCCTGAGCCGCACCGGTGTGACTTCGGGACGGATACAGCTTCGAGACGACCGCCGTCTTCGCGGTTGTACCGGCCTCGAGTGCTGCATACAGCCCGGAGCCTCCCGCCCCGACTACCACTACATCAAATTCGTGTGTCAAAACTCACTCCTCTTCCATGCAGGTGTGTCCGCGCCCACGGACCGCTCGATCTCGGCTTGCAGTGTCTACATCTCGGCAGTTGCGCAGCCGTGCATGTCCGCTGCAGAAGTCATAGAGATCGATGTATACGTGCCGGCCTTTCGGCACAGGATCCACCTCAGATACCTGTTTCACGAGAGACCCCCGCGGCGTTGTTCGCGTCCGATGGG
>CAYFQV010000193.1:0-5758 GCA_964345195.1 uncultured Spirochaetaceae bacterium
GCGTGCGGGACTGCCGCCATGGGCGGCTCGCCATGGGCGCGACTAGGGATAACGGAAGCGCAGCACGGCCGCCGCGAAGAGAACAAGACCTGTAGCGAGTAGAACACCGCTGTGGATCAGTACATCCGCAATGCCGCCGGCGTACATGATAGCCTCCTTGAAGCCTTCCATTGCCCAATAAAACGGTGAAACAAGCGCAAGATCTCGCATGATCTGCGGAATGAACTCGAAATCGAGGGACCACCATGCACCGCCGAGGGGCGCGAGTGTGAGGGCGAGCAGCATGGTTACACTGCTCGCTTGCTGAGGGCTGGTCACCAGCGTCGCCATGAAAAGCGCCAATGCACTTGTGAAGAAAGAGAACGCAAGCGCGGTCAGGAGGATGGCGCCGGGAGCCCCTCCGAATTCAACCGGAGCGATGATCGCAAGGACGGCGCCCGCAGCGAACGCGATGACGAACTCGCCGAGGCCGATCAGCATTCTCGCGATAACCTTGCCCCCAATAAAGGTGCCCTTGCCGACCGGCATGGTCACCACGCGTTGAAGCGTGCCGTTCTTTCGTTCCCATACCAGTGTCCCGACGCCGGCGAGGACCGCGAACATGACGTACATGCTGCCCATTCCGGGCACCGACTGTTGGAAGCCGCCGCCCCACTCGCGGACGCTGCGTTCCGGAATCTTCGGCTGCACGGTTTTGAAGTCCACTCGTACGGGGGCCTGCGCCCAGAGGGATCGCGCTTCACGAGCCGCGTCCGCGGCGAACGCCTCTGCGGACATGGAAAGAGCTCCGGAGTTTTCTTTCGCCGCCTGATACAGTTCACCCGCCCAGGAGGCGGTGAAGCCGACTGCGGCGACCTCGCGCGCCGCTCGGCTGATACGGGGGGTCAGCGCGGCTGCGGTCTCGCCCGCGGGGTCGTCGGTGAGCAGGCGCAGGGTCACGGACCGGCCGGCGTCTACTGCTTCCGAAAAACCTTCCGGAATCACTAAGACGGCGGAGACGTTTCCATCGATAAGCGGGCCCGTATCGACAGGCTCTGCGCGGATCACGAAATCGAAGCGCGAATCCTCCTGTGTAAGCCGCTCGATCAAAGCTTGTGACGGTGTAGCTTCGAGACGGCTCGTCTCATCCGGGAGATACACATGTACCGTTCGCCTCGGAGCCTCTCCGCCGGGAGCTTGAAAGGCGCCGTTCGCCAAGCCGATGACCAGAATAAGTGTTATCGGCACGAGTATCCGGGTTATCAAAACACTCGGTGCGCTGTGTGAGAGCCGCAGATCCGTGACGGCGATCGCGAGCAGTTTCCGAACTACCATGCAAGGTCCCCTTACGCTTCCACTATCCCTTCGCAATGCGCCGCTTAAAGAGCAACAAGCCCAGGACGAAGGCTGCAGCGCCGAATGCAAGCATTACGCTAAGCTCCAGTCCGATCGCGGCCTCCCCCGCAGCAAGCCTCGTGAAGGCCCGAGAGCCCCAATACACGACGGAGGCATAGGCAAGGGGAGGGCCCACTTGGAATCCGAAGGCACCTCCCACGACGGCCATGAAAAGCGCAGCGATCGTGCCGATTGTGGAGGCTTGCTCGGGTTGCCGCGCCACCGCGGCGGTGATCACGCCGACGCCGGCGCTAGCCAGGGCGGCGGCCAAGACCGCGACAAGGATCACTCCGATCCGCCGGCCCCAAATGAAGGTGAGCGACCCGGACAGCAGGCTGCCGATGGCGGTGAACGCCAGAAAGAGCAAAAGTAGCTGTACCAGAATCATGATCACCGTTCCTAAGAGCTTTCCGAACAGGACGGCACCACTCCGCGTCGGTGTTTGTAGGATGCGCGAGAGCGTGCCGTCGCGTTGCTCCTCCAAGACGGTGTTGGCGCTGCCGTTGGCTGCAAAGAGGGCGAAGAAGATCGCCTGAGTTGCGCCGAAAAACACCAAGGGGTTGAAGCCCCCTTGCTCACCGGCTACTCGCTCGGTCTGCACCGAGACACTCGCACCGTCGCCGCCTTGAAGCCGCTGCAAGCCCGCTGCGAACGCGGCGGAACCAAAGAACGCCGCGGGATCAATGCCCTCAGGAATCGCGTTCGCCACTGCCCGGATAGCTAGCCCGGCGCGCGCGAACTGGTGGGCTGCATCGCTAACCACCGATCGCACGATATCTCCGGCAATGGGTCGTCCACGGTAATGACCTATCATGATCGGCGAAGCTGCGTCCGCTTGTTCATCCCCGTCCGTGCCGGCGTCGTTGCCGAGTAAGCTCGCCGTGAACGACGCCGGAATCTCTATGCTTGCCGTTAGAACGCCCTTGCGCAGCTTTGACCGGGCGGTTTCCGGGTCCGTGAAGCGGCGTAGCGCGAAAAGCTCGCTTTCCTGGAGCGCATTGCTGAGATCGTCACCGAAGTTCTCTCCTTCCGCCCCGGCGTCGTCGTTCACGATACCCACCGGGATCTCGTCAACAGGAGCTCCGGTCGAGCTCGAGAGTCCCCCGAAGGTCACCGAGATAATCGTTGCAACCGCCGCCGGTGCGAGGAACATGAGTATCAGTAGTGTGGGGTCGCGCAAGGCGCTTCCGGTATCTTTGAGCGCAATGAGTAGGGATTTGCGCATGCCGGCATACTCCCGATTAAGACTCCTGGTCCGTGCGCGGCTATTCGCGAAGCGCACGGCCTGTTAAGGCAAGGAAAACCGTCTCCATGTTCGGCTCGTCAACGTCCACCGAGCTCACAGACAAAGCCCGCTCTCGTGCCCAGTGAATAATGCGAACAAGCGCGGCGTCGGGGTCCGACGTGGCAACCGAGAGCGAAGCGCCGTCATCCGTGTCGTTGTGAGTAACAACGATCTCTCCGAGCTCTCGAAGGGGCGATACGTCGGCTTCATCGACCTGCGGCCCGGAAACCATTACATCCACCCGGGCATGACTGTCGATTCGCTGTACGAGCTCTGCATGGGTGCCCAGTGCTATCAGTTGCCCGTGATCAATGATTCCGATCCTGTCGGAAAGCTCTTGAGCCTCCTCCATGAGGTGCGTCGTATACAATACGGTGGTTCCGTGCTCGCGTCGGAGCCGCAGAACCGTGTCGAGTATCCTGCGTCGACTCTGCGGGTCTACACCGACGGTCGGTTCATCCATAAAGAGCAGCGTCGGTTCATGCAGCAATCCGGCCCCAATGTTCACGCGACGTTTCATGCCGCCCGAGAACTGGTCGATCCGCTCATCCCGGCGATCCGTCAGCTCAATGAACTCGAGAACCTCGTCGATTCGCCGTTCGAGCTCTTTGCCGTGCATGTTGTACATCCGACCAAAAAACCGAAGGTTGCGTCGTGCGGTGAGCGTGGGATAGAGCGCAATCTCCTGAGGAACCACGCCGATTCGCCGCTTGGCGTCCATCGTGTTGTTCCGGATCGACGCGCCGTCAATATGCACGTCTCCGCCGCTTGGTGGAAGCAGACCGCTCATCATGGCGATGGTACTGGTCTTGCCCGCTCCGTTCGGTCCGAGAAGACTGAGTATCTCTCCCCGCGCCATGGAGAATGAAACGCCTCGCACGGCCTGGATGGGTTCTCGACCCTTGGGGTAGTAGGTCTTTTTCAGATCGTCTACGCGTACGAGGCTTTCCGCCGTCATACCCCTACTATGCCGATACCTGATCGGCAATATCAACTGCTCTATCGGTAGACGACGATGCTTCGGTCGTGTAGTCTCCCGCTAGATGCGATTACAGGTAGCGTTTGACTTTCTGGGCCTTTCAGATACCCTGCGGGTCGCCGAGGAGATCCATGAGCTCGTCGACGTCGTTGAGGTCGGCACGCTCTTGCTATGGCGAGAGGGGATCGAGACTTTGCGGGAGATGAAACATCGCCTTCCGGGCGCGTATTTGCTGGTGGACAGCAAGATTGTAGACGCCGGAGGCGATTCCGCCGGCTTTTTTTTCGATGCCGGTGCGGATGCCGTTACGGTTCTCGGCTCCGCCACAGGCACCACCATTGAGGCGACCGTTGCGGAAGGACGGCGTCGCGACGGTTACGTGGTTGGAGATACTATCGGCTGGGTGGATGCGGTTTCAACCGCCCGGTTCCTGAAGGATTGCGGGGTAGACGAGATTTGCGTGAACGCCTCGACCGACCAGGTACCGAGTCCGTCAAGCTACGCGGAATTGTCCACGGTCCGTGAGGCGGTCCCGGGTATGCGGCTGTCGGTCTCCGGCCGGATTAACACTGATGTTATCCCCACGATCGTGCAGTATCATCCCGAGACGCTCATTGTCGGTCGGGCCGTGACGCAGTCGGTATCTCCCCGGAAGGCGGTCGAAGAGCTTCGCGCTGCAATCGCAGTTGCCGAGGGTGCGTGAGCGTGAGGCCTATCGCCGTTTGACCTTTTGCGTGTGGCGGGTACATCTATGACCGCATGACAAGCTCAGCGATCACCGAACCCACGGCCATTCCCGATCTGGTACACGCACAGCGCTCCTTCTTTCACACGGATGCAACGCGACCGCTTTCTTTTCGTGTGGAACAGCTGCGAAAGCTGCGAAACGCGATCGAACGGCGCGAGGGGGCCCTTCTGGATGCGCTTTACCAGGACCTTCGAAAGAGCGGCGTTGAGGCGTACTCCGCGGAGATAGGCATTGTGTATCGCGACATCGGCTTGGCGCTGCGCAAGCTTCGGCGCTGGATGCGGCCGCGTCGCGTTCCGACGGATATCTTCAACCTGCCCGGATCAAGCCGGGTCTTCCCCGAGCCCTACGGTGTCACCGCCATCATTGCCCCGTGGAACTACCCCTTTCAGTTGCTCATGCTTCCGCTCGTCGGCGCGATCGCCGCGGGCAATACCGCGCTTCTCAAGCCCTCCGAGTTCGCAGCCAAGACCGCTGCGGTGGTGAGCGAGCTGATTGCCGAAACTTTCTCGCAGGATTACGTGGTCGCCATACAAGGAGAGGCGGAGGTCTCGCGCGCCCTCACTTCGCTTCCGCTGGACTACATCTTCTATACGGGATCCAAGTCTATCGGCAGCAAGGTAATGGCGGCCGCCGCGGAAAACTTGACGCCTCTGACCCTCGAGCTCGGCGGCAAGAGTCCCGCCCTTGTAGATGCCTCGGCGAATCTCGATCGCGCGGCGCGGCAGATCATCTTCGGGAAGACGATTAATGCAGGGCAGACCTGCGTAGCCCCTGATTACGTCCTTGTTGAAGCCTCAGTGCAGGAACGTCTCCTCGAGAAGCTGGTTGCCGTCATCCGGGAGTTCTACGGGGAAGTGCCGAAGCAGCACGCGCGCTACGCCCGAATCGTCAACGAGCGCCACTTCGATCGTGTAGCGGCTCTTATCGAGGGGGAGTATGTCTACCACGGCGGTGACCGCGATCGGAGCGACCTCTACATTGAGCCGACGATCCTCACCGGTATGGCCCTGGACCACCCCGTCATGGAGGAAGAGATCTTCGGGCCCGTGCTTCCGATTGTGCCGTACCAGTCTCTCGAACAGGCGATTGAGATTGTCCGGACGCGCCCAAAGCCGCTTGCCTTGTACCTGTTTACGCGCTCGAAGGCTGTTGAACGCCGGGTTATGGCCTCTCTATCCTTCGGCGGCGGTGCCGTGAACGCAACGATCATGCACGTCGCCTCCCGGCACCTAGCGTTCGGGGGCGTGGGACCGAGCGGTATGGGCCGTTACCACGGCAAATCGAGCTTCGACTGCTTCAGTCACCACAAGGGCGTACTTCGTCAGCCAAGCATCTTCGATCACGGCCTGGCGTATCCGAACAGCCGAGC
>CAYFQV010000194.1:0-5750 GCA_964345195.1 uncultured Spirochaetaceae bacterium
GGGCGGGGCTGAGCGTTTCGCGCGCCGTGAAGGTAGACGAGCATCTGCGCAGCTCTTCGACGGCGGTCTACGCGGTGGGCGACTGCGCGCAGCTTCCCGACGGACGCGTGACCCATCTCTGGCGCGACGCCTTGCGGCAAGGAGAGGTTGCGGGCGTGAACGCCGCTGCCGAGATCATGAACCCGGACGCGGAGCTGCGCCCCTACCGGTACCGGCCATTCCGTCTCAAAACCAAGGTGTTCGGCAATCACTTCTTCTCGCTCCGCCGTCCGGCGCCGGAGGACCTCGACGCCTACGAGGAGCGCGTCTACCACGACGGCCCACGCTACGTACACCTCTACGCGCGGAACGGACGCGTGCACGGCGCCGTGGTCATGAACGATCCCGACAACCACGACGCCTACATGGAAGCGATCAACGAGGGGGTTCCGGTGGAACGGTTCGAGCAGGAGTTCGGCCTGCGTCGCGCGGCGGTGTGAACAGTCGCGTGTGCCGCCGCGCGCGGACGCTCGGCTGTCTCCGTTACACGCCCGACACCGATGCCTGGAGTCGTAGCGATTTCGCCCACTCCTCAATTGTCGCGTCCGCGGCTGCCCGGTCTGCGGCTAGACCTTGGTCCATGAGGATGTCCGCAAGCACGTACCCGACCTCTCTTCCCATGGAGAGTCGGCCGCTGAGATAGATGTGGGCTCCTTCGCGGAGCCAGTGGGCGACCTCGGCGCGCTCCTCCCACAAGAGGTTCTGTACGCGTCGGGGTGGCTTGGTCCCCGGTGCCGGCCGCGATTCGGCAACGTCGAGCCGGGCAATCGCGCCCTCCCGCCGGAGCCGTTCGAGCTCTTTGCCGTAAAGCGACTTGCGCTCCCAGGAGCGAATTCCGTAGACGAGCCAGATCGGACCTGATTCCGCGCCGGCTCGATGGTGCCGGCCGTCGGCCTTCCTGCTGCCCTCGTCACCGGCCACGAGCTCAGACCGGAGCAGGGAGAGTGGCGCCGAGATTCCGCTTCCGGTGCTGACAACAATCGTTGGAACGTTGCGACCGAGATCACACGGAAATCGATGCATCTCCGGCAGAATCCACCCATACACGGTGTCTCCCGGCTCGAGGCGCGAGAAGTAGGTGCTTCCTCTCGCGGGTATCTCGATCCGGCTTCCGTCGGGACGGGTGAGCGTCTTGTCGACCTGGCTCACCGTAATCTCAGCCCGGAAGCGATCTCCAGGTAGCGACTGGAAGCTGCTAATGGTATAGGGGCGCGCGTCGATTCGGCCTTGGAGCGCCACGAGCTCCTTGGGGCTTGGCGGACTGGGCTCCATTGTGTCGAGCACCGCGGGCACGTACACCCGATAGGGATTGAGATCCGGGTGTTCATGCCAGGCTACGCCGCTCTGCTCGATCTCCTCGTGGAACTGATGGTGCTTCTCTTCCTCGGCCTCGTTGTGGGCGGCCATCTCCTCGAGGCCGGCGCGGCGGAGGAGAGCAGGGGAGGCTTCCTGGATCTCTACGTATCGAGTCAAGGCCTCGCGGAGGGTGATGGATACCAAGCGGCTCGGAAGGTAGCGAGATCCCGCCGTAAGGAGTCTCACGGGCCGGTCGCCGGCGGCTTTCAGGCGCTGGAGCAGGTTTTCAACTTCCCGGGGATCGCTCTGCCAGCGGAGGTAGACCATGTCGCCGGGAGTGAACCGCGGCGTGCCACCGCCCTCGAGTGCAATGCGCCACGTCCCGTGTTCCGTATCTAAGGGATCGAGCCGCTCAATCTCTTGAACAACCATTTCACTCGGCTGCGGGGTCAGGGCGCGAAGGAGGAGCGCCATGCGCTGCAGCATTGCCTCCTGGTAGGTCTGCGGAGCTTGCGTCAGGGGACGGTTTCGGCGTCGCAAGGCCGCGTTTTCGATTCGGTGACCCACCCACGGCTTGAGAAGTCCAATCATCGCTACGCTCCTATGCTCGCCGGAAGCTCCCACCGCGGGAGCACGACGATTCGTCCCGTGGCTGGGTCGGGGAACACCTCAGTGTCAATGCCGAACACCTCCTGAACCAACTGCTTTGTCACAATGTCGTTCGGCGCGCCCTCTGCGGCAACGCGGCCACCCGACATGACAACCACGTGATCCGCGTAGCGGCACGCCTGACTGAGATCGTGGAGAACGAGCACCGTCGTCCGGCTGTGATCCCGGTTGAGCGACCAGATGAGATCGAGAACCTCGACCTGGTGGGCAATGTCTAGGAAGGTGGTTGGCTCATCGAGAAGGAGAACCTCCGTCTCCTGGGTCAGGGCCATTGCAAGCCAGGCGCGCCGACGCTGTCCTCCCGACAGGGTCTGAACGGGCCGGCCGGAGTGATCCTCCATCCCGACGGCGCGCAACGAGCGCGCGATCACCTCTCGGTCACGCCGTGTCCACTGTCGATACCAGCGCTGATAGGGAAACCTCCCGATTCCAACAAGATCCTCGACCGTAATATCCGCGGGCACATCCATGGATTGTTCGAGCATGCGCACTTCCCGCGCCAGCCGCTGCCGCGGAATTGCCTCTAAGGACTCACCGTGGAGGATGACGGCGCCGCCCTCCGGTCGGAGAAGCCGAGCGATTACACGGAGCAAAGTGGACTTGCCGCAGGCGTTCGGCCCGACAACTGCAGTCACCGCTCCCCGCGGCACCGAAACACTCACGTCGGAAAGGACGTGTCGCGCATCGTATCCGGCATTGAGATCCACCGTCCGAACGGCGGCGTGAGATGCCGCTGCCGCGGCGTCCGTATCCGTCTGTGAAGCGCTTCCCGTGGCCGGCACTACATCCTCCGACCGCGAGCTCACGGGGAAGGTACAGGGGAAGGGACAGTGTGGGTGATTGATCGAGCGGCAGCGAACACCAAATACGCCGCTTATGACGTCCGGGCGGAGCACTTCTTCGCTTGTACCCTCGGCGACAATGTGTCCATCGCGCATGGCAATGACGTTATCGCTAATTGCCGTCGCTTCGTTGACGTCGTGAACCACCACGACAACCGTCTTGCCGTCGCGTCGGTTCAAGGTGCGCAAGAGGTCGAGCACTTCCATTCGGTGCGCCGGGTCGAGAAAGGTCGTGGGCTCGTCGAGCAGGAGGATCGGCGTCTCCTGTGCCAGGGTCATGGCGATCCAGACGCGCTGACGCTGGCCACCCGAGAGCTCGTCGATCATGCGCTCTCGCAGATCTTTGACACCGGCCAGCTCGAGGGCGCGCTCAACGGCGGCCTGGTCGTGACGGCTGAAGGGCCGGAACGGCGCCTGATGCGGGAACCGGCCGCGACGGACAAGGTCCTCAACCGAAATGCTTCCCGGTGCGGAACCCTGCTGCGGGAGGAGCCCGAGGCTGCGAGCCACCTCCTTTGTCGACCAGTGGTGAATGGCCTCCCCATCCAGCAATACGGCACCAGATTGGGGAATGAGCAGGCGCGCCAGGGTCCGAAGAAGCGTGCTCTTGCCGCAGCCGTTTGGACCGATCACGGAGGTAATCCGACCATCCGGAATCTGAAGGCTCATGCCGTCGAGGACCGCCTGGGCGCGATCGTAAGAGTGGCGAACTTCTTGTGTCTCTAATCGACTCATGTCTGGCTCCTTAGATCCGAACTTTCGACCGGTAGAGGAGAAGGAGGAAGTACGGTGCACCGAACGCGGCGGTGAGCACGCCCACCGGCAGCGCCACCGGTAGTGCGTGTTGAGCAACCATGTCGGAGCCGAGAAGCAAGACGCTTCCCAACGTTCCGCTCAAGGCGAATACACCCGCGGTCATTGTTCCGGCGATCATTCGGGCCACGTGAGGCGTCATGAGGGCCACGAAGCCGATAGGTCCGGTTACCGACACGGCCCCGCCGGCCAATCCGCAGGCGACCACCAGGAGTGCAAGGCGGATCCGCTCGACAGGAATGCCAACCGTCTGCGCTTCGTGGTCGCCCATTTGTAAGACGCGCATGGAGCGTATCAGGATCGCGCCGATCGGCAGCAGGAGAGCGACGGCAATCGCCATTACCCGGACGTCCGTCCACCCGACCGCGTAGAGGCTTCCGGCCATCCACTGGTACGCTCGGCCTACCTCGTTTATATTCCCCCGTACAATGAGGGCGGTTACGCCGGCCGTCGCCAGTGCGTTGATCCCGATCCCCACGAGAATGAGCCGTGCGGGATCAATCTTGCCGCGCCAACTCAAACCATACACCGCCAGCGCCGCCAGCAGCGCCCCCGCAAAGGCGACTGCGGGTATCGCCTGGCTTGCGAAGCCGCGGACGATCCAGAACACCACCAGCACCGACGCCCCGGCGTTCACGCCAATCACGTCCGGTGCCGCCAAGGGATTGCGAACCAGCCCCTGAAAGATCGCACCGGACATGCCGAGGGCCGCACCGACGAGGCAGGAGGCCAGAATCCGCGGAAGTCTCAGAGACATGACGATGAAGCCGGCCCGGCTCGACCCTTCCGCCGCAGGCCCTCCGCCGGCGCTGGGGAAGATTGCCCCAACAACTTCGCCAACGGAGAGCTCATAGCTTCCGAGGGTGAGCGCCCAGAGCGCCAATAGCACGGTCACGGCAAGCGCCCCCGTGACGAGTCCCACGACGCGAAGGTTGATCCGAACGGCGACTTCGCCGATTTCCAGGTACCGGAGGGGCCCCCTCCGTGATCTACGCTCCGCCATGCTAGACCTCCACCATTCGGCGCCGTCGTGCGAGCCAGATGAGGAAGGGCGCTCCGGTCAAGGCGGTGACGATCCCGACCTGAATCTCGGTCGGTCTGGTGAGTATGCGGCCCAGAATGTCGGCGCCCAGTAGCAGGCTCGGACCGACAATGACGGAGAGCACGAGGACCCAGCGGTAGTCGGGCCCGGTCAGCGCCCGAACAATGTGGGGTACGGCCAAGCCCACGAAGCCGATTGGCCCCGCCGCGGCGACCGCTGCCCCGGAAGAGAGCACCACCAGCAGCGCCGTTGCCGCCCGGAGACGTCCCGTCCGCAATCCCAGAGCACGAGCGGTGTCCTCCCCCATGCTCAGGACGTTGAGTTGATGTCCTAGGAGGACCGTGCCGATTGTCCCGACCGCCAGAAAAGGAAGGACGGAAAAAAACACGCGGAGGTCCCGTCCCGCCAGGGAACCCGCCAGCCAGAACCGCACGATGTCGAGGGTTTGCTGATCGAAGAGGAGCAGCGCCGTGATCCAGGAATTGAGAACGGACGATACGATCACCCCGGCGAGTGCCAACTTGGCGGGCGACGGGCCACCCCTGCCGGCGGAACCGATCCCGTACACCACGGCAGCCGCCGCGAAAGCGCCGGCAAAGGCAAACCATACGTACTCCAGGGGAGCGGTGAGCCCGCCGGCGAAGATGGCGGTCACAATGGCGAATGCCGCGCCGCTGTTTACCCCGAGAATCGACGGGCCGGCAAGCGGGTTTCGGGTCACCGCTTGCATGGCCGTGCCGGCCACGGCAAGAGCGGCCCCAATGCCAATGCCGATGAGCGTTCGCGGCACCCGGAGGGTGCGAACCACCGTTTGCTCATACGAGTCCGGTGAGAAAGAGACAAGCGCCTCCCACACCTGCGCCGTCGACACGGTGAGCGATCCGAGACGCAGGCTCAACAGGACCACGATGCCAAGCGTTGCCGCCGCGAGAAGGGCGAATAACGCTTGGCTGGTTCGCGACCTCGATGCAGTGGGAGACGCCGCAGCCTTCAATCTACCGGAGCTCCTCCGGTACTCGTGTCTCAGGATCGCCGTCAACCGCGGCGGC
>CAYFQV010000195.1:0-5730 GCA_964345195.1 uncultured Spirochaetaceae bacterium
GGTCACCCTGGGAAGTCTCTTCGGTATCTTCATCTACGAGCTCGGCAAGCTCTTCGTCCAGTCCTTCGCCGAGCTCCGTGTCGAGGTCTTCATCTCCGAGATCGAGCTCTTCGAGATTCAAATCTTCGTCGAGCTCGGCCTCGAGGGAAAGCTCGTCTTCTTGCTGGATTTCCTGTTCCTGGCTGTCTTGGTCTTCAGGCGGGCCTTGCTCCTGACCCTCGTCGCTCTCTATGGACAAATCCGCTCCTTCCGTCTCACTGGACGCCTGTTCAGGCTCCTCGAGAGAAACCGGCTCACCATCAATCTCTATTGTATCAAGCGAGTCAAGATCCGCATTGTCCGATTCTTCTTCAGGCTCAGACTCCAAGCCCCGAGACAGCTCGCTGATTTCTTGTTCGGTTTCATCATCCAACACGAAATCGTCGGACGAAGATTCGTCCTGCCCCTCCGCCGAGCTCAATGCCGCAGGCTCCTCCGCAGCTTGCTCCGCCGCCGTCTCTTCGGCTTCGGCGGGCGTCTCCTCGGAGAGCTCCGTACCGGAATCCGCTTCCGCAAAATCCTCTTCGCCGAAATCGTCCGGCAGCGAGAGATCCACGTCATCTCCAGACCCAAGGGAAAGATCTTCAAACTCGGAAGTCGGCTCAGCCTCTTCTTGTCCGAAGTCTTCTTCTCCGAGTTCCTCACCGAGATCCTCGTCCAAGTCGATATCGAGCTCTTCGAGGTCTCCGTCTTCGGGTGACTGTGATTCGGAGGACTGGGTTTGGGCCGTGGCGGCGCTTCGGCCGGGTTCAAGATCTTCCGGAGCCTGTGCCTCCTGGGCGGAGGCGTCACCTTCCGATTCCTCGAGGCCGGCAAGCAGGTCTTCTTCCTCAGACGTCAAGCCGTCGGACTCGTCTAAGGTGTCACTGAAGTCGCCAATGTCGGCCAACTCAAAATCGTCTTCGGCTTGCCGGGGCTCCTCGTCTACGTCCTCCGGTCCGGCTTTGACCCAGACGCCGTACTGTTCGAGGTCTTCGTTGCTGGAGGCACCCGCCGACTCGGATTGCTCGGAGTCGTAAACTTCGTCGTAGTTATCGCTGGTCATAGAAACTCCTGAGACGGACGATCGCTTATTCCTGTTATCGGCGTTGCGACGGTGCCTATTAAGCGCCATTCAAATTTACTTCGCGCCATTTTTCGTTGTCAATAACTAAAGGACTAGCTCCGACTCGCCGTTGCCTATGAAGTGAGGTTTTTCATTTCCCTGGCAGCAACGCTTGTGCTCTATTTCATTCTCTCCACCGTCTACGGTCCCGTCGGGATTCAATCGTATCAAGAGCTCTCCGCCTATAAAGAGCGCCTTGCGAAGAATGTGGAAGCCCTCGAGTCCCGCAGTAGGGAATTGCAGGCTGAAGCCGATGCCTACAGGACGGATGCCGAGCGGCTCAGGATCGCTGCTCGGTCCATTGGGTATTTCGAGCCGAACAGCGGGGTGGTGCGGATTGAAGGCTATACGCCGGAACGCCGCTCGATTGCGGCGGGCACCCTCGTTCAGCGGCGAGCTCACACGCCGAATCGACTCCCCATGATTCGCTGGATTGCGCTGGGCTTCGGCCTGGCAGTGTACGTCGTGCTCCGCGTTACGCCTTCGCGGTGATAGCACGCGCCTCCATGTAATACCGCTTGTCCTCCGCATGTCCCATGGAAAATACCTTTCGGGGGAGAGGTCCATGATGCACGACCTCGCGAAATAGCGCCGATCGGTCGAAGGGCGGCAACACGACCGCGGCTGCTCCTTCCTCGGCAACCAGCCGGGCAGCCTCCCGTTCTCCATGTACGTAATCAACCTCCGCCTGTGGCGGCAAGTTCTCTTCGAGCGTTCGCTGCACTTCGGCGTGCACCAAACCCGAGCCGGCGAGCCGGACCGTCTGAGACTGATCTCGTCCGAGAAGTGCAACCCGGCGTTCCGTTTTCGACGCGGCATGAGCTATCCCGAGAGCTTCTTCCCGAGACCCCGCCGTTCTGGGCGGCTCTGCGAAGAGCTCGCTCAGAGCCATGGCTATCAATTCCCGATTCACGCCGAACACGACGCGGTGAATCGGTTCGAACGGAACGGAGTGAATATTCACGACCTCAACAAGGGCGTGTCGCGCCGGGTGGCTCTGAGGATCGACCCCAGCCGCTTTCAGATTTTCCCATACACGCTTCGCCGTTGCCAACGAGTGGTTCCCGTCTCCCACCGCAAAGAGCAAGGATGTCCGGATCCCGTAACGGCTGCCGCTGTGATCCGGCGCGGCAATGGTCTCGAAGGAGCGGGTGAGATGCTCGACGAGTCCTGGTTTGTCCACCGCGAAGCCGGTGACGTGCCCACCCCCGAGCATGAGGTCGGTGTCGTAGAGCTGATCAAGTGAAGCGTGCTGTGAAACCACCTCACCAATGACGCTGTCTTCCGGATCATCGATGAGAAGCATGATGTGCGGAAGCTCGAGGGCGGCGCCTTCCCGGATTCGTACTCGAGGCGGGATGCGCTCGAGTATGGTTCCTTCCGTCGCACGGATGAGCGTTTCCGCCTCCGGTGCGAAGTCGTAGCGTTCTAAATCCACGGCCAGGAGAAGGCCGTCGCGCTGCGAGCCGGATTTCGTTTGTCGGCGGACCAGCACGAACTCCGGTGCGCGCTCGGTGAGAATGCCGTCTCGTACATACTGTTGCATGGTATTCTTGATAACGTGGATGCGCTGCTCCTCGTCGAGGGCCCCGAGATACACCTCCGGGAAGACCAGCCGCAGACTCGAAGGCTCATCATCGACCTCGGACTCAACCTGCTGCCAATATTGGGGATTCGACGTGTGCTGGTCACAGGCGATCACCGACCATTTGAAGAGGTCGACCCCGAGCCGTGGCAGCTGAACTCGCGGACGTTGCACCCCAAGTGCCGCCAAACGCGTATCAATGTCGGCCATTACTATACCTCCCGCTTTGCTGTGGATCGAATCAGATAGCCTGCTTGGATGGCTGCGGCCGGGGAGCAGTCCGGGTATCCGGCGGCTCCTGTTTCAGGATCGTATTGTACCGGACGGTACTCCCATCTGCAGGAATGCGCGTAGGAGCGCTGGTTTCCGGACCGGTCGGTCATCCAGGCGCTGAGAAAGCACCGGCCGGAGTAGGCAAGACACATGGCAGCGTAGCGATAGACATGACGAAGCTTTTCAATGGTCTCCGCAGCTGCCGGCAACTCGGTCATGAGCTCTCCGGCGGAGGAGAAGTGGTCGTGCCGGCGCCGTCCCGTGGGTCGGCGGCGGAGTGCATTCGAGTGCGAAACCATGCAGCCTGACTGTGGTAGAACTCCAGGAAGTGCTGTTGCAAGCCGTCGAAGAACTCCGCCTCGAGTTGCGTGCCGATCCGCGAGATATACCGGAAATGCCACGGTTCGAAGGAGTAGCCGGTAAGCGCCTCGTAGCCGTTGGGATAGGACAGCGAAAAGCCGAACCGTCCGGCGTGCTCGGCAAGCCAGCGTCCGGCGGCGGTGTCGGCGAAGGCCGGGGTAATGCTGCCGAAGTCCACGGTCGTGCCGAGTTGGTGCTGTGAGCTGCCCGGCTGCGCGGATACTCGTTCCGCCTCCTCGCGGCCCAGATTGGCAACGTGACGCTCGAAGAGTCCTGCCTGGTAATCGTATGAACGATAGGTGGAGGATACATCCAGGGTGATACCCTCCTGGCGCGCGGCCTCGATCATGGCGAAGAGATCCGGAAGTATGACGGCCCGCACGCTCAGATCGTTCCGATTCAACACCAGCCGATCCCGAAAGCGGTTCAGCGGCACGGTGTCCGTGGGTGCGTAATCCGACGGAAGCTTGAGCTGCTTGTCGACGAGTCGATAGAAGTCCGGATCCTGTTGAAAGCTCCGCCGCAGGAGTTCCAGGAAGTATTGCGGTCGCGCCAGAATTCGTGGCGCGAAACGCTCGGCGAAGGCGGGGCGAAGGTCGGCCGCAGCCGACGCCAGATGACTCTCCATCTGCTCTTCGGTTACGCTAAAGCTCGGGTGAACAAGCTCTTCCGCCGTCGCCGATTCCTCCGGAGCAACGCTTTCGGCCGACTCTCTGCCTTGACCGGAATCCCCCGCGCAAGCCGCCAGGAGTGCAATGCCCACGACGGATAGCGCGAGTGCGCGTGCGCGTGCGGGCGCTTGCTTGCGGGCGGATGTGGGCGACCCTTCGGCTCTCTTCATGCCACCCATTCTACGACACATCTAGAAGAGATGTTCAATCACCTCATCCATAGTATTGACCGGGTGGAAAGTGATCCCCTTCTTCACGTGATCGGGTATCTCGTCGAGGTCTTTCTGATTCTCCGCCGGGAAGAGGATCTCTTTGATCTTGTAGCGCCGGGCGGCGATTACCTTCTCTTTCAAGCCGCCAATGGGCAGAACGTTCCCCACGAGCGAAAGCTCGCCGGTCATGGCCAGTCGCGCCTTCGGCTTCTTGCCGGTGGCGAGGGAGAGGAGGGCCGTGGCCATGGTAATGCCCGCGGAGGGTCCGTCCTTGGGAGTGGCGCCCGCGGGAATGTGAAGGTGGATCTGGCGCTTCTCGAAGAACTCCGGTACCACGTCGAAACGCCCCGCGATTTGGCGAATATGTGTGTAGGCAATGTTGGCGGACTCCTGCATGACATCACCCATCTGTCCGGTGATCTTGAAGCCCTCTTTTCCGGGATTGGACACCGCCTCGATCACCAGCACATCACCGCCGACGGGCGTCCAGGCGAGCCCCAGCGCCATACCCGGGCCGGTGATCTGGGTACGCGTTTCGTCCTTGAAGAAGGGCTTGCCGAGTAGCTCATCCAACTGCTCAGGCTGCACCGTGAAGGGCGGCTCGCTCTCCTCGGTTACCACCTTCTGCGCAAGCTTACGGTGTATCTTGTCCAAAGACTTTTCGAAGTTACGGACCCCGGCTTCTCGGGCGTAGCCGTTGGCTATCTCCATGAGCGCCTTCTTGTTGAACTTCACATCCTTCTTCTTCAAGCCCGCCCGGTCGAGGGATTTCGGCACCAAGTATTTCCGGGCGATTGCTACTTTCTCCTCGTCAATGTAGCCGGATAGGCGAATGATCTCCATGCGGTCGCGCAGGGCCGGTGGGATGGTATCCAGGGTGTTCGCCGTTGCAATGAAGAGGATGTTGGAGATGTCGAAGGGAAGGTCGAGGTAGTTGTCGCGGAAGGTGACGTTCTGTTCCGGATCCAAAACCTCCAGCAGCGCAGACGCCGGGTCACCTTGGAACGAGACCGCCAGCTTGTCGATCTCATCGATCATAAAGACGGGGTTCTTGCTCTTCACGACCTTGAGCCCCTGGATGATCTTGCCGGGCATGGCGCCGACGTAGGTGCGGCGGTGCCCCTTGATCTCGGCCTCGTCGCGCATTCCGCCGACGGAGAAGCGGAAGAACTCTTTGTTCAGGGCGCGTGCCACCGAACGACCGATCGATGTCTTTCCGACACCCGGTGGGCCCACCAGACAGATGATCGAGCCCTTGAAGTCGCCTTTGAGCTTACGGACCGCCAGGAACTCCCGAATGCGGTTCTTTACATCATCGAGGCCGTAGTGATCCGCCTCGAGGACCTTGTGAGCCTTCTGCATGTCCACCTGCTCGGACGGGGGATCGGCCCAGGGAAGGGAGATGATGGTGTCCAGGTAGTTGCGGGTGACCTGGAACTCCGAGCTGTTGGGCTCCATGAGCTGGAACTTCTCGAGCTCCCGGTC
>CAYFQV010000196.1:0-2990 GCA_964345195.1 uncultured Spirochaetaceae bacterium
TGGAGAAGATACTTACAGCCCGGTGAGCCGAGCTTCAGCTTCTTATCTACAACAAGAGCAGATAAATCGTTACAGGATGGATGCGTGGCCGAATTCTCCCCACAAGGTTCTGGATACTTCTTAGAAGTCCCACCAGGGGTGCGGTTCGGGTAGCCGAAAATACCCATCCAACGCCCGCACCGTCTCCGGCCGTGCGTGGAGCCTCCCCTGCATAGCCAAAGAACGTGCGGACGCCGACCCGAACCACAAGCGGCTAAACGCGCCGACGTCGGTGCTCACCCGCGTTCCACCCGGTTTCGTGGCTTCATCGTCCTTACTCAGGCGCCGAGCCTCGGAATCCTTCCCGAGGTGCAGTTTCCACACGCCGTCAATGCCGCGCCAGGCGGTGCTGCTGTGCGGTAGAGCATCGGCGAGGGGCCCGCTGAGGTACGACGAGACCGGATCCGTGAGCTCGAGCTCCACGTCGAGCTCGCCGACGCCGGGCCACTCCGGGCCGCCGGTGGCGGCGATCGCCGCTTCCAAGTCGAGGATACGGAGTTGCCAATACGCAGCGGCGGTATGCCGCGCCTCGAAGAGGCCCTTCTCGGTTTGCCGGCGCTGTTTGAAGGGCTGACGGAGGAAGTCTTGGAGCATGATTCCGGGAGGCTCCTTCATGGTGACCGCGTGCACCTGGTCGCCGAGCGTCTTGATGAGTTGAAGAATCTCGAGGAGCTCGGCATCGTTTCGGTAGGAGTACCAGTAGATGCTGTCCGGTCCGTTCTCACCGCTCGCCTTTCCCCACAGATGATGGGTAATCTCTGCAGCGCCGTCGGCGAAGTAGCCGAGGCCGAAGGCGTTTTTCGTCCATTCAAGCTCGGCACGGATCGTGTTGGATTGTTCGAACCAACTCGAGCCGTGATGGCGAGAGGCCGCAAGGAGCCCGCGGTGAACCGCCTCGTAGTCTTTCGTTGTGATCCGCTGAGGCGGCCGGGGTGTTCCCGGAACGCTTATACTTGCCGGATCGAAGGTGATCCGGCGCTCGTAACTACCGGTACCGAAGCCCAGGCGGTCGTAAAAGCCCTGATCGAACATCCCCAGCATGGCAATGCTGCAGCCCCGCCGAGCACCTTCGGCGAGTAGGCCGGCCGTGAGGGCGCCGGCCAGGCCTTGTTTGCGGGCAATGCGGCTGACGGTAACGCTGGTCACGCCCCACATGGAAAGCTCGCTCTCGATATAGCGCGTCAGGCCCTCATGGCCCGTTACGGATACCTCGGCATGGCCCTGACGCGTCGCGACTAAGCCCGTCGCATCCGCGAGAAAGTGCTCGAGCTGCTTGATCTGCTCGTCTTCATCGATCCAGCCGGTTTCTTTCCAGATGCGGCCGATCGCCTCCTGATCTCTTTTCGCGTCGAGAGCACGCAACTCGAACGGGTTCATTCTCGGCTCGAACGCATCCGTTCCCACCGTCTCGCCTCCTGTTGTGAGCTGCTGTGGATTGTATTGCAAATCCATCCGCGTGCCCACGCGTATATGTCGACATCCGCGCCGCCTGTGGGCACTATTAGTGAAGCGACAAGAGGGAGGATCAATGGCCGAGGATGTTCGAGCGTACTACAGCCAGGTGACCAAGGCCTTCCTGCGGGCGAGCAGTTCGGTGCGGCGCACGGGAAGCTTTCACCGTTCTTTACGTCTGCCTGCGGGGCTCGTCCGGTCGCTCGAGCGGCGGGGCAATGACGGCGGTTTTCGAGCGGCTGTTGCGGCGGAGGCCGCGGCGGACGGCGCGGCTGACAACGCCACGAAGGCCGCGTCCGGGACGCCGATGCCGGATCCCCTGAACGCCGTGCATCATGTTCTCCGCGGCGTCCTGCGGCGTCACGGTGCGCTCGATGTGGCGAAACCGGTGATCGCGGATCTGGGCTGCGGCATTGGGGCGACGGTGGACTGGTTGCAGCGCAACACCCCTGCGGACGCGGTGGGCATTACGCTCAGCGAGCTGCAGGCAGCCATGGCGGCTCGTCGCATCGGTGCCGGCAAGGTTGTAGCCGGTAGCTTCACCAATCCCGGTGATCTCGAAAGGATGGCCCGGGGCCGAGGTCTTCACGGCGCGGTCATGATCGAGTCCTTTGTGCATACTGATGAGCCCGAACGCCTATTCGGCGCCCTTGCCGGATACTCTTTTCCGGGCGCGGTGCTGGTCATTGTGGATGATCTTCCCACCGAGCGTCTGGCGCAGCTATCGGCGGTTCCCCATGGCCGGCGTGGACGGGCGGAACAGCGGCGTCGGGGAGAGTATCATCGATTGGTGGAGGACTTCCGACGGGGCTGGCACGTTCACAGTTTCTTGCCGCCGCGAAGCATCGCGGATATGGCGGCGGCGGCCGAATGGGACATGGTTGAGACCATGGACCTCAGCGACTACATCATCCGAAACCGGCCGCGAGACCTGCTGGCACGGGCGGCCGCGGGGCCGGCGCGGGCGCTCGGCTTGCACGGCGCTTGGTGGCAGAACGTGGTGGGCGGCAGCGCCCTGCAGCGTCTCTCTCACCGCGGAGCGCTACGATACCAGCTGCTGGTGCTGCGGAAACGAGGATAGGCCTCACGCTTTCGTACAAGTGACGGAGCTCCGGCCCAAGTTGCCGCCGGCATATAGACCTGCGTATCCTTCTCAAGCCATGAGGGAAGCCCAAGTCGTTGTTGTCGGCGGCGGATTTGCCGGCATACAGGCGGTTCGCGCAGTTCTGCGGGATTTGCCGTCCGCGCATATTCAGCTCATTGATGCTCACGGATATGCCACCATGATCCCCGCCCTTCCGGATGTCCTCTCGGGTCGCGTCCGCCGGGAGATGCTGCAGCGCCCGCTTGCGGATCTGTTCGCCGGCTTCAACCAAGCAGGTGCAGGAAATCGCGTTTCAGTAGCCGTTGACCGGATTACGCATGTCGCGCTCCATGAGCGCGCGGTGTACGGATCGGCACGCTATCCCTACGACGGTCTCATTGTCGCGGCGGGGTCC
>CAYFQV010000196.1:3090-5694 GCA_964345195.1 uncultured Spirochaetaceae bacterium
GGGGCCGTTGCCGATAACGGTCGTGGAAGCAGGGAACGAGATTCTAGCTATGGCGAGCGATCGGGAGCGACGGCGCGTGCGCGACTACCTGGCCGAGCGCGGTGTCGAGCTCAAGCTTGGAACCACGACGGCGGGCCCGGCCGAGGGTGCGGCAAAGGCCGAGCAGCAGGCGGTCGGCCTGCGTCTCTCAGATGGCAGCGAGATTCCGAACGCCCTCGTTTGTTGGGCCGCGGGCATGCGCGCGGTGGATGTTGGTCTCGAGGAGCAACTGGACCATGCGCGGGACGGACGCATATATACCAACGAGTTCTTGCAGGCACCCGGCTACCCCGAGGTCATGCTTGCCGGGGATTCCGCGGCCTTGACTCGTGACGGTGCGGTCGTGCGCCGGGCCGTGAACTTTGCCTTCTACTCCGGTCGCCGCGCCGGCCAGAACCTGGCCGCCTACCTCACCGACGGGTCGATGAAGCCGTTCCGGCCGGTCGATTTGGGGTGGATCATTCCCCTCGGCGACGCGAGTATCGGCCGGCTTTTTGGAACGGTGCCGGTGGGCGGTCGCTTCGGATCGCGTCTCCACTACATTATGACCGGCTTTCGGCATTTCGGCGGCGGCCGAGCAGGGGAGTTCTACCGCACGGCGTTTCGTCTGCGTCGGCGGCCGGACCTGCCAAGCGCAAGCGAAGCGTCTCCGGCTCCCGGCGGCCGTGGCGTCGAGCACGGCTCGTTCGGGGGAGGCGCATCGTGAGCAGTGCATCCGTTCCCACCCCCCTCAGCCGCTGGTCGGCAAGCCTGCGAGCGTATTCATTTCCAGCTTCACTCGCGCCCGTCGCGCTGGCGGCGGTGTTAACGCCGGCGTACGGCGGCGTTGTGTGGTGGACACTGCCGCTCTACGGTCTTGCCGCAGTCCTCTTCCACGCCGGAACGAACGTTCTGAACGACTACTACGACTACCGGCACGGAGTTGACCTAGCGGACGATCCCGATCCAACCCACGCCATCCCCCGGGGCCTCGTCTCACCCCGATTCATGGTGGTGAGCGGTCACATTTACTTCCTTCTCGGCCTTGTATTCGGCGCGGGCATCGCGCTCATCAGAGGGCCGGTCTTCTTCGCCGTGGGGCTTGCCGGGGCCCTGGGCGCATACTTGTACACGAATGCTCGTTTCAGCCTGAAGTACCGCGCTTTGGGAGACCTGACGGTCTTTCTCCTCATGGGCCCCGCTCTTGTGTTTATCGGGGTTTGGGCGCTGACGGGCGTTAAGGACTGGTTTGCCGTCGTCGCCGCGTTGCCGCTGGGACTGCTGGTCACGGCTATTCTTCATGGGAACAACACGCGGGACATTGGAGTGGACGCTGCAGCGGGGGTGGATACCGTTGCCCGCCGCCTCGGCTTTCGCCGCAGCCGACACCTCTTTGCGCTCCTGGTCTGGGGCGGCTACGCGGCGGCGCTCCTTCTTGCCGCCGGCCCGGTCGTGCCGCTCGGCGCCGGCCTGGCACTCGTCTCGCTTCCGGCGGCCCGGCGGCTCGTGCGCCACGTGTACCGAGCACCCGACGGCGCCGCGCTCATGGATATCCCCTTACGCAGCGCCAAACTTCACATGGCCTTCAGCATGCTCTACGCGGGCGGTATCTTGTTGCAGGAGCTGCTCCTCCAGGGACGCGTGTTGTAATGCTTCGCAACGCCGCCCTCATTACGAGAATTCGGCAGGTCATTCGCAGTTCCGTGGAGCCTTACCGTCATGAAGCCGAGGCGGAGTCCATAACGGCACTGATCGACGACTACCTTGCGCGACCGGCGGGATTGGTCCGGCCACGACTGCTGACGGCAAGCGCCGGAATCTACCGGGCTTCGGATGGCCGAAGCGCTCCACGGAATCATCATCCCTCGGACTACGCCGAGTCCGTGCTCTCGCTGGCGGCCGCGACGGAGATCCTCCACGTCTTTGCTCTGCTCCACGATGACCGAATCGATGCCGACGGCGTCTACGGGCGCGGCTCCAGTTCAAGCGACACGAGGAGCGACCACACGGCGGTCTTGGCCGGCGATCTGCTTCACGCCGTCGGGCTGAGCGAGATCGCAGCAACGGTACAGCGGCACGGCTTGAATCCGGTGATCATCTCGGAGCTTCGGGAGACGGCCGCGCGAACAATTCTGGGCCAAGCCTCGGACATTGGATTCTTGCGGAATCACGCTGAAGCCGGCTTCGACGCGCTGTACCGTCTCTACGATGCGAAAACCGGCTGGTACACCGTGGCGGCGCCGCTTCGCATTGGCGCGCTGGCTGCCGGTGCGGATGCCGCGGAGTTGGAGCCCCTGCGCGGAGTTGCGCTGCCTCTTGGCCGCGCCTTCCAGCTGCGCGACGACGTTGATGATCTTGCCGCCGTCATGAACAGCACCGCGAGGGTGCCGCCCTGGGAGCTCAAGCTTGCCGCGGTGTGGTTGCGTGAGCGCGGAACGCCGGCGGCGGCAGCATCAGATGTAGCCGCTTCTCTTCGCGCTATCGATCTTGCCGCCCTTCGACGTGAGGTCGCGGATCGGCAGGCGACCCTGCTCGCGGAAGCGGAGGCGGCACTGTCCGAGCTGTCCCTGCCGCCGCGTAAACGGC
>CAYFQV010000197.1:0-3501 GCA_964345195.1 uncultured Spirochaetaceae bacterium
CAGCCTTCGTGAGGTTCCTGGTCGTTCGCACTCTTATGGGCTTGGGCACCATGGGCTTCGGATTCGTTGCGGTTCACACCACCCGAGCGTTTAACGCCGCGGACGCCACCGTCGCAACCTTCACCGTAGCACTGCTGATCGGCGAGGCCGTCGGCAACCTTTCCGCCGGGCTGCTGTCCGACCGCTGGGGCCACAGGCTGCCCCTGGTGATCGGTGTCGGAAGCGTGACCGCGGCCTTCAGCCTGGCGCGCTTCGCCCCGGAGCTGAGCTGGTTCTACCCGGTGTTTCTGCTTATGGGATACGCCGTCGGGGCCGGTCGCGTATCCGCCATGATGATCGCCATGGAGTACGCCCCACTGGGACGAACGCCGAGTTACGTGGGCGTTACGAATACACTCGCGGGACTCGGCGGATTGGTCGCGCCGCTTATCGGGAGTGCGTTAGCATCGACTTCTTACTTCATGCTATTTTCAGTCACCGCGGTTATCAACGCGGCGGCGTGGATCGGGCTCGTGTTTGTGGTGCGCGACCCGCGGCGCCGGACGTGGGGTATGTGAATCGAAAGGGAACGCTGGAAAGGAGAGAGCTGTAATGAGTAATGAGACGACGGGAAGCCCGCAATGGAACAGTCCGAAGCGCCTAAATGCTGCCGGAAAGCGCGCCGAGAGCGTGTTACATGAGATGAGCCTCGAGGAGAAGATCGACTACATGGGTGGAAGCGACGGCTTCTACATTCGCGGGATTCCTCGACTCGGTATCCCGGCAATTCGGATGGCGGACGGCCCGGTAGGGGTTCGCAACGACGGTCCCGCGCCGGCGTATCCCGCCTCTATAGCCCTTGCGGCAAGCTGGGATCGTGACCTCGCCCGGAAATACGGCGACTCTCTCGGCCGAGACTGTCTCGCCAAGGGGGTTCAGGTGCTTCTCGCGCCGGGGGTGAACATCCATCGGCATCCTCACTGCGGTCGGAACTTCGAGTACATGGGAGAGGATCCGGTGCTGGCCGGCGACATGGCGGCCGCATACATTCAGGGCGTTCAAGGTCGCGGCGTGATCGCGACGGTAAAGCACTTCGTTGCCAACAACCAGGAGTATGGGCGGCAGTACATGGACTCGGTCGTCGGCAAACGCGCGCTCGAGGAGATATACTACCCCGCTTTCCGCCGGGCCCTTCACACGGGCAACGTCGCCGCGGTCATGAGTGGATACAACCGGATCAACGGTCGGCACTGCGCCGAGGACGCCCGGCTCCTCTCGGAGACTCTTCGTGACGAATGGGGCTTTTCAGGCTTCGTCATGTCCGACTGGGTCTCCGTCTACGAGCCTGAAGCCGGCGTGCGCAGTGGTTTAGACCTGGAGATGCCGGACGGTGCGCAACTCCAGCGCCGGACCTTGTTGCCGCTTATTCAAGCGGGGCACGTTTCCGAGTCCGAGATCGATGTCCACGTCTACCGGATTCTACGCACGATCATCGCCATGGGATTGGCGGATTCCGCGGCGGGAGGGAGCAGCCGACCCCTTCGCGACCATGACGAGAGTAACGCCGTCGCGCTCGAGGCCGCGCGCCGCGGCGTTGTGCTACTCAAAAACGATGCGCCGGCACAGAAAGCGAGTCCTGCCGCTTCCACTACTTCCACCGCTTCGAGCGACGCGGGGCCGCTGCTGCCCTTTGCTGATCAGTCCGGGCGGACTGTGGCGCTTGTTGGCCCCAACGCGGATCCCGCCGTTACGGGAGGTGGTGGGAGCTCCTTCACCGAGCCTTTCCACGCCGAGTCGCTACGCGAGGGCCTCGGGTCCGTGACGCCGAATACGGACTTTGTGTTTGTTCCCACACTCACGGAGGGACGCGTGTCTCCCTTCACGGGGCGCTTGCCGGTGACCACCCGGCGTAGTCCCCATTCGATTCTCGAAGTTGAGCCTGTGCGCGGCTTCTACGGGGAGTACTTCGTCGGAGCGGACTTGCGTGGTGCACCGGCCATGGCTCGAGTGGACGAACGCGTCGATTTCCGCTGGGACAGCGGCATGGATTTCTTCCATAAAGCCGGTGCACCCCTCCCGCAGCTGGCGCTCATGAGCTTCTCCGCGCGTTGGCGGGGAACGATCGCAGCGGATGCCGCCGGGCAGTATCAACTTGCTGTGGAGGCCCACGGTGGCGTGAGACTGTGGCTCGACGGCGAACTCCTCATTGATGATTGGGATGGGGCCGACGTGTTTCACGAAGCCCTTGTGGATTTAGAAGCGCACACTGACTATGAAGTGCAGATCGACTACCAGCGGAGGGACATGCGGTCAATGGTGCGCTTTGCGGGCCTACGGCTGCCCTGGGACCGGATCGCCGCGGCGGATGCGGTCATTGCCGCGGTCGGTTTCAACGCCGCCGTGGAAGGCGAGACCCGGGACCGCGGATTTGCGCTTCCCGACGAGCAGGAGATGCTGGTGCAGGAGCTCATTGATCGGAATCCCCGTACCGCCGTGGTGTTAAACGCCGGCGGCGCCGTCGACGCTCGGGCGTGGATCGATCGGGTGCCCGCCCTCGTGCATGCGTGGTACGGGGGGCAAGCAGGAGGTCGCGCCGTTGCGGAGGTGCTATTCGGCCTGCACAACCCGGGAGGAAAGCTGCCGATTAGCTGGGAGCGCAACCCCGCCGACGGCGCCGCCGCCGGGACCTACCCCGGCGAGTGGGGGCGGGTTGAGTATCGTGAGGATGTGTTCGTCGGATACCGTCACTTCGATCAGCGGGAGATAGAAGCGCTGTTTCCATTCGGTCACGGCTTGTCCTACACGCGTTTCACCTATCGAGAACTCAAACTAAGTCTTATCGAGTCGAAGGAGCATGGCCAGGGCGGCGCCGGCGGCAGGATTGAGGTGAGTTGCCGCGTAGCAAACGAAGGCGACAGGGACGGCGCGGAGGTACTACAGCTGTATGTTGCGCCGCCGGGGAAGGAGATAGCCCGACCGCCGCAGGAGCTCAAGGGCTTCGAGGCGGTTTTTATCCCCACCGGCGAAACTAGACTTGTGCAGTTTCAGATTCCGCTAGACGCCCTTGCGTACTACGACGGCAACGGCGCTCGCTGGTCGGTCGAATCCGGCGGCCATGAAGTGCGGGTGGGCTCATCGTCCCGGGACATTCGGCTTTCCGGGACAATCGAGCTATAGCTCTGTTGGAATCGAGGACGCTCGTGCGATAAACTAGGCGCATATAAAGAAGTTGCGTTTGGGTAATCGCTGATCACATGCGCGTTTGTCTCGCCGCTAAACTGCCGAGTATACGTGGTCAAGGAAGTCATACCGGGCCGGCAGTAGCGTTTATCCCGTCAAGTGACCGGTGTTACGCAGTTAAGGAGACCTCGTGACAGTTCCATGGCGCCGAATCTCGGTCGCCCTAATTGTGGGGGCGGCCGGATTCGGCCTCAATCTCATCCCCTTGCCCATTCTCGAGGTCAACGGAGCTTTCGGGGGCGTATTCTTCGGCTTCGTGGCTCCGATGATCATTACCTTGGC
>CAYFQV010000197.1:3601-5684 GCA_964345195.1 uncultured Spirochaetaceae bacterium
ACGGAAGCCGTGTTGCAGGGCGTGTGCGACGAGCTCGTGACGACTCAGGCCTACGAGGATGTGTGGATTTATCACGCCTGCGGCAATGACCGCGGGTATCACGCGTCGCAGCGTCGAGACGACGCGAATAGCTCGGGCGAACCGAATGCGGCGCGCTACTGTCGAGCAGCTGACGTCGGGGAGTCGGGGGTCCGTAGCATCCGAGACCCCCTGAGGGAGTGTCCGAGCTGTCCGCTTGTTCAACAGTGGTCTAGCGGGCTTTCCGCTTTGGCGGCGCGCATTGAATACGACGGGGTGATATACGGGACGTTGTGCGCGGCAGTCTCGCGCGAGGCGGTGGAGGACCCGCTGCAAAAGCATCTGTTCGAGGAGGTGCGCGCGGATCTGGGCTTCGCTCTCGCGGCGGCGGAGGAACGGGAGCGGCGTCGGGAGGCGGAGCGCGCACACCGTGAGAGTGAACGGCGCTTTCGTCTGCTCTATGAGGACGCACCAATCGCTTATCAGGCGGTTGATGCTGCGGGTGTCGTGATCACGGTGAATAACGCCTGGCTTCAAGCCACGGGGTACCGGCGCGAGGAAGTCGAGGGCAGGCCCTTGATCGACTTTATTGTCCCGGCGGAGCACGAGCGCTTTCGCGAGTGCTTTTCTATCCTCAAGCGGGACGGCGCGAGCCACGACAAGGAGTTTCACCTGCTGAATGCGCAGCAGCAAGAGCGGACCGTCTCCTTTGAGGCGAGGACTGCGTCGCCGGATGATCTAGCACCGGGAAGCGACGCAATTGAGCAGGTCCACTGTGTCTTCTTAGATGTGACCGAACGCCGGCGCGCCGAACATGCCTTGCAGCAGAGTCTCGAGGAGCAAGAGGCGCTGTTACGGGAGGTTCACCACCGGGTACGCAACAATCTCAACATCATCATTAGTCTCATGAATCTAAGCTCGGAGAGTCTCCGGTCTACAGAGGACGCCGTGCAGGCGTTTGGAGACACCGAAAGCCGGATTCGGGCTATCGCCATGGTTCACGGGAAGCTGTACGAGTCGGGCGACGCCGGCAACGTCTTCCTACCTGAATACGTTCACGATTTGGCCCATCAGCTCCTCGTTCAGCACCAGATGACTGAGCGCGTAGCCTTGTCGTTGCAGGTTGACGACATGTACATGGACTTGAGCCGCGCTATCCTTTTGGGGCTGGTACTCAACGAAGCGGTGGGAAACGCCTTCGACCACGCCTTCCCGGATGGGCGTTCCGGAAGCGTCGCAATCTCCTGCACGTGTGCGGAGACCAGCGGCTGCACCGTAGAGATTCGAGACGACGGTGTCGGGTTCGACGAGAACCAGCTACAATCTGCCGGTGACTCACTGGGCTTTGCCCTAATGTACATGCTCACCGATCAACTGGAAGGTAGCTTGGAGGTCCAGGGCAGGCCGAGTGGAGCGATTCAGCTTAGCTTTCCGCTTCCCGCGGCGGGATCGCGGTAAATCGAGCGGTTGCGCCCGCTGTTCTTCCCCTCATAGAGCGCCTCGTCGGCGGTGTTGAGCACGGCGGTGAGCTCTTCGCCCTTTCCTCCGCCCGCAACGCCGAGGGTCATGGTAACGGCAATCGGCCCGTGCGCTGTTTCGACCCGGCTATCCGCTACGGCGTTCCGTAGCTTCTCAGCGAGGATCTGGGCTCCATCGCTGTGGGTCTCCGGGACGAACACGACAAACTCCTCGCCGCCCCACCGAGCAACCTGATCCTGTTCACGCACGCTTGCCTCGAGACGTCCGGCGATCTCTTGGAGGACTGTGTCCCCGGTAGCGTGACCGTAGTTGTCGTTTACGGCCTTAAAATGGTCGAGATCTGCAATGATGAAGGCAAAGGGGCGGCCGTTACGCTGAGAGCGGGTCAACTCGTACTCGGCGATCGCGAGTAAGCTACGGCGGTTGCGAAGACCGGTGAGCTTGTCGGTCGTTGCTTGGGCGAGAAGCTCCTTGGTAATGCGACGAAGCGTGTTTTCGTTTTCTCGAAGCTCTTCTTCGCGGTAGATATCCTTGAGGAGCTCCCGGTTGAGCTCGGTGTTTATCAATTCGAGTTGTTCCTGCGCAT
>CAYFQV010000198.1:0-5624 GCA_964345195.1 uncultured Spirochaetaceae bacterium
CGGCCAAGCCCAGAATGTGGAGAAAGCGAAAGACAAGCGTGAGCACTTCCATGTTTCTGCTCCTTAGCTGCACGTCCGGGGGCCGGAGGATGCAGTACACCGTTAGTATACAGCTAAGCTCGAGCGCTGCCTCCTGTCAAAGGCCAGCGGTAAGCTTCAAGGCGAGGGCACACCCCGCAGCTGTCTTATCCCCGATCGTCCGGTGTCGGACCTCCCCCCTCCACAGGCCGGCCGCCGACTTCTTCGACGCGCACGGCGCCTGCGCCGACGGGGACGAAGCGGTAGACCTTGTCGGCGTAGCGTTCGAAGGTCGCCGGGTCGTGGTGGCTGATCATGATGACCTGGAAGCCGAGGGCGCGGCCGGCGTCGTGGACGATCTTCACCAACATGGGCACCAGATCCGGCCGGAGCCAGCAGTCCTGCTCGTCGAGAACCAGAACGCGCCGATGCTCCTCTTCATTCTGATTGGTCAGCGCGAACATGCGCAGGCCGACGCTGAGCACGTTCGCGACCGAGCCGCCCTGCCCGCGGTATACGTCCTCGCGGTTGCCGTCCCGCTCTATCCAGAAGTTGACCGCGGCGGCACTACGCTGGAAGTCCATCTCGGCGCGAAAGTTGATGGGCTGGTCCAAGACCTCCTGAAGGGCGACTGAGAGCTTCTCCTGCACTAAGTCCAGGAGCTCTCGAAAGAGTGTGCGGTTGAGGGTTTCCAGGGCGGCGCTGACCTGCTCGGAGATGCCGAGGTATGCGTCCAAGCGCTCGATTCGGGCGTCCACCGCGGCGCGCCGCCGGCGAGCGTCGTCGCGGCGGACGTGCAAGGTGTCGGCGCGCCGGCGCAGTGTCGCCGGGCTCGGGAGCTCGGTCATTGCGATCCCTCCGCGAAGCGCTCTTCGACATTCGCAAGCTCGGTTTCAATGGTGTCCAGGTGTTGCTGGTACTCGGCCTTCTTGCGCTCATTCTCCTGTTTCATTTCCGCAAGCTTGCGGCGCAGTTCCTCAATGTCGTCCGTGCCGTAGCGCTCCTTGGCTTCCCGTTTGAGATCATCCAGGCGCTTCTGTGCGTTCTCGCGGTTGGTTTCGGCGCGAACCTTCTCTTGGCTCAGATGCTGATAGCGCTCCTCGAGCTCCTCGATAGATTGCGTGGCGGACTCAGCCGGTTCCGGTCCATTGCCCCGCCCTTTGCCGGCATTGCCGCCGGCGCCCTCGTTACTCGTCGTCCGTGCTGCCATTCTCCGCTACCTCCTCTGCCAAGCTGCGAATTTCCTGCGCCACAGGCGCCTCGAACTGATCCAGATTTTGCTCAATAAAGGCCATGAAGCCGGCCCCCGAGGCAGTGCGGCGCGCCTCCAACTCCGCAAGGCCTCGGACAAAGGCGGAATCAGAGATATCGATGTTACTGTCTACCGCCATGGGGTGGAACACATCCTCGAAGGGCGCGTGGGGTACGGTGATGCGCGAGAGCTCGTAGTCGCCGGCGCGTACATCCAGACGGAGCACCGCCGGTACGTGCTCTCGGGCCGCGTCACTCCGGGAGCGCCGGCTGATGTTGCCGGGGGTCACCCAGCGGGTGCGGCCGGCACGCACCTCGCCGAGCTCCCGGTGGATGTGTCCGTTCACCACGAGGTCGACCCCGGGGAGCTCCCGCGGCTTCACCCGGCCCTGCTCCTCGTAGCCGGGGGCAATGACATCGTGGTGCGCAAGCCAGACCCCGAAGACGTCGGCGGAAACATCGGCCGAAGGCCTATTCTCCCGCCGCTCCCTCCCGGGAAAGGGCTCGCGGTAGGAGGAGCCGCCGATCACCACCGGACGTCCCTGCATGTTGCCGCGCCAGGGCTCGCCGGCCGAGACGCGGCGGATACTGCCGGCTTTGAAGAGAAGCATGAGGGAGTCGTTGTCGCCGAGCTCGGGGTCGGCGCAGTCGTGGTTGCCGTAAATGCCGATTGCTTCGACCGCGCTTAGCATGTCGATGAGGCGGCCGAGCATCCAGGTCGGGTTGTCACGAGGCTTGTCGAAGATGTCGCCCAGGAAGGCGGGAAGAAGTGCGTGGCTCTGCGCATAGCTTAGGCACCAGTCGATCTTTTCCAGGATCACCTGCGGATAGTCGTCCTTGCGGAAGCCCGGCTGCCGCCCTTCCAGATGCGGATCACCAATGAACAGGACGCCTCGGTAGTGGGTGGTGTCGTCCGGGCCGGCGTGTTGCTCAGTGCGATCAGTGCCCATGTGCATGGTCTCCCCTGCCGGCCTCGAAAAGCTGCATGAGGCGGTCGGCGGATAGCGGGGCCCCGCAGGTCGGACAGCTTTCGTGAGCTTCCGCCCATGCGCGCAGTTCGTCCTGGGCACCCTCCAACTCCGTGGCGACCTGCGAGACCCGCGCAGTGGCGCGGTGCAGCTCGTCGCGGCGCTCTTCCACCTCCGCAATCATCCGTGCGAGCTCCTCCAGGCGCGCCGTGTCATCCAAAGCGGGTGCGCCCTGAAGGTCGGTGAGTGCGTTGACCTTGGCGGCGGCGCCGCGGACACGACCCTCGCTAAGAGCGAGCTCGCCGAGCAGGCTCGCAAGTGCATCTGCGTCCTCCAGCTTTGGCATGGGGCGAAGTTCGGCAAGACCCTCGGCGCGAGCATGCGCCCGGGCCCGATCCTGGGAAAGCGTTTCCATACCGGCGCATATGCGCTCCAGGTCCCTGCTGTCTTCCAGTGGCGGTGGCGCGGAAAGTGGATCGAGGACTTCCCGGCGCGCCGTGGATGCCGCGAGCTTTGCCCCGGCCCGCTGAAGCTCCGCCGCGGCGGTCTCCATTCCCGCGAGCTCCTGCTCGCGCGCTTGAATCCCTCCGTGAAGCTCCTCCAACGCCGATATCCGGGTCTCGATACCATGAAGCGGCTCGAGCATCTCGAGCTCCGACTGCACGGCGGCCTGCTCCACCTCGGCGCGTTCCCGGTCCTTGCGGGCGTCACGGATGCGCAGTTTGTGACGACGTTGCATTTCCACGAGATGGACCGCGTCGGAGGATGATGCAAAGAACTGCGCCGCCTGCGTGTTCGGCAGGTCAATGAGGAAGACCGGCGCCTTCTGCTCGCCGAAGTGCAGGTCGAACTCGTTGCTGCTTCCCTCCGCGCCGGCGGTGACCTTGTTGAGTCTGAGCGCCTGTCGGACTTCATCGGGAACTTGGCGGTTTAGCCGGTCGAAGAGCTTGCCGTCCAGCGTATAGTTCGGAGAACCACTTTTGCTACGGCGCCAGGTGATCTCGTGTGCGTGATCCGTTTCGTGCCCATTACTATTTTGGTGTCCATCACTAGTCCGGACGGTAATCCGCGTCTCTCGCTCACCGTGGCGCATGACATGGGTAGAGGGATCATTATGTGCCAGAATCTGCAGTGCCGCCACCACGGCGGACTTCCCGCAGTTGTTCGGACCCACGAGTACCGTGAGCCCATTGCTCGGCTCGATCACCGTGTGCTCGTGGGACATGAAATTGACAAGCTCAATGCGGGTGATCATCCGGGGCGCACCTCCGCGCAAATCCGCGCCGCCGACGGGCTTCCGTCCGCAAGCGCTTCATGCACAAGCCCATGCATAACGCGTACGGGCCGGTGCTGCAAGAGGGTGCCGGGTGGCAACCGCGTGCGCCGGCGGAATCAGGGCTTCGCCACGACGGGTGGCCTTTGCAAGGTGACAACTGCGGCCGGCGGTGCCCGCGGCGCAGTACCTGCGAGTAGCAGCAGCGGCAGCTCCTCCTGAGGCTCGGTATTAGTCGGATCACCTACAAAGAAGAGCAGCCCCGGCTCACACGGAACCGGGGCTGCGGGCGTTACAGTGCGAAGCCTTGTAGCAGGATCACGGCGTGTTCTGCTGGCCGCTGTCGTTTCTCGCGTATGTTGTGTCCATCTCGGTGACGACTGAGCTGTCGGCGTCGCGCCAGATGCCCCAGCCGGCACTGTCGGTAATAGTGACGTCCGTGAGACTCAGATTCGAGGAAGTATCCATCCTCAGGTTACCGTTTCCGCCTACGTTGGTCATTTCGCCCCCGCCGCCATACTCAATGGTGACGTAGGTGAGCTCGTGGGTGAGGTCATTGTCATCGAATCCCACGCCTTTCCAGTAGCCCTTGGTGGGCGTGTCTTGAGCGGAGGTAAGGAGAATGCCGTCTCCGCTGGTGCCGGCGGCGACGAGCTTGCTACTGCTCCGGAAGAAGAGGCCCGACGCTTCTTCGAACTCGATCTCTACGCCGTCTGCGATCGTGACTTCGCCGTTGTATTGCAGCAGAGCGCTTTGCTCCACCCGATAGGGTACGTCCCCCGCCAGCGGTGACACCGTTCCGTCCCGCGAGGTGCTGTCGTTCCAAATCAGCACGTAGCCCTCGCTGTTGTTGGTGAAGTCCGAATTACTGTCGATTGCGAAGATCAGGCTCGGCGGAATGTAGAGTGGTGCTTCCGCATTCTGAGCAAAGGTGTTCGTCGAGAACGACGGTAGCGACGAGTCCTGAAGCTCGACGTAAAGACCCCACTTACCGCTGTGACGGACCGTGGAGTTCGTCAGCTCCAGCACGTTGTCCTCAAGGGCTATATTGGCCGGCTCGTTGAGGCCGGAGTGTGTGGCTGCATTGCCACCGTACTCAATGACGGCGTGACGGATCACATGCCGGAGGTCCCCGCTGTCGAAGCCGATCCCCTTCCAGTAGCCGGCGGTTTTGTCTACACCGGTGAGAAGAACGGTGTTCTCGCTCGCTCCGTCGATCGTGAGTTTGCCGCTGCCGGTGACATACAGGCCGGCGGTCTCGCCGAACTGCATGGTGGTTCCCGCACTGATGGTGAGGTCTGCCGACACTCCGACGGTTACGTTGTCTACAATGTGATAGACAACGTCGAGGGGAGAGATCGTCGAGTCACTCTGAATGTTGCCGCCGTCAAAGACAAAGACCTCAGAGGGCGTCGTCTCGTCCCCGTCGTCAAATGTACTTCCCGAGTCCAGATCATCCATGAGCCGTGCCGGCAGGTAGGCCGAGCCTTCTGCATTCCCTGCAAAGCTGTTTGTCGAGAACGACGGTAGCGACGAGCCTCCAAGCTCGACGTAAAGACCCCACTTGCCGCTGTGACGGACCGTGGAGTTCGTCAGCTCCAGCACGTTGTCCTCAAGGGCTATATTGGCCGGCTCGTTGAGGCCGGAGTGTGTGGCTGCATTGCCACCGTACTCAATGACGGCGTGCTGAATCACGTGTCGGTTGGTTCCGGAGTCGAATCCGATTCCCTTCCAGTAGCCGGGGGTCTGCTCCACACCGGTGAGAAGGACGGTGTTGTCGCTTTCTCCGTTGATCAAGAGTTTGCCGGTACCGGTGACATACAGGCCGGCGGCCTCGCCGAACTCCACGACAACGCCGGGCTCAATGGTCAGTGTCGCGCCACTCACCCTAATCACCGAGTTGACCTGATAGGTATTGCCCGTGGTCCAGGTCGTGTCCGCCGAAATGTTGCTGTCCACGGCCACAGTATCCGTTGAACCGCCACTCCCCGAAGCCGTCGCCGTGATCGTGATTTCGTCGGTGGCGGAACCCCCGTTGCCGTCACTTACGGTCAGCTTAACGGTGTACGTGCCTGCGACATCCGGCGTGAAGTTCTTGCTCGTTGCAATGCCGT
>CAYFQV010000199.1:0-5575 GCA_964345195.1 uncultured Spirochaetaceae bacterium
CGCGCTTCCGTCGCGAATCACGCGACCCGAACGAAGGGTGAGCCGGGTCCGCGGGAGGCGGTCGCGCAGCGCCACCGCCCGGCCGAGCAATCCCTCCGTCACGTCGGCGATTGTTCGCTCCGGCGGCGGAGCGCCGGGAGCCGCGGGGCCGGGCATGAGGCCGGGCACGGTGTTGGATAGACGAAGGTCGGCACCGCGCAACTCTATAGTCACGCCCTCCCGTGCCCCCCGGACAGCTGCAGCTTCGCGTCCGGTGAGCATTACCTCGACGCCGCGGATGGTCGCCGTGCCGCCGAAGTCGGTCGCAGTCACCGCCTCGACCGCGTCCCGGGCCACCTCCGCGGAAGACCCTCGGCGGATAAGCGCACCCAGCTTCGCCGGCTTCACGGCAACGTCGACGGCGGCAGCGTACGCGCCGCTGAGCTTGCCGGCGCCGCCGAAGGCTGCCACCGAACCACCGGTCTCCCGCACTTGGACGTCTTGCAGGGTTATCCCGAGGGGCCGCAGGTGCAATCTCACAGCTCGGTACTCGATCGGCACCGGTAACGATGTCGCGGCCGCCTCGATCCGTGCGAAGAGCAGTCGTCGAGCGCCAAGGAAGAGAGCGAGCACGACGAGAATGCCGACTACCGAAGCGCTGATCAGGTGACGCCGCTTCATAGCCACCGATCATAGCCGCAACCGCGGGACCGCGATACCCCGTGCCGACGCTTTGTGCCCTTATGGCGTACGGATGGTTTATGCTAGAGTAATGCCAATGAACGCGATCGCCGCCGACTTGGTTTCTCGTGGCGCACTTCGCTGTGCCTTGCTGCTTTTTCTCGGCACCGGCTTTGCGGGGGTGGGGCTTGCGCAGGAGATTCCTCCGACCACACCGCACTTGCGAGGCAATGTGGAACGGGTGGTTATCACTGAGGACGTCGTGCAGGGGAGCGCCGCCAGTGCTCAGGGCGAAGAGAGTCGCCGACAGGTGCTTGAATACGTCGACGGCCGGCTGGTTGGGCAGGAGAACTTTGTCCCGAAGGATGAGCTGGTCTGGGACAGCACCCTCGAGTACAACGACGGAGGACAGGTCGTTGGATGGATTGCTCGGGATCAGCAGGGGCAAATCAAGTGGGAGTACGAGTACGCATACGACTCTCAAGGGCGACTGCACCGTGAGGTAACCCGTGAAGGCGGGCATGGTATCCAGGAAGTGCTGGTATACGAGTATTCCAATGATCGTCTTGTCGAGGAGACTCGCTACGGTCCCGGGAATAGCGTCCAGTGGCGGAAGACGTACTCCTACTACGATGATGGTAGAATACGCTCATGGAGCGTTTTCTACCCGGACGGGACCAGGCTGAAGCAGGTCGAAGAGGAATACGATGATCGCGGCAGGCTGGTCAAGGAAACCCATCGCGATGGTATTGGCACCATCTCCCTGGAAATCGTGTATGAGTACGGGCTGTGGTCGACACCTCGCTCTGTCGAGGTATTTGGTGGAGACGGCTCGTTGATACGGCGAGAAGAACGATCTTTCGATTCTGCGGGAAACGTACTCCAAGAGCGGGTCATCCGCAGTGGGACGGAGGATCGCATCGAAGTAGTCCGGGAGTATTCGTACGATGTGCGCGGCAACTGGACTACGAAGCGGACCATCCACCTGGAGGTTAGCGGTGGGGATCGTTCTTTGACGCGGGAAAAGGTGACGACGAGAGAAATCTGGTACGCTGGTGACGGATGAGAATGCGCTCACTCTTCTCAAGAGTCTTCACGGTCATGTTTGCCTCGCACCTGCTCGTAATGTTGGTGCTTGCGCTCATATTCGTGTTCGCGGTGCAACGGTCAATTGAAAACTGGAATGTGCACCGCGGCCGGAGACTTCAAAACCTTATGGTCCCCGCGGTATCGCGGGTGTACCGTCTGAATGGTAAGCTCTCAGAATCAGATATCCACCAGGCGCTTAGGCCGTTTCTCACGTCGAACGCATACGTGTATGTCACCAACGCCTCAGGGACTCCGGTTTACCTGTATGAGGGGGGTGATCAGGTCTCGATCCACCAGAAAGACCTCGTCGACACGCGGAGGAGCGAGCTCCAGGACTCGTTTACATCCCCTGTTGCAATTCTCGACGGCGGCACAGTAGTGGGATATCTGTACGCCGACACCGTGGGGTTTCGCAGGGACCTCGCAAATCAGAACCTTCTGCGCAGTCTGTTCAACATCCTTCTCGGTGGGACCGGAGCGTCGCTGTTGATCGCGCTCGGCGTCGCCTATTCGTTCTCCCGTATTCTGTCGCGCCAGGCGACGCGGCTCGCAGCAGGGATCAGTGAGCTTGCTTCCGGATCGAGGGAAGTTGACTTTCCCCTGAGGGGCGCTGCTGAGCTTCGAACGATCGCGCGGTCCGCTCGGACGCTGCAGGCCCAGTTGTCTCGGGAAGAGCGGCTGCGAATTCGGTGGACTCAGGATATTGCACATGATCTGAGAACACCGATCACCGCGCTCAAGACCCAATTTGAAGGCATGCTCGAGGGGTACATCACGCCAAGCACGGAACGTCTGGCATCCGTTCAGGAGGAGGTTCAGCGTATCGACAGGCTTGTCAATGATCTGCGCGACCTCAGCAGGATGGAATCTCCGGACATGACGCTGGAATGTGAATGGTTGGAAGCCGGCTCCTTCGTATCCGACTTGAAGAACAGCTTCGATCCAAGGGCTTTCGAGAAGGGCGTTCAGTTTCGTGTTTTGTATGATGAATTCCGATTTCGTGCCGACAGCTATCTGTTTCAGCGAGCGCTTTCAAATGTATTGGACAACGCCTTTCGGTACGTCCGTTCCGAGGGTTCGGTCGTATTTGCTTTACGGGGCGTTCCTGACGCAGTTATATGCGAGGTGCGGAATACCGGCATGGTCGATCCGGAGGAAATCCCCATGATGTTCGAGCGCTTCTACCGGGGAGAAGCGGCCCGAGGGTCATCCGGCTCGGGGCTTGGTTTGTCGATCGCTCAGGCCGTCGTCTCACTGCATAGTGGAAGCATTAGCATGCGGCAGGAATCAGGTGAGACCGTCGTAACCATAGAGCTTCCGCAGCCTGACACCCGATAAGGCGCGAAACCCTACTCCACTGTTCCGGGATCATCCGGGGCAAATCGATATCCGTAGCCTCGAACTGTTTCTATCCATCCGGATTTGCCGAGGCGGCTGCGGACGTTCGCTATGTGCGTGTCTACGGTACGCTCGGAACCGGTGAAGTGGTATCCGAGACACTCGGATAGGATCTGCTCCCGAGAAACGGCGCGGTTTTCTCGAAACGCGAGGTGGATCAGGATCTCCCACTCGGCCCCGGTGAGCTCAACTTGTCTCCCGTTCATGTACGCTTTGTGCGCGTCGAGATCGATATGGAGCGTGTCGTCACCTTTTCGCCACGAGCCACTGCGAACGGGAGATTCTCCGTTTGTCTGTACTCGCTTCAGGATTGCTTCGGTTCGAAGAAAGAGCTCCTTCGTCGAAAACGGCTTGACAACGTAGTCGTCGCCACCTACTTCGAATCCGGTGACGCGGTCGGACTCGGATTCCTTTGCGGTGAGAAATATGATGGGGACGTCCGATCTCTCCCGGATTCGCTTGGCAAGGAGAAACCCGTTTGTGTCCGGCAGCATGATATCCAGGATGATCGCATCCGGCTCGGCATGCCGAATTGTCTCGAGAACTCCTTCCGACCGATCGAAGCTCAAAACCTCGTAGTCCTTCACCTGAAAGTACTCGCTTACGGCATCGCGAATGTGTCGGTTGTCTTCAATAATGTATACTCGTGGCATCCTGGTACCGAGCCGAGGCTGATTATGCCACTATGTGGAGTTGGGAGCACATATTGTACGGCCATCCTTGACATAATCTTAACATAGCCTTGTCCAACCCTTGGCGCGTTACTCCCATGATCATTGCGGGAGATCCTTACATTCAGGAGGTTGGATATGGCGAAGATCGACGAGCAATCCGTAATGACAGACGTCCGTAAACGGTTGGATCAGGAACCCGCGGTTGCCGACCCATCAAAAATTACCGTAGACCTGGAAAAGCGAGGCTCGATCTTCAATCGTCGGTATGCCGTGATTGTCTCGGGACGAGTCGCCTCGGAAGCGGAGGGCAATCGTATTGCCTCTGCGGTACAGGAAGCTGTTGGGAGGCACGGAAGTCTTGACGTCGAGAATCGGTTGGTTGTTCCACTAGTTTAGGCAGCCCCGCCGGCTCAGGCTCAGGGTGCGGATTCTCACATCCCGAGCCTCGCCGGGCGTAGCGAAGAGACATTAGGTCTGATTCTGAAGCGCCTCCTGCAACTCCCTGCTCTGCTGGACGGCGCGGATTATCGTATTGAATCGCTCCACGGTCATGTCGTGTTCTTCGACCGTTTCCACCATGGTCTCCTGAGCGTCCGTCTGTATCTTCTGAACTTCCTCCAAGGTGGACGAATACTGATTTCGTTCTTCCTCCCCGATGTCTTCCTGCTGCTCTGAGTCGGGCGATTGCATGATCTGATGAATCTCTCGGAACCGCGTGTCTCCGAGGGGCGAATTCTCGATCACTTCACTGATCCTCTCGTTCACTCTCTCTTGGACTTCCTGAACTTCGCTCAATGCATCGGTGAACTGATCAAACTCCTGTGAGTCCGGATCAATGTCGACCTGGGCTTGTCCCGGTGCCCCTGGGGAACCGCTCTGTGCGCTGACGACAACGGCCACGGCGATCAGAAGCGTGACGATAATTGCGACCGTCGTTAGTTGTCTTGTGCTGCTTCTCATTGTGTACTCCTATGGATAAGTGGTGAGTGTGAGGCGGTCCTCTGCGCTTCAGGGAAGAATGCGGGGGACCGCCAGGCAAGGGTGGACGCTGCGTGACGCCGCTCCGGCGGCGTCACGCATGATTCTACGCAATCGATCTAGGGCTGGGTTGGCTGTTCGGCACCCGGCGCTGCCGGCTGTCGGCCCTCTTCGACTTCGACAGGCTCGCAGCCCATCAACGCAAAACCGAAGAGCAGCGGCACGATCAAACCAAGAATCAACTTACGCATGTTGTACCTCCTCATGTGAAGTTCTGGTTGGAGGTTACTCGTTCGAGATCAAGCGTTTGCAGAGGGAATGTTAAGTTTCGATCAAGTTGTGGGGTGGACCGCCCAGTTCCGCGACTCCTCAAACGGCGATACGTTGAGCGAACTCCCGCGCCTTTTGCTTGATCTCGTCCCGGATCGGTCGCACGTAGGCGAGCTTCTCTTCCAAGGTGCCGGTGGCCTTCGAGGGGTCGGGGAAGGGCCAGTGGAGCCGCTCTTTCTCGGCAGGGAATATGGGGCAGCGCTCGGCCGCCTCCTTATCGCACACGGCAATCACGTAGTCGAAGCGCTCGCCGGAATTGTGAAGATCGAAGACGCTCCGTGTCTGTTTGTCGGAGATGTCTATGCCGTCCTCCTTGAGAAGCTCGACGACCGTCGGGTTGACCGTGCCGGGCTCAATGCCCGCACTCATGACGTCGACGCGATCGCCGGCGGCCTGGCGAATGAACTCTTCCGTCATCTGGCTGCGTGCACTGTTGTGGATGCAGA
>CAYFQV010000200.1:0-5540 GCA_964345195.1 uncultured Spirochaetaceae bacterium
ACCATCTCCGTGCATCAGGGAGAGGAGTACACCACCATTGAGATAGATGCCGCTGCGCCGGCGCCGAAGGAGCTCAGCGCCGTAGAGGACAAGGCCAACGAGATCGTGAGCGCGGATGTCGCGGTGCGGGACTACCATGTCGACGAGCGCAATGTACCGGCCCTCGAGCTGCGGCGGCCTCCCAAGGTGAGCGGTACCATCCGCATTGTCGAAATAGATGGCTTCGACCGCGTCGCCTGCGGCGGCGTGCATCTGTTACGTACCGGCGAGGTGGGATGGATCAAGCTCATCGACACCGAGCGCATCCGGGGTCGGGTACGAACCGTCTGGAAGATCGGCCGCCGCGCCATGGCGGACTACCGCCTGCGCACACGGGTCACCGCAGCGCTGACGGATCACCTTTCGGTTCAGGTCCCGGAGATCCCCGACCGCGTTGAGAAGCTTCAGGAGCGCCTCGGTGAGCGGGAGTGGGAGCTCCAGAACATGAAGCGCCGCGTCGCCGCTCTGTTAGGAGATCGCATGGCCGCCGAGGCCGCGGGCACGGCCGTGACCGGGCGCCTTTCGCAGGAGGACGCGGAGCTGCTTCGCGACGCGGCGGAGCACGTCGCCCGCGAGCATGGACGACCCGTGGCCGTGGTCGCGCCGCAGGACACGCGCCTGCGCTGGTGCATCGGCCTGCCGGCGGACTTCACGCTCAACGTCAACAAGCAACGAGACTACCTGCTCGAACCGATCAGCGGTAAGGGGGGCGGGAAGCCGCCGTATTTCCAAGGTATTGCCGAGAAGCCCGAAGGCGCCGACCTCTTCTTTCAGCGCTTCCGAGAGCTCGTCGAGGCGGGATAGGCGCTCAGGCGAGATGGAATCAGACGAGCTTGATCAGGCGAGGTAGAAGTAAAAGGCCGCGCCCTCTCCCGGCGCTCCCTCCGCCCAAATGCGGCCGCTGTGCCGTTGGATGATCCGCTGCACAATAGAGAGCCCAACGCCGGTGCCCTCGAACTTCTGATCCGTGTGAAGTCGCTGGAAGACGCCGAACAGCTTCTCCTTGTAGGCCTGATCGAAGCCGACACCGTTGTCTTGAATCGCGTAGACGCTGCGACCCAAGTCCTCGGTAGAGAACACCCTGACTCTCGGATGCGCCACATCCCGAGAGTACTTTAGAGCGTTCGAGATCAGGTTCATCCACACCTGCCGCAGCATCCGCACATCCCCGTAGGCCTCCGGGAGCGGCTCCCGCAGCCATTCCACTTCGGAATCGTCGGGCTTCAGCTGTGCGAAGGCTTCATCGGCAAGGGCGGCCATATCTACGGCATCTTTCGTAAGAGGCTGGCGCGTAAGCCGAGAGAACGCCAAGAGATCCCGAATCAGCTCGTTCATCCGCTCAACGTTTGAGCGGATAATCTCCACGTAGCGCATCCCCTCTTCATCGAGATGCGACCGGTAGTCCTCGGCGAGAATGTCTATAAAACTGCCGATAGCTCGCAGCGGAGCGCGGAGATCGTGCGACACCGAATAGGAGAAGGACTCCAGTTCACGATTCGCCGTTTCGAGCTGCCCCGCCTTTTCTCGCATAATGCGATTCAAGGTCTCGACGTCGCGCTCGCGGACGCGGGTGTCCGTAACGTCGTTCAGCATTCCGAGGGCGGTGCTTCCATACTCGGAGCGAATAATCACGGCGCGGTCGCGCATCCACCGGTAGCTGCCGCCGGCATCCAGCAGCCGATACTCAATGTCGTAGCTATTGTTCTCGTTCAGCGCCCGACCTAGCTCGCTGTCCAAGCGGTCACGGTCATCCGGGTGGACGTGACGCAACAGGTCTTGCGTGGAAGCGCCGAAACCCTGCGCAGTGTACCCGAGCCGGCGAAGCTCTTGCTCCGACCAGACAATGACATTTTCATCGACGTGGCGCTCGTATACCAAATCACCGACGAAATCAATGAGACGGCGATAGCTATTGGCTCGAGCGTTCAGCCTCGTCGCGAACTGCTCGCAAACGTCCAGTGCTTCTCGTAAGGAGTTACCGTCGGTTTGCGATGCAGGATCGCGACTGTCTTTCCCGTTCCGCCACGCTTCACCTGACACCGTGGATTGCTACACCTCCCGTCGGAGCTCGCGGCGGACGTCTCCGAGAACGTCTCCTGGGACACCGCCACGGATCGACGATAGGACAGCCCCGGTCGGGTGTCAACGCTGCTCAGCGAACTCCAGGAGCTGATTTACATTGCTGTTCAGCGCATAGGCCAGGTCCACGACAAGCGTGTAGAAGTCTGTGTACTGCCGCGCCAGGTTCACTTCGGCCTCTCTAAGGGAATCCTCAGCCTGCCGAACATCCAGCCGGCCCCGGTTCCCCGACTCCAAACCTTGCCGCGCCAGATCGAGGTTTCGCTGGGCCAACTGAACATTCAAGTTCCGTGCACGCACCCTAGTGCGAATCCCTGCTAAACGGTCGAAGAGGGAGGCAATCTCCAGCCGCGCAGCTCGACGCGCCTGTTCCTTCTGGATGCGAAGCTGCGCGATCTGGTCGTCGTAGTTGGCAATACTCGTCCACGTCGACGAGCCGGGAAGCAGCGGATCCAGCGCTTGGGCGATCGTAATCGAAAAGGATCCGCGCTGCTGTTGCCAGTTGTCGCCGACATCCTCGAACCAATTGTCCTCGAAGGGATCCCCCTGAAAGCTTGGGTCCGCGGAGAAACTGAGACGCATGGAAGGATAAAGTCCCGCCCGCTCGAGCTCCTGTAGGTTCCGCAGCCGTTCGATCTGAAGCGTCAGGTTCCGTAGCTCACGACGATCGTCCAAGAACTCACTCAAAACGATGTCCACGTCAACCGCGCTGAGCTGCTCCATAATCTCAGGGAGTTCGGAGCGACCGTCGTCGGATACGAGCACAAGCGTCGCCGACGGCGAAACACCAACGGTGTTCTTCAGCCCGCGGCGCGCCGAGGCGATAGCGTTGCGCTGTTCCTGAAGCGCCACCTCAACGTTGGCTTCGCGGATGCGCGCCTGCAGCAGCACGCTCCGGTCGGCCAAACCGTTCTCCACATTTACCTGCGCCTGCTCCACCTGCTGCTGCGCCGTTTCGAGCTGCGCCTCCGTTAAGGCCAGGGACTCTTCCAGTACGGCGACCTGTCGAAACTGCTTGCGAACGTCCCGTCGCACCTGGTCCCGGGCGTCCGCCAGGCTCACCCGCCCCTCTTGCAGGGCGATCGCGGTCTGCCGCACCGCGTAGTAGAGCCGTAAAGACAGATCCAAGTTCGCCTGGAACGAGGCGGACACGTTCCAGCGCGGGGCCTCCTCGCTCACCGCTTCGACGAAGTCGAAGCTTCCTATCGGATCAGTGGACGGTGGCGTGACCGGCTGTCCCGCCGGGACCAATGAGCTGAACTCCTGCTCGGTGTTGCTGCGCGACATGGTGCCGCTGAGCTGCAGAGAGGGCAGCAGCTGGTTCCAGGCGAACTGCCGATCCCGCTCTTTGCGTGCCAAGCTGCGCCGTTGGGACTCGATTCCGAGGTTCCGTTCGAGGGCGCGCTCGACCGCCTGCTCTTCGCTGAGCTCCACCCCTTCCTGTGCGCCGAGCTCCGGCCCACGGATGCTCCCCAGCAAAACGACGGTAATCAGAACTGCGATTGCGCTCATACGTGAATGTTTCATGTAGCTCCCTTCCATTCTAACTAGCATTCGGTAACATACTCACCGTCTAGGGCCTGCGACGAGTTCCGAACATGAGGAGTCCCGAACACACAGTAGCCTCTGGACCTCCACCGCGCCCATCCGTAGGCTGCAAAGCGGCGCGCATGCAACATGCCTACACAGGCGCCGGCGGGGGAACCACTTTGACCGTGCTCTTCTACAGCCACTTAGCGCAAGAGTTTCCGGAGATGATCGAAGAGCTCCGGAACGCCCACCCGGAGCAGCACTTCGTCGTCGCTTCGGACGACGATTCTTTTGAAGCCGCGCTGCCCGAAGCAGAGGCGCTGGTAACCGGGCCGCGCCCGCCCGAAGTTCTCGAGCGCGCTCCGGGTTTGCGTATCCAATTCATCCCCTTCGCCGGCGTGAATCGCGTGCCCGTCGACTACTTCCGCCGGCGGGGTCTGCTCCTTGCCAACAGTCATGGAAATGCCGCCTTGGTTGCTGAACGAGCCGTGGCGCTGGCCCTATCAGCCGCGGGACGGGTGGTCGAGTTCGATCAAGACCTGCGCCGTGGCCTCTGGCACCGCCGAGACGATCCGAACCAGCCCTTCGACTACTGGTTCTCCCTGCAGGGACGACGGGTTGCGGTACTCGGTACCGGCGCCATTGGCGCCCGCATTGCCGAGCTCATGCGCCCCTTCGGCGGGGAGATCCGCGGCTTCCGCCGCCGGCCGGAGACACGAGCGGCGTTTGACCTCGTAACGGATCGCCTCAGCGAAGCCGTCGCCGGGGCGGAGCTCGTCTTCGTCGCCCTTCCCCTCACCCCGGCCACCACGGGGCTTCTAAATGCCGACGCCCTGGCTCTGCTTCGAGGCTCTGTTCTCGTCAACGTATCACGTGCTCCCATCATTGAGGAAAAGCCCCTCTTCGAGGCGCTCGAGGGCGGAACGCTTCGCGCGGCCGGATTGGACGTGTGGTACGATAATCCGCGTCACTTCACCGAAGCACGCAAACCGTCGCGTTATCCGTTCCACGAGCTGAGCAACGTCGTGCTCTCACCGCACGCAGGGTCCCATGCCCGGGAGGGGAAGCGACTGCAACTCGACGGGGCCGTCCGAAACATCGATCACTTTCTGAAAACGGGTCGACCTCTGACACCGGTAGATGTCGCCGCGGGCTACTGAAGGGACCGGCGACCAAGCGGGCGCACAAGAACTGCTTGCCCTCTTAACAGAGACGTGCCATTGTTCTAACGAAATTCTAACAGGCCGGTCGTAGAATGGAGACCATAAAACAATTGAAAGTCCTTAAAGGAGGATGGTTTATGAAAAAGATAGTTGCAGTAGTCGGGCTTCTCGCCCTGCTCGGCGGTTTCGCCTTCGGCGCGGCACAGCAGGAAGATGCGGAGCTCGGAACGGATGAGAACCCGCTCATCTGGTCATTCGTGCCCAGTGGCGACACCCAAGAGATCGTGGCCGGCGGTGAAGAAGTCGTCGACATGATCTACGACAGAACCGGTATCGTCATAGACGTCAGCGTGGCTACCGAGTACGCCGGCGTCATTGAGGCGCTGTCAACGGATCCCCCGTCCGCGCACATTGCGTCGCTGGCAACCTTTTCCTATGTGCTGGCGGCCGATCGTGGTGTAGCCGAGTCGGAGCTGGTCGCGGTGCGTTTCGGCAGCCCAACCTACAACGGCCAGATCATCACCCGCGCCGACAGTGACATTACCGAGATTACAGATCTGGACAATAAGACCTTCGCCCGACCTGATCCGCTTTCCACGTCCGGCTGGATCATTCCCATGCTGACCTTGCGGGCAAACGGTATTAGCCCGGAGGAGGATCTGGATGAGATCGTGGACGCCGGCGGTCACCCTGCAGTCGTTGCCGCGGTCTACAACGGGGATGTGGATG
>CAYFQV010000201.1:0-5502 GCA_964345195.1 uncultured Spirochaetaceae bacterium
AGCGGTTCTACGGGTTCAGGGGTGCCTCGTATCTAGCGATTTGTACTGTCTTAGGCTTATCGCGTCTTCGCGATTGTTGTCACACGGGCTCCCCGGGTAGGTCGTACACGACGTGTTCGGAGTGCTCGGACTCCGCGATCGCAATGAGTTCAGCATACACACCAGGGTTCTCCGACTTTACGTCGATGTCTTCGTGAGGATCGACGGATAGGTCGTAGAGGAGTTGAGCGCCTGTCTCATCGCGTAAGAGCTTCCAGTTGCCCTTGCGCACCGCGGTCTGACCGTTGAACTCGAAATAGAGATAGTCGTGATGAGTCTGCGACTCACCCGCGCCGAGAAGTAGCGGGGCGAAGGAAATCCCATCACTCCCGGGGTGCGGTGGGACGCCGGCCAGTTCGCAGAAGGTGTTCATGAGATCGGGAAAGTAGCCCTGATGATCGGAGACCTGACTGTTGCCAATGACTCCCTTCCAACGGGCAATGAACGGGATGCGGATGCCCCCTTCGTGCAGGCTTCGCTTGTACCCCCGGAAGCCGCCGGCAGAATCAAAGCGGGTCACGCTGTGACCACCTTCATCGTGTGGACCGTTGTCGCTGGAAAACAGGACAAGTGTGTCTTCTGATAGCCCGAGTTCCTCCAATTTGTCTAGAATTCGCCCCACAGAGATATCGATGCGTTGCACCATTCTAGCGAAGCCCTTTTCGTTGGGCATCCAGTCCTCAGACTCGTACTCGCCGTAGGTGTCGACCTCCATTCCGTCGGGCGTCTGTTTGGCAGGGTCGGTTTCCGACCAGCCTTCGTTGTTGGCGTGGGGCATCGTTGGGCAATAGTAGAGGAAGAATGGGCGATCGGCGTGTCGCTCCAGGAATCGAAGCGCCGTGCTCTCGATGAAGTCCGGCGAGTAATCGAGTTTGACGTCGGCAACTCCCTGGCCAATTTCCCACTGCCGGATGTCTCCATCAGGCGGCCGGTTGCGAAGCGGAACTTTCAGTCCGTTCTCTCGCAAAAACGGGGGGAAGTAGTTGTGAGCGTGCTTCATGCAGTTGTAGCCGTACTGGTAGTCGAACCCCTTTCGGATGGCGTCGACGTGCGGCTGCCCGTTGCCGACGCCGTACTTGCCAATGCAGGCCGATACGTAGCCGGCCCGCGCGAGGAGCCGAGGAATCGTCGTTGCCGCATCAGGCAGGAACGGGTCGGCGAGCTTTCGGATCGCGAGGTGCCCCGAGTGCATTCCGGTCAATATTGAAGTGCGTGCCGGTGAGCAGACCGGACTCGTACTGTAAAAATCTGTGAATCGAATGCCCTGTGCGGCGAGACGATCGGTATTGGGCGTCTTCCATGTCGTCTGGCCATAGCAGGAAAGATCGCCGTAGCCGAGATCGTCGGCAAGAATAAACACGATATTCGGCTTCTTCATAACGAGTCGGAGCCTATCCACGATTCACCACATGCGCAAGCGCTCGGTAGTCGCCCCATTGTCGACCCCCGGGAAGTGGACGTGTGACGCGTGCGAGATGTCCACGACTGCCGAGTGCGGACACGCACGAGCCGGGCAGGAGAAAGAAGCGCGAACCGGCATCGTCGATGATCTACTGATGCTCCGCGGGCTCTTCATGCGTGTCGGTAGGAGAACAGTGACCTCCGCTCAAGTGCCGGATGCCGATCTCTTCACTGTACCAGATTGAGCGCAAGCTTGGCCTCGCGTGTAGGACGCGAAAGACTGTCTCGAGATCGGTCCACGTACTACAGTGACTTCTTCTTGATGATCGCAACCCGCCCGTTTTGGCGGGGGAAGACCACTTCTGGGTGCCCATCTCCATCGACATCGGCGACCCGAGATCGAACTTCCCCATTGTACCAGTATCCCTCGATCTGGGAGTCTTCAAACGGCATCGTTCCGATCAGCTCCCCCTCCGCGCTGACGAAGAAGGCAGTGAGTGCGAAGTGTCTAGTTCGGAAGCAGGAGTGTGAAGTTGGGGCACACGCCTGCTCGGACATGAAGAACTGCGGCTCAGAGTCGGGACTCCACCGGACCGCATGACACCGCGTCGGAAGGACTCTCCACCCAGGAAACAATCTTGGGTTAAGCATAGTCCGAGGAAGACGCTGAACATCCGCGATCAGATCACCGTGTCCGGTGAAGAGAGCGCTCTTTCCATTGGAGCCCCAGAGTTCAGTAATAAATACGGTGCGTCCATTCGTGCGATTTGGGACGTGGGCTATCCACTGACCATGATCGAACCGGCCCGACACGTCCCAGATCACGTTGCCGGTGTACGCGTCAAGGAGTTGTCCCTTTTCGGTGAGGAGCTCCACTTGCCCCTTGCCCCGGAAATCGCCGAAGGCAAGATCGTCGAAGTGAGTCTCGGAGCAGTACTCATCGACACGACGACGAAAAAGTGTTGCGCCGGTATGATCAAGGACCACGAGCTCTCCAGCATTCCAGTCTTCGTCGCGTGTGTAGCCGGTATTGATGTGATCGACCGTACAGAAAGCAATCTCATCCGCGCCTTCACCGTTGATATCTGCGGTGTAGAACTCGTGTCCAAAATCATTGCGGAAACCATCAACGCGCCAGATCTCCTTCAACGTTCGATCGAGCAAAACGACAGTGCCGCCGGCTACGGCGACCACAATGCCAGTCTATCCGTTAGGACGAAGCGCAACCGGCTGGACCAAGGGAACAGCGATTCCGTAGTCGTCGTGCCCGCTAACGCCAAACGAACAAGATGTGATCCCTTTGCCCTCGGCGTTTATGGCCACAATCCAAGCTTCAAACTTTGATCTCGGCGCCAAGCTAGGTACCACGATCTCCTGTCGCCCGTCATCGTCAACGTCGATAGTGCACAACTGTGGCGTTCCCCAATTGCCGTGATTCGTTACTCGCTGATCCAGTATCACTCGCCCGTCTATGCCGACCGCCCGGAGACGATTACCGGATTGGTCAAGACTGATCATCTCCATTCTTCCGTCCCCGTCAATGTCACCGACCGCGAAGGAGTAGTTGGGGTTACAACGAAGATCGGCTTCGAAAAAATACTATAGTTGTTTATGTGTGGTCCGTCTCTTGTGGCAAGCTATCGAATCGATATCCGACTGTCCAGCTCTCTCTGCTAAACCCTTCGCATCTGCAATGGCGATACGATCGACGTGCACAACTTGGATGCTTTGCGGGGCGCATTGGACTGCAGAGGCCGAGGAAGCTATACTGTCCGGCGCACGGTCGATACGTTCCGTACCTCCTCCAAGCCAAGGCAGTTGACCCCCAACGAGCGTCGGGTACTCACCGTCCTTTCACGCTACTGTGCGACGACAAAGCGTGATCTAGCTCGTACTTCTCGGGTGTCGTAGGCGACTGTCGTTAAGATCGTCAAGCGCCTGGAGGATGAGCACCTTATCGAAAGGTGCGGCATTGACGAACGTCTACTCGTGCAGGGCCCTGACTCTGCGCTGTACCGTCTATCTGACGACTATCCCACAGCGATTGGTGTGGATGTTGAGTATCGACACACTCGGGTAACCATTACAGGACTCGGTGGCCGTGTGCGCCACACCCTGATTGCCGATACTCCCGAATTCCGCGAGGTGACTGCAGTTCGCGATCACATCGTGTCATTGGCCCATCGTGCCCAAATCGAAAGTGGGGTTGACCCATCGAAAGTTGTGGGTGTGGGAGTTGCGATCCCGATGCTCCTGCTCGGGCCGCATGCGAGTGTTTGGGCCGGGCTCGAGACACTGCTCGAGGCGGAGTATGGCCACGCCGTCCGTGTCGACGATGTTTCCCGCACCTATGCGCTGGCTAAGCAATCAATTCGGGAGGCAGCATGCGGAAACCCCACCGCATAACTGAAGCCTCTATGATCACGGCCCACGTATTGGCGGAGCTATTCTTTGCAGCGCGTTCCGCGACTGCTGTCCCGCTTCGCCGCGCCGGACCGCCGCAGGCTTCCGAGGCTATTATTGGGCCCACGCTGCGCTCCTTTTTTGACATAGATGAGCTCGCACCTGGTGTGTGCTTCGTGGTCTGCCCCGCGTCGATCTGCCGTCGTAACTGAACCACCTTTAATGAGTTCGACATCGAACCAGCAAAGCGATGAATCAGGCGACACCGCGGGCTGGATGATGTTCTACGGCGCCAACCCGGTGACCCTCAATATGTGTTTGGTAGCAGACCGTTTGCTACCTTTCGTTGAACGCAAGCCGGACCTGTTGCTCCGCCACGCGACCCCATGGCTCCCGTCGAACCTTCGCCTGCCGGAGGCCGGGACTGCTATGTGCCCTTGACCTGGGGCGGCCTTATTTGTGTTATATTGCGCTTGATGTCAGGCCCTCTGTCTGAAGCAGCAAGCACGTTTCTCCAGTGTATATCCAAGTGAAGCACGATAATTTCTCCCGCGACCGAGGTGACGAACGCAAAATGCGCCTAAGCGACGCTTGACACGAAAACGTAACAAACGAGTATTCGCACTACCAAACGAGACGAAAAACCGCAGACTGCAAGAGAGTTAGAAAGATGAAACTCGAACAGGTGAGTACCAGCGTCTATCGTGTTGCCTTCGGCTTCGTCAACGTGTATCTGATCCTCGGCAAGGACGGCGTCATCATTGTTGATACGGGAATGCCGGGGAGCACGTCCGGCATCCTGTCGGCGCTGGATGGCCTTGGGCGTGCTCCCGCAGACGTGGGAGGAATCATCCTGACCCACCTCCACTACGACCATACCGGATCCGTGACGGAGCTTCGCAAACACCTCAGTGCACCGGCAATTATGCATCCGGCCGACGCGGAGCTGCTACGCGAGGGGCGCGTTGCCCGGGACTTCCAACCGGCCCCGCGCGTCTGGGCGCGACTCATGTTGGCGGGGATGCGTGGCATTCCCAGGACCGTTGGGGCCGTGTCTGTCGAAGAGGAGGTGATGGATGGACAGGTCCTCGCAGAGGCAGCCGACGCCCGTGTGATACATGTCCCAGGCCACGCGGAAGGTCAGATCGCCCTGTTGCTGCCGGAGGACGGGGGCGTACTCATTGCCGCCGACGCGGCAAGCAACTTCTTCCGTCTCGATTATCCGCCGATATTCGAGGATCTCGACCGCGGCCGGCACAGTCTGCGGCGCCTGGCGGGAGAACACTTTGAGATTGCCTGCTTTGGTCATGGGCGCGTCATCCGCAAGAACGCAACAGCCGCCTTTCAGCGCCGTTTTGTCTGATGGAGCCGCAGGGCTCTGAGCTTCCACTCCATCAGGAACCAATCGAGGAAATCCCGTGCGGTAAGAAGGTCCGCCCTCGACGATTCGGATACCTCGCTACACTGAAGGCTTGACTTTCCCGGGAATCAGAGGTACTCATTGCTCCAGCGGCTGACTGACCTGGATGATCCCGCACGGCGCATGTTTTTCGCCTTTCGTCCTGTACGCGTTTTTAAAGCGCTCCTTCGCCCGCAAACTACAACTGGTGTAACCCTCCGCGGGACGCGTTTCACTCACAAAGGACTATCATGGATACT
>CAYFQV010000202.1:0-5467 GCA_964345195.1 uncultured Spirochaetaceae bacterium
CGATCTCGGCCACAAAGGGCTCGTCTACGAAGGAGGTGAGCAAACGCTCCACAAACCCGGGGCTGGTCGCAATTCTCCGAATTGCTGCTCGCCCAGGCATCCGGGATGGGAGAAGAGGTACTTGTATCTGCTGTCGTGTTCCCCGGCCACGATGCCGCAATGTGTAGCGGACCTTGCGGCCGCAGGCAATCATGGACCGGGTCTCCGGGCGTTCCGCTTCGGTCCCTCGCGTGAGAAGCGACCCATCCCCGAGGCGCATCCGCCCTTACCCTGGCTTGTTACCGTTGATCCTCGCCGCGCCGAGCATGAGCAGTGTGACTGCTAAGATCGCATGAGACTTCGCCGATAGATGCTACCGGTCCCCGTCATCCGCCGGCTCCATACATACATGTCCTAATCCCACTAGAAGGCTGGATAGTTCATGTACGCGTATCCGTGCTCAGTCCACGCCTGTTCAGCATTGCTCCACAGCCGGGGGTCCGTTATGTCCGACTCATCGTATCCCGAAAAGTGACTCGCCCATGGCGTCGTCGTCAGCCTCGGTTCATCCCCAAAGATCGCGTCCCAGCGCGCTTTGGATTCAATCGGCGAGGCCACGTGCAGCGAACTAGCTGAATCAAGAATCCGTACCTCATCTGCACTCCTGCGGATGTCTGTGCCACGATATCGCCGGAGCCAACCAAGTCCGCTCCCATGTGCTCAGCCTCAGCAAACTGCTGCAGCGGATAGTTCCTCTGCAGCCACTGCCGGGTGAAACGATCATTCCGGTCCCCATTGACCGCGTCTTCTTGCAGCCCCGGTAGATTCCGTCGTTCACGAGTTCGGCCCCGGCGATGCGGTCGGAGCGGCTAGGAGACGGTGAAATCACTTCCCGCAGGCTTAATCCACCCCTTTGTACGAATCGTGAAGACGAGTGTGCTTTTCCGCCAAATCAGGGTTGGAGCGGTCTAGCTACGGAATTTACTCCGTCCGCCGGGGAAACCCGTATCCGAGCTTCAATCCCCAATTCAAGGAGAGGCCGAATCCATAGTCGGCAACTCCGACCTCACCACCTAGAGCGAACCCGTCTGTGCCGTCGCCTCCGAAAAGGATAGAGCCAATGAGAATGTCGTAGCCCGGGACTAGGCCCAATATCCCAGAGTAGATAACACCCGCTCTGGCTTTCAGATGCAGAAGGCTAACACCGTCCCCGAAGTAATACGCCGGCCCGGCATACGCTCCGAAGTAGAACGCGTCAGCGTATCCGACCTGAGGAGCCAGGCTGAAGCCCAATCCCGCAAGCGGCGACCGCTGGAGATACTCCAAGTCGAGACCCACAGCGCCGTTGAACACGAGATTGAGAACAAGCTCAGCCACATCGACCGCAATCGCGGCATTTGCAACCTCCGGCTCCTCCGAGGCGTCGTCGCCTGACTGTTCGGCATCCTGAGCCACAAGGGGAGTACTCACCAAAATCACCATGAAAAGCAGGAAGAAGACCCGTTTCATGCGAAAACTCCTTTCGAGAGATTGTTAGCTGCCATATATCATTGTCCGTAATCCTGAGTACCGCTGTCAAGACGCACGTGACGTAATTCCGCCGAATCGAGCCAACAACCCGGCGGATCCTGTGCACCTAATTGCATCTCGTCGCAATGGTCCGTAATCGCGCAGGGGCCGACCCTGTGCATCCTTAGATATCGGTGTGGACGCCGCCACTGTCGCCCGCCAAGTTTTCTTGCATGATATAAACTAATGATCGCTCTGCGGCCCTCCCGGTGCTCCGACAGCGGTTCTTTTCCCCTGGTGTCAACAGCGCCGCTATCGTTACTCGCGCATTGGCCGGTAGATCAGTGAGATCCCCGTCGGAAAAGTCGCCAGGCTGGTGCGAGGTCTTGAGTCTGCGAACCGTCGGTTGTTCACCTCTACGGCCGTGCTGATCTGCCACGTCGTTCGAAGCCGGACACCGAATCTTTCGGTGAAGAACCACGACACGTGCCCGCCTACCCGCAGCCCGGATAGTATCCAGTTCGCCGGCCGAGGATTGAGACCAAACGTCGCACCGTCGGGCAGGTTCCACCAGTGAACCGCGAGACCGACTACCGGAACAATGAGAAACTCGGGCGTATCCGCCACGGCGTAGCCGAAGTCCCATTGCAGGCCAAAGAGATTGCTCTGCGCCTCGACACCCGCCGCCGTCGCGCCTTGGCGGGTAACGAGCACAGTCGCATCCGAATAGAGGTCGCTCGTTAATTTGACCCCATATTCCGCGGTAACCGCAAGCATTGGAAACGCCAACTGCGGTACCGCAAAGTACTGCGCACCTACATTCAAAACTGTCTCACCGTCAAAGCCACCGGCAAACTCGGCAACTATAAGACCACCGCCGACGTAGGACCGAACGGCTTCGCCCGACTCCTGCCCGTAGGCCGGAAGTGATGCCGTGTACAACACGACCGCCACGAGTAGCGGTTTTATACGATTTCTCCTGTGCATTCTCTTCCCCCCCCCTTCACGGTCCTACTTCATTTAGGTCGGAAATCGAGCTGTGCAGAAACGCTCCCCGCGGTGCATCTGTAGCAAGAAGCTGGTCACCGTCAAACAGCACCACGCGCACATACCGTGCGTCCGTCGCGTCAGGATTGTCCGTCACTGCATTCCACGCATTGTCCTTTGCGGTAGCGCTGTTCGTAGCACCGTCAACCTGCAGTGGCGCATCGTTGAGCCAGGATTGCTGTTCATCGGTGAATGCAATATCGGTAAAGGCGATGAGTTGCTTGTCTGAGTCGAAGAATAGAAGCTGTCCTTGGAACACCCGGGCGTCGTCCACTGCAAAATCGACGTCTACCCCGGAGCCGGATACACTGGCCGCCGAGACAATTCCACGTCCTAACAGCTTCGTCTGACCGTCTGACAGCGACTGCCCGTCGGATACGGCTGCAGTGAACCCGGCGGCATCCACCGCTCCCGGAGCCCCAAGCTCATACTCTACCGTCCATACCGTATCCGTTTTCGTTGTGAGCTCGATCGTCATCGTCCCGAGCCCAATCACCTCACCGTCGCCCACACTCAGTGCCGGTAGCTCGAGAACTGCATCTGTCTGCGAATCCCCTTCTCTAAGCGCTTCACCTAATACCTCTTCTCCGACCGTGGCCTGCTGGCCCAGCGAATCGGTGATCACAACCTGCTCAAAGGCGTCGCTGTCTACCACGAGGCCATCAAAGCTCATCGCCAACGCGACCGCCGTACGCGGACCTGATCCATCTGCATACAAATCCGGACCCCGATGATCCACCACAGCCAGCGCGCCGGTCGCCATATTCGGAACGATCGGTGGGGGCGACTCCGGATCGACACCCAGAAAAACCTCGCACGCTGCCGTCAACAGCATCACCACCAACGCCAATCCGAGCGCGATAAGCCCACGCCTCGATTGCATCCTCATCTACCTCCTCCCATCTGTGCCACTGTTCGTGCCCTCAGCGTTGCATGTCGGCAACCTGGAACTGCGCGAACATTCCTCGATACGTGTCGGTCACGTCCCGATTGCCTGCCCACACTCGCTACTCCACCGCCAGCGAAAACTGGATCGTGTGGTCGGCGCGACCTTCCGCGGTTTCCGGCCGTGCCTGCGACAGACGAAGAAATGCCGGCAACTCTCCCTGCTCATTCGGGGCGATCGAGATTGTCAGCCTGCCCTCTTGCGTGGCGTTGCTTTCCAGCAGCCACTCATAGCGATGGATAATGAAGTTTCGCGTGACTTCATCGCGGGTGAACTGTACTTGCACCTGCCCGCTCTCATACGCCTCGGAGAAGCTGTCGGTCGTAAGAGTAACGTCACTTCGCCGTGCGGTCGTCATTGCGGCCTTGAGCAGGTCCTCGCCTTGACTCTCCATCATTTTTTCGCCGGCACGCTCCTCGTCAACTTGCGCATTGACCAGCATCACAATCTCAGTCAGCTGAAACGTCGGATCTTCCAGCTCTTCCAGGTTTAGCGCCGGCACCTGGGAGCCCGGCGCCGACGCACAGGCACCCAGCACCGCAAGCAGTATTGCGCCCGCGACTCCGAAACGGATCATTCGCATCACAAAAAACCTCCATCCACACGCCTCCCTCGAGACGCAACGGCCTTGCTTCACGAACCCCCGCTTCGGTCTCGCTGTACCGTCTCGGCCAGCAGACCTGAGCGCGGGTTCTCCATCGATTACAACTCGGAAGCATCTCCGGTCGTAAGCGCTTCAGCGATCATGAGAATGTTCGGTACATCGACCAGCGCCACCTCGGCAAGCTCCGACTCGGCCACGGTGAGCTCACTCATGATGTCCCATGTCCGGAACGCATTCGAAACCTCTTCCGCCGCCGCCAGATCGCCGGAGAACAGGTAATACATGAACAACTGCATCCGCGCGTGGACCCGCACCAGTGGCTCCACGGTCGCGTCGGCGATCACTGCTTCCAACACCGGCACCACCGCCGCGTCGTTATCTCGCTCGCCATCACGCAGGTAGGCATCGGTAAGATTGACCCGTTCCCGTACATCCTCGATCGTCGCAAACTCCGGCAACTCCCGCCCCACTGCGCCCGACGCGCTCACCTGGCCGTTCTCCAGGAGCTTGATCGCATAGAACTCCTGTGCAACTGCCCGGACCTTCCCGTCGACGCTCACAAATCGTGGATACTCCACCGCCGGTCCTTGCGCTTGGATCGCCTCATAGCCGAGATCCCGTATGCCACCGGCGGTGTTAAACATCGTGACTACCGACGGGATTCGATCTCCCGAATACGCTTGTGTTACGTGGATGATCAACGGCTCTCCGTCGGTGTACCATTGTCCCACCACGATATTCCGAATCGGTTCGGCGAAGGCGACAGGTTTCGCGAGATCACGGAACAGCGCATCGATAAACGCGTACTGATCCGCCACGCTCAGTCGATCAACCAAGCCCGCCAAGCGGATGATTCGATAGCCTTCGTACGCCTGCGTATATGGATCGATTGCAAACGTGTCATCCGGCCCCGATTGTAGCTCGTCGATCAACAACTTCTCGCCCACGGCCCGGTAGGTTGCCAGCTGCGCCTCCTCCGCCTCCGTCAACGTGATCGTCGGCTCCTGCGGCCGACTCTGCGCTTGCGCTGCACTTCTTGGCTGGGTCCCGGACGTTGCGCATCCGGAAAGAACGAGTACTGCCCCCATTACGATTCCGATCGTTCGATACACCCTGTTCCTCCTCTCTTGGAATGGTGCCGTTATTGGCCTCTAGATCCTTGTCCGCATGCACGCGATTGATCAGCGCCTTTTGCGCCAACACATTCACCCCGCTCAGGACGTCGGCCACCATGCCGACGTGGACACGAACGACGTGACTTCCGAACGTGAAGGCGCCTCCACTCCCTCTCGCGAGATCGGGCCCTCCGCCCCTTCGCGCAACAATAGCAGCCGCTCCTAAAACAGGAAGCTCGCGTCCCAATACCACCACACGCCGTAGCG
>CAYFQV010000203.1:0-5311 GCA_964345195.1 uncultured Spirochaetaceae bacterium
CCCGCAGGAGAAGTATCTCTTTGCCCTCAACATGGGGGATGGAACCGGTGTCGCCGTGAAGTGGGGCATCCCTTTTAAGGGCCGCGCGGCGTTTCGGATCAAAGACCGGCTTGATCGCCGTTTTATTCGGATCTATCAAGAACGGGCGAAGGAAATGCACGCCAATGACACATCACAGTCTGTATGACGCTGCAATTCTGGTAATCGACGACGATCCCGTTGCGAGCGAGTTGTACACAACGGTACTCCGGGAGAACGGCTTCAAGAACGTGCGCGCCTGCCTCGATAGTAGAGAGGCAATGCAGATGCTGCGTAAGGAGCCGGTGAGCGTTACGCTACTCGACCTGAAAATGCCGTATATAAGCGGTGAAGAGCTGCTTCCGCAGATCATCACGGAGTTTCCACCGGTGCCCGTCATTGTTCTGACAAGCGAGGATAGCGTAGATACGGCGGTCTCATGTATGAAAGTCGGCGCTTTCGACTACCTAACCAAGCCGGTAGACTCGAACCGTCTCATTAACGCCGTGAATCACGGTCTGAAGATCCGGGACCTAGAAGATCAAGTCGATATTCTGGCCACCTCCGGCGAGGAGGCTGAGCCGAACAACCCCGACTACTTCAGTGAGATCATCACTCATAGCCCGGCAATGCGGCGGCTCTTCCGCTACATTGAGGCGGTGGCGCCGAGTCCGCGACCGCTACTGATAAGCGGTGAAAGCGGTACCGGTAAGGAACTGATCGCGCGTGCCATCCACCGGGCATCGCGACGGACGGGTGAGTTCATTGCGGTCAATGTCTCCGGCCTCGATGATACCCTCTTCTCGGACACGCTCTTTGGACACGTGCATGGCGCTTATACAGGGGCGGAGGGCTCTCGCCGTGGGCTCGTCGAGAAAGCTGAAATGGGCACGCTCTTCCTGGATGAGATCGGTGATCTGCAGCCAAGTGTCCAAGTGAAGTTGCTTCGACTTCTTCAAGAGCAGGAGTACTATCCGCTCGGGGCGGACGTACCAAGGCGTGCGGATATCCGCGTCGTTACCGCCACCAATCTGGACCTTCAGGAGGCCCAGCAGCGGGGGGATTTCCGGCGGGATCTGTACTATCGCCTCACCGCCCACCGTGTGCACATGCCGCCCCTTCGGAAGCGAACGGAGGATATTCCGGTTCTCCTTCGCCACTTCGTCGACGAAGCGTGCAACAGTCTCGGCCGCACGCGTCCACGCATTTCCCCGGCGGTCGTTCGGGTTCTCTCTCGTTACCCCTTCCCGGGAAACGTTCGGGAGTTGCAGTCGATGGTATACGACTGCCTGACTCGCGTATCCGGTAACGAGCTGAGCGGCGAGTGTATGAAGGGTCTCGTAGATGCCGGGGCGGGCGCGTCGCGAAGCGGCGGGGACTCGCCTGAGGCCTTGTGGGGAAACTCAGACGTGCTTCCGACACTTCGAGAGGCCGAAGAATTTCTGTTTAGGGAGGCTCTACGCCGCTCGAATGGTAATCAGAGCGTTGCTGCGCGCCTTCTCGGGGTGTCGCAGTCAACGCTCAGTCGTCGAACCCATAAGTCCGACGAATAGCAACTCGGCTTGTCCGCTGCGCTTGTCGGCCTGCTGATCCAAGCTTGAGCTATGCATAGTGCATATCCATGCAGTGTGCATTGGATTGCGCTAAATCCCCTTACCATAATCGTTTGGCCCCTCATTTCGAGCCGACATGCTCGGAGCATCTATGCAGATCGCATACAAACCGCGCTAGATCCGTTCGGCTCGGGATCCTCTGCTGTTTTATAAAAGTATGCAGTGAAATGACTTATGTATTTATACAAATGCTTGGCACGCGCTTCGCTACACCTTCATCACCATCAGAGCGCATCCCTTTGTGATGTAAAAACAAATGTAAAAAGAAAACTAAAAAGAAAGCTAAAAACCGGCTCCCCTCGGAAGCCGGTTGCGTGCTCGTTGGGCGGCGATGCTCAACCGCGTTGATTGGTGGCGCCTCGAGCACGTTTTTATTTCCAAACTCTGCCCATAGCCTGATCTATTCCGCCTTCAGGCGGTCGTATAGCTCCTCAATGAATTGCGGAAGTGGCAGCGGGTCGCTGTGAACACGGCGGCAGGTGGTGTTCTCGTACAAACCGTCGGTGAGGTTGACATCTCCCACGGCGTCGCGTACAGCTCGTGCCACCTCGCGCGTGGCGTGCTCTCCCGGCTGCTTCCAGACACGGCCGATACGCCCGACGGCGTCGCGCGCAGCGTATCGCGCTGCGGTGTAAAGATCCCAGAAGGACTCGGTTGAACGAATATCCTCGTCACACGGGTGCAGCCACTCTCGGTGTTTTTCATTCAGGAAGTCGATGTCATCCGGCAGCCACGGCGGGTGAACGATCGTCAATGCCCGCGGGCGAAATACCCCACTGTGGATCCGCTCGCGCAGAACGTCGGCGGTAAGCATATTGGTAAAGCGGTAAAAACCCATGGCGTCGTGATACGAATTCGCAAGACGTTGGCTTAGCTTCGAATCTCGCCCGGATCGGGAAAACGTACTGCGCAGTCCAAAGCGGATCGCCCGCTCCAGCTCGGTGGGCAGGGCGGGCCCCAGATCGATCATACCGGCGAAGTCGATCTGCGCGGGTTTCGACCGGCGGAAGCGTTTCACCGTTGCGTAGTCGATGAGTCGTTCGAGAAAGGCGTGGGTGAAACGCAGCATTTCATCAGCCCCCGGGCGATGCCAGCCCGCAAAGTAGTTGATAAACGGATGTGCGGCGCGGTCGAGGACGGCGTGGGTGGCGGCGGCGGCAATATACGCGAAGGCGTCGTCTCGGTTGGAATCGGCGTGGTTGGAATCGGCGTGACGTTTGAGAAAGGCTGCGGTGTTGCCCAGAAAGCTCCCGTATCCTTTTCGGTGAAGGAGTCCCCCGTAGTGCAATCCCGACGGCTTGGATCGGCGATTGTGGTAGAAGATGTCCGGGCCCTGCGCCCCGAGTACCGCGAAGGGAGAAAGCGCATCTCCCTTGGAAAGCAAACCGCTGTCCTCGAAGGCGTGCCGAGCAAAGACCGTATGCGCGAGGTGAGAAGGCATGTGACACGAGCGTAGCATAGGCCCGACTACCTGGAAACGGGGCGGGCCGCAACGAGTTTACCCGCACAGGCTTTACCGCTACACTTACTACAAAGGAGAAGGGAATGCCACACGTCAATTCGCTGAAATCGGCTTTGCGTTTCTCGGCCCTGGCGGCGCTTGTCATGCTTGTGCCCGTCGCGCTTGCAGTCGGTCAGGATTTTCAATCGCTCATTGAAGAGGGGAACCGACTTGCGGATGAGGGCCTCTACGAGGAAGCGCTACGTGCCTACGATCGCGCCATTGAGGCAAACGATGAGGTTGCGGATGCCTTCTACAATCGCGGAACTATTCACATGGAGATCGGGAACTACCAGGACGCTGTATCCGACTTCACCCGTGCCGTGGAGCTTCGTTCGGATTTCGGACAAGCGTACTTTAACCGCGGTAACGCGTACTATCGTCTCGACGACTACGCAGCGGCGCGAGAGGATTTCACGTCGGCTCTCGAGCTTGTTGATAATAGAGCGGAGGTCCTGCACAACCGTGGTCTCGCACAGTACCGCATGGGAAGCAACGAAGAGGCGATCGTAGACTTCACCGAAGCCATTGCTCTGCGGGAGGGCTATACACGCGCCTTCTTCAACCGCGGTGTCGTCAACTACGACGCGGAGAACTACCGTGATGCGATTGAAGATTTTCGTCGTGTCATCGAAGGTGAGCCGGAGAACGCTCAGGCGCTCTACAATCTCGGTGCGGCATACATTCGCATCTCCCAAAGCGTCGGCAATCCGGATACTGGTGCCGCCGGTGAGCCCGCCGAAGCGTCGGATGAGACCGCGAACGAGTAATCATGCCGCGCACCCTAAACGAGAATAGCAATCTGGTTCTCGTCATCAACTGTGGAAGCTCCTCGCTCAAGTACGAGGTCTACGATATGCCTGCTCGAGAGAGTCTCGGTAAGGGCGTGGTGGAGCGCATCGGCACCGACGGCGGAGGAATCGAGCAGACATCTTACAACGGCGTCTTCAGCCGGGAACGGGATGTTCCGGACCACAAGGCCGCGGTCGAGCTTATGACCGAGGCACTAACGGACGACCGGGATGGATTTCTTACTAGTCTCAATGAGATCGTGGGTGTTGGACACCGCGTCGTTCACGGCGGGGAGAAATACGCCGAGTCGGTTATTATAGACGATTCCGTCCTGGCCGCTATTGAAGAGAATATTGAGTTGGCGCCGCTGCACAATCCCCCGAACCTGACCGGGATTCGTGAAGCTATGGCGGCCCTGCCGGAGCGCAGACAGGTGGCGGTTTTCGACACCGCCTTTCACCAGACGCTGACGCCGGCGGCGTACCTCTACGGCTTACCCCGCGAGCTCTATGAGAAACATAAGATTCGTCGGTACGGGTTTCACGGTACGAGTCACCGCTATGTCGCGCAGGAATCGGTGAAGTACATGAAGCGCGCCATTGAGAACACGAACGTATTGTCCTGTCACCTCGGTAACGGCGCCTCCATCACCGCGATTCGGAACGGCAAGTCCATTGATACGTCGATGGGCTTTACCCCGCTCGAAGGCCTCATGATGGGAACGCGGAGTGGAGATATCGATCCCGCAATCATCTTCTACCTCTTGGAGCGCGGCTACACCGCATCTCAGCTTAATCAGATGCTCAACAAGGAAAGCGGTCTGCTCGGTTTGTCGGGCATCTCAAACGACCTGAGAGATCTCGAGGACGCGGCGGAGCAGGGGAATCGTAACGCGATGGATGCTCTCGAGGTATACGCGTACCGGATTCGAAAGTACATCGGCTCCTACGTGGCGAACATGGTAAAGGTGGATATTCTCGTGTTCACCGGCGGAATTGGGCAGTACGGCACCCGTATGCGGGAACGGATCTGTAATCGTCTCGAGAACATCGGTATCGTTGTGGATTACCGGAAGAATCTCGAAAACGGTCCGCGGATGGGCCTGATTTCACGGGACTACTCACCGGTTAGCGTTGTCGTCGTGCCAACGAATGAAGAGCTGCAGATCGCGATCGACACCTACGAGCTCGTGGCCCAGCAAGAATAGCAGGCTCCCGAGCTCGCGGGAAGTGGACGAAGAGTGATGCAGCAACGCGACGTCGGCGTGATCATGACCGCCGGCATGCTCCGGCGCGGTAAGTCGTGCCGTCGTCAACTGGAATCGACCCTCTCCGGCAAGGAAGATGCTCAGCACGTGGTTGCCGAAGAGGACCGACGCACTCTCCTG
>CAYFQV010000204.1:0-5297 GCA_964345195.1 uncultured Spirochaetaceae bacterium
AGCTCGCAGGCGGCGTCGACACCATACTCGAAGAGGCTTTGGCGTACCTGCGGAACTTGTAGGCGGGCCGGCCTCCGCCGCCCGCGAGTGCCGGCATGCGGGCGCGATTCTGTGGAACCTTCAGCTCACAGCTCGTAGAGCTCTCCGTACTTTGATTCGAGATAGCGCATGTAGGGCTCGCTGGAGAACTCGGTTCCGGTTGCACGCTCGGTGAGCTCCGGGAAGGTGAAGGCGCCGCCGTGGCGCTGGACGTGCTCCTGCAGCCAGTCGGTGAGCGGTGCGAACTCGCCGCGGCCGATTCGGTTCCCGGCGTCGGGTAGGTCGCGCTCGAGGGCCTCCCAGAGCTGGCTCGAAAGCATGCTGCCAAGGAGGTAGTCGGGAAAGTAGCCAATGCCGCCTTGAGACCAGTGGATGTCCTGGAGGACGCCCTGGGCGTCGTTCGGCGGGGTAATACCGAGGTAGGACTCCATCCGCTTGTTCCACTCATCCGGGAGATCTTCCACGGCGAGCTGCCCGTTCACGACGCTGTTTTCCAGCTCGAAGCGAAGCATAATGTGCATGCCGTAGGTAACCTCGTCCGCATCCACACGGATGAAGGAGGGCTTGGACTGGTTGACCGCCCGGTAGAGATCGTCGGCAGCGACGTCGGCGGCATCCGGGAAGTGTTCCTTGAACGAGGAAAGCGCATAAGCCCAGAACTCTCTGGTTCGGGCAATGAGGTTCTCGTAGAAACGTGACTGGGATTCCGCCAGGGCGAGACCGAAGCGGAAGGGGTAGCTCTTGTACTCCGCGGCGAGATTCTGGAAGTGGATGCCGTGACCGGCCTCGTGGATTATGGACATGACACAGTCCCCGAGGTAGTTCTCGTTGACCCGTGTGGTCAGGCGAACATCGTCCGCGGAGCTCCCACTGGTGAAGGGATGCGTGGAGAGGTCCAGACGGCCGCGATTAAAGTCGAAGCCCATTTCGCCGGCCATCTTGGTTCCGAAGGCCACCTGCGCATCCCGCGGGTAGAAGCGACCCAAGACCTCGTCGGTGACACGCTCGCCGTGCTCGTTGATCTTGCCGATCAGCTCGGCCAATCGCGGCTTTACCCGGCTGAACTCCCGATTGATCATGTCGTATGTGAGCCCGGACTCGAAGCGGTCGAGGAGGGCGTCGTAGGGGTTGGCCTCGTAGCCTAAGGCTTCGGCAAAGCGGCCGGCGAGGTCGAATTGCTTTTTTAGGTCGGCGGCGAAGATGGAGAAGTCGCTCTTCGAGCGCGCCTCCTTCCAGGTCTCCCGCGCCGTTGCAGAATGCTGGGCGATCTCCCCGACGAGCTCTCCGGGAATGCGTCGGCGCTGGGTATGCTCACGCAGCATGACGCGGACTACCGAGCGCCGTGGGTCGTCGTAGTCCCGGTCGGTCATGGCTTCATTTAGCTCCTGCAGTAAGGATCCCAGATCGGGGTCGACGTAGTACTGATGCGCCAAGCGAGCCAAGGTACCGAGCTGCTGAGCCCTATTGGTGGCCGCTCCCGGCGGCATCATGGTCTCCTGGTCCCAGCCCATCAGCGAGGCTGCGCCCCCAATGTCCGAGATGAGCCGGGCTTTCTCAGTCAGCTTTTGGAACTTCGTGTCAATGTTCATGATTACTCCTCTCTTCCGGAGAGATCCGCGGGGATAACGTACTCGAGCCCCTCCGGCGGATGTTGATTCCGATATGTGAACAGCAGACGCAGGTTCACCATGCGCCCGGCGTATTCGATGTACGTTACATTCCACTCCAGGGCTTGTCCATTCACATGCAGGTCGTAGCGCTGCCGGCGGGCCGGAACCGCATCCGGATCGAAGCCGATGTGCACGCTCTCCACGCGATTGACCGCCACTGTTTCCGGCATGCCTCGTCCATCCCAGAGCTGTAGAAATCCGACCCGCCGAATGAGCGAGGCGGCGTGAAGGGCGTCGTAGGAGTTTAAGCTGAAGGGGCTGGGATTCGGCACGATCGCTTGGCCGCGAAGGCTCTTCTGGGCGTAAGCGGGCGGAGCTGTGAGAAGGCCGGCGGCGGCAGTCGTGAGGATTGCACTGAACAGAAGCATGTTTAGCTGTACCCGCATTAGGGTGAACTCTCCGGCCCGCCGCTGCGAGGTTCCCGGGATTCCCGTAGGCCCTGTCGCCAATCCCAGGGGGCTATGGGATCCTCGGCGGCCCACAGGCCCCGGCCGGCCGCGCGGGCACTCTCCTCCAAGCGCTCGAGGTCACGGTCCCGCGGCGCGTAGCGTTCGTACCACCAGGCGTAGCCCTTGTGCAACAAAAGGCGGTTGAGCTCCCGGCCGTCCTCGAGGATGACGCGGCCGACGGCGCGGCCGTAGCGGTCCAGGTCGAGAACATGCAGCGTAACCGTCGCGTTGCCGACGAGGCGGCGGACCAGCCGGGTCGCCGCGGCGCCGTAGGCTTGGTTCGACTCCGGGGCGTCGACGCCGTGGAGCCGTACCGTGACGCGTAGCTCCGCGCCGCGCAGCTCGAAGGTGTCTCCGTCGATAACCTCGACGACGGTGCCCCGGAGCTCCGCTCCCTCGTCCGGAACCGTTCGGCCCGCGACGTGGGCGGGCTTCGGCACGATCGCCAGGGCAATCGCGAGCAGAGCTATGAGTGCGGGGCCGGGAATCGCCGCAACGAGGCTGTATCCGGCGTCGAGCAGTTCGGAGCGGCGTTCCCGTGGACACGACATGCTGCCGTCAGGCTCCTCCGTTGCTCCGTTCGTTCGACAGCCGGAAGGGCTTGCCCGCTTCTAGCTCGGTCTCCTGTCCTCGCACGGTAATGGTCAGGGGCTCACCTTCGAGGATCTCGAACTTCATCTCCTCATGGCTAATGTCCACGTCGATCTGGCGGTTGTGGAAACGGATGGGGAAGCGCAGTCGTCCCCAGCGTTTGGGCAGTCGGGGGTCAAAACTCAGCTTCCCATGGAAATCGGTCATTCCGCCGAAGCCGTAGATGAGGGTCATCCACACCCCCCCGGCCGAGGCGATGTGGGCACCGTCTACGGTGTTTCCCGCGACATCCGCCAAATCCATGAGGAGTCCATAGCGGAAATACTCGTAGGCCTTCTCATCGTAGCCGATTTCCGCGGCCAGGATGGACTGCACACAGGCCGATAGAGAAGAGTCTCCGGTCGTCAGCGGATCGTAGTAGTCGAAGTTGCGCCGCTTCTCCTCCATTGAGAACTCGTTGCCCATCAGAACCAGCGCGAGAACAATGTCCGCCTGCTTGATCACCTGATGTCGGTAGATGACGAGGGGATGGAAGTGAAGGAGGAGCGGATAGTGGTCCATGGGGGTGTTCTCGAAGTCCCACTTCTCCTTGGCCAAGAAGTTCGCATCCTGCGGGTGGATCTTCTTGTCCTCGTCGTAGGGGATATACATCCGGTCGGCGGCGCGTTGCCAGAGCTCAACTTCCGAATCCGCCTCGAGGTCGGTTTCGTGAACGAGACGGGTGTACGCGTCACGGTCGCTACTGCGCAGCCAGGTGACAACCTCTACGGCGTAGCGCAGGTTGGTGCGCGCCATGAGATTCGTAAAGGTGTTGTCGTTGACCACCGTGGTGTACTCGTCCGGGCCGGTCACGCCGTGGATATGGAAGGTACCGTCTTCGGGGCTGAAGAAGCCGAGTCCCGCCCACATGCGGGCGGTTTCCACGAGGATTTCCGCCCCATACTCGGCAAGGAACTGCGGATCGTCGCGGACATCCACGTAGCGCCGGATGGCGTAGGCAATATCCGCATCAATGTGATACTGCGCGGTGCCGGCGGCGTAGTACGAGCTCGCCTCCTCGCCGTTGATCGTTCTCCACGGGAAGAGTGCACCGTTTTCCGAGAGCTCGCGCGCACGGAGCCGGGCGTAGTCGAGCTTCGTATGTCGATATCGCAAGAGGTTCCGGGCAATGCGGGAGTTTGTGTAGCTGAGAAACGGCGCTACGTAGACCTCTGCATCCCAGAAGTAGTGTCCCTCGTAGCCTTGGCCGGTGAGCCCCTTTGCGGGAATGCCCGCGGTCTCGGCCCGCGCGGATGCTTGGCAGAGTTGAAAGATGTTCCAACGGATAGCCTGTTGAACCCGGGTGTCGGTGTCTACAACCACGTCCGCCCGAGACCAGAAGTCGTCGAGGTAGCGTCGCTGGGAGTGCTCGAGGGCGCCGAAGCCGTCTCGCATGGCTCGTTGCAGTGTGCGGTGCGCGCGATCGACGAGCTCCACCGGCGGGACCGAGCGAGACATATGATAGGTGAAGAACTTGGTGATGCGGATGGGGACACCCGGCTTTGCATCAATGGTGAATACGACTTTGCCGAGATCAGGGCCCCAGGCGCGGGAAGATTGCCAGGGGTTGTCGGTCTCGACGATGTGGTCCATCCCGACGCCGAGAGTCATCCGAGAATTGCTGGTACGGTAACCGGTGATAATGCAATGCTCTTCCTCGAAGTGATTCTGGGCGTTGAGGACACGGAAACCGAAGCCGTGGGACCGGCGCGGATCATCCCCCCCTTTTCCGTTCTTCGGCTCATCCGTTGCGCTGCTGTCCTGGCGGTTCAGCATCTGTGAGGAGATGACGATCGGCGCATCTGTGTCCACGGTGAGCTCATACTGGATCGCGCCGACGTGCCGCTGCTCGAAGGAGATTAGGCGGCGCGAGGAGACCTGTACCTGCTTGCCCGCCGGGGAGGACCAGTTCATCTGCCGGACCAGCATGCCGTTGCGAAAATCGAGCTCACGGCGATATTCGGTGAGCCGTGCTGTGGGAAGAAACAGTGGCTCGTCGTCGACGTAGAGCTTGAGAATGGTGGTGTCGGGAACGTTCACGATGGTCTGACCGGTTTGGGCAAAGCCGTAGGCCTCTTCGGCGTGTACGATCGGCCAGGTCTCGTGGAAGCCGTTGCAGAAGGTTCCCGCCTGTGCGCTCGGACGACCTTCCTCAAAGGTTCCGCGCGTTCCGAGAAAGCCGTTGGCAAGAGCGAAGATGGTCTCGGCGTTCCCCATCCATCGTGATGAAAACTCAGACTCCACGATCGACCACTCCATGGGTGGATAGATGTGGTACGGGAGCATCCGGACGTTGCGAGCAATCATTGAGGCCTCCAGTTGTCGTCTCCGGGCGGCGGCGTCACCCTAGCGTATCCCGCGAAGTGTAACGCATTCGGGGGCGTGTTTGTCACCTCGCCGCGAAGGTATCACGGGCTGTGTTGACGGGAGCCGGCGGTCAGGTCGATCTTTGTGGTCATGTTGTGGCCGGTGGGGTCTCGCCTTGCAAAACTTCGAGATATGCTGCGCT
>CAYFQV010000205.1:0-5294 GCA_964345195.1 uncultured Spirochaetaceae bacterium
ATGCAGGCCTGGAACATCAAGCTCGACTTCGACCACGAGGAGATCCTCTACCGAAAGACGGCGGTGCGCTTGCGGGTGTAGGGCTGGACCGCGGTGCGGTGGCGGAACATGCTGCGCGACAGTTCAGGTTCTTCCCGGATAGATTAACGGCCGTCGTAGAAAACGGGCGCTCCACAGACATCCGCCGGCAGACCATCGAAGGTCCATTGTATTGCCGGCGGGTTCCGGTACCGAAGAGCCGTGTGGATAGAGCCGGTTCGTCCGGCAAGCAGCGTTGTGTTCCTACCTGCCTCTTTGGAGCCCCGAAGATCCCCCCCCTTGCGGGATAGAGCCCCTTCGACATCATCCGTCGCGCTCATGAGCCCCTGGATGTGATCCTCCAGGCCGACGAGCCGGGACCGCAGCGTCCGTAATCTTGATCGACACTTCACATTGTCTCTGCGAAGTCTTAACTCTCTGTCGCTACGCTTGGGTACAACACTTTTTTGGAGGAGGATCACCATGAGAAGACTTATTCTCGGTCTGATTGCACCGTTATTGTTCGGTGTTATCCTTGTTGGCTGTGGGCCGGTCGAAGAGAAACAGCAGGCGCCGTCCCCTGGAGTCGAACAACCCGAGGCCCCGTAAACACGGACACGGGACGCTGCGTCGGGCGACCGACGTAGCATTCTTTGCGTGGTAACGATCAAGCAAGACGTAATTGAACAAGAGGAGCAGCAGTTGAAACAGAGGAAAGACAATCTAACCACATTGGCAATCATTGTGACCTTGATGATGGCCGTAACCGTTGCCGTAAGCGCGCAGCAGACCCCGGCCCCTTCAGAGCAACCGCAGATAGACATTGATCCGGACTCAGAACAGTTTGCGGACTTCGCCGACGCCCTGGTTGAAGTACAGGGAATCCAGCAGGGTCTGAGCGAGACCATTGATGAAACGATAGAAGAATCCGACATGGGGAGTTCTCGCTTTCAGGAAGTTCATCGTATCATGCAAGAACCCAATTCGTCTGAGGAACGAGAAAGGCTTAGCGAACCGGAGCGCGAGCAGTACGCCACGCTCATACAGGACATCCAGGAAGTGCAGGTCGAAGCCCAAAAGAGAATGGTGGCCACGGTTGAGGATCATGACCTAAGCGTCGAACGATTCAACAATATGATTCGGGTCGTCCAGCAGGACGAGGAACTGCAGGCGGCGTTGCAGCAGCAGTCGGAAGAGTGAACCCTCGCCACCTGCCAAGGTGAATTACCATAGAACAAAGATGATGTCCGGTTCGTGGTTTGCTTCAAGCAAGCTGGTAGAGCGAGCTTCGCCGCGAACCGGACTCTCCATGAGAATCCGATTCACATGGCGAAGGCGAACTCCTATACAAGCGGGACTACCAAATGGTTTTCTACGTCTATCTGTCCGTAGTTCGCCACACTATCCTTCACTCCTTCCGCAATGCGCCGTCCTTCCGCCTCGGATCCGACCGCTCCGGACAAGACAATCGCATACCGCCGATTGAAGAGAGAACCTCTCTTTTCAATGTCGACGGTTATTCTCGTCGGGTCGGCGACGGCCGGCTCTTGTTCCAGACGTTTCCGGGTCTGCGTCAGTACAGCTTCCGTGTCCATCTTTGCCATCCCATGCCTCCTCACTAGCGTGTCTAGAGGCATGATAAACTCATGGCGCAAAGAAAGCGGCAAGGGTTTGTTAAGATTCCGTCAAGGAAGCGCTTTTCGTCTGGGAACAAGTCCCCGGATGCCGGATAATCAATGTCGCTTCGGGAGATCCAGATGCCACGGATATACATTATCGAGGACAACGAGAATATCAGAGATGCCGTGTGCGAGTACTTTCAGGTTAACGATTACGAGGTGCTGAGCTTTGAGCGCTCCCAGGGAGTGCTCGAGTCCATGCAGAGTCTTGAACCAGATGCGATTATCCTGGACATCATGCTGCCTGATATGAACGGTTTCCTCCTGACAAAGCGAATTCGCGAGCATTCCCGCGTACCCATAATCTTCCTGACGGCCAAGGAATCCGAGTCGGACCGCGTGATGGGTTTCGAGGTAGGCGGTGACGACTACGTAGTAAAACCCTTCTCCACGAAGGAGTTGTTCCTGCGAACCGAGGCAATTCTGAAACGGGTTCAGGAGGAGGGTGAGACCGCTCCCACCACGGGCTCGTGGAGAAAAGGCGAAGACCTTCTTCGCATTGACCTCGAGGCTCACAAGGTCTTTATGAACGATGTCGAAATAGTCCTTACCGGCGCAGAGTGGGAGATACTTAGCTATCTTGCCTTCAGAGACGGTCGGGCAATTTCAAGGGAGCGAATCCTCTCCGAGTGTTTAGGCTACCATTTCACCGGTTCTGAGCGAACGGTAGACACCCATATTGCGAATATTCGCAGCCGCCTCGGCAGATCAGGATGGATAGAAACAGTTCGCGGATACGGATATCGCTTTGCCCCGGATACTGCAGTTCCGTCCATGTAGCCCTGCTCCAATCCTGCCAGGATAAGAACGCCTCAGGCGCTCTCGTCTGTGAAAGCCTGCGGAAATTCCAGGGTCACGACGGTCTCATCCCGGACCTGTTGCATCCGTATCTCCCCGCCATGAAGTGAGACAACAGCCTGTGCAATCGACAAGCCGAGCCCTGAGCCCGATGAGCCTCTCGCCGCCTCTCCCCGATAGAAGCGCTCGAACATCATGGGTATTTCATCCGGGTTTACCGTGCCGGTGTTCCGCACCTCCCACGCGACACCGTCCCGTTGTTGCCGAGCGGACAAGGTCACGGAGCCACCGTCTCGAACATACCGAAATGCATTCTCCAGCACGTTCGAAAGTGCGCGATAGAGCAAGTGGCCGTCTGCGCGAAACCTCAGTTTTTCGGCGTGCACATGAAATACGGCGCCACTTTCCCGGGCTCGTGAGGCGATACTATTCTCCAGATCTGCCAGGAATGCCTCGGTGTGCAGCCACTCACACTCGAGGGTCATATCCGGTGACTCCATCCGACTGAGCTCGCGGAGGTCGTTTACCAGTTGGTCGATCCGGTGCACTTCCTCCTGGACAGAGGTGAGACGCTCGGTACTCGGAGCAATGTATCCCTCGATCATGCCGTCGAACTGCGTCTTCAGGGCAGTGATCGGAGTCCGCAGGTCATGTGCAATGTCTTGAGTCCATCGTGTACGTAACCGCTCCTCACGGGAAAGCTGGGCTTGCAGCGCCTGTGCAGACTGAGCGATAGTCCGAAGCTCCACAGAACCTTCCAGAGGGAACAGCACCTCTCTGTTCCCCGTGGCTAACTCACTCAGACCACCGGCCAGACGCGTCGCCTGGCGTGACAAAATACGAGAGAATGCGTAGGCGATAACAAGAGCGATCAATAACGAGGCACCAGTACCGCCGACAAGAATCGTGAACAGGCTACGCAGAAGGTTTCGATTCGAGAGATCCGTGCGAAACCCGAGGGTATCGGCGTAGAGGCGGCCAACGACCGAATCACCGTCCAGGATAGCCACGGGAGAGGAAAAGGATTTTTCCAGATTTCTTCTTCTGCTCTCAATGAGATCCGTCTGATGAATGGAAACCTGGTCGCCCGCCTCGAACAGATAAACGGGCTGTCCGGTGGAGTTGGTCACGTATACATATGCATTCGATGTAAGAAAGGGCCTCAGGGCCGCGTGGATCTCGGACTCCGACAGTTTGCCGTTCACCCGATAGACCCTCGATACAGCTGGGGCCATGAGGTTTTGAAGCCGTCGCCCGCGATCCACGTTCCAATTCTCAATAGACCGCTGCACGGCGAAAACAAAGATCAACGCGAGCACCACCATGACAATCAAATGCGACGCGAATATAACCGTAAAGACTCGTGAGAACAGGGATCTCATGATTATTCACCAACGGCGTAGTCAATGTCTCTCGTCGTGAGTTTCTCTCGCGTCACCGCTCGCCGACCATCGATCACTTCGTAATGGACCGTTCGCTTTCTAACCCAGTTACCTCTTCGGTCATACTCGTACTCACGTAGCAGCTCACTACGATCTGTCAGATCACCGCGGGAAACGTGCTCTTCCACGACGTTACCTCCGACGTCCAGGCGTCGGTCTTCTCGTCGTACTAAAGACCCCTCACCGTCAAAGACCGATACCAAACGTGGAACAGACCACAACCCGTAATCATATGTGATCTCCAGGGATATGGTTCCGAGCCCCTCCCGATGAATCTCCTTCACCAGGCGCCCACGGTCATCGTACTGCTCCTTGACCTGCTTGAGCCGCGTACCGTCGGGATAGAACAGACTCCAAGTCCGGAGCCTTTCGTCATTGTTGGAAGAGTACACCTTGCGCCAACGGACACTATTCGTTGATCCGTATTGGATCTCTTCTACCAGGTCGCCCTCCGAGTAGTCATATACAAGGACCTCTTCGATACGACCTCCGCCATTGCGTAAAACCTCGCGTTCTAAAAGCCCATCCGCTCCGTAGCTGTACTCATAGCGCCACTTTTCCCTACCCTGCCCGTCCCGAGAAACCCATTGTACGATATTGCCGGCATCGTCATACTCGAACGTGCTCTCCCAGGCCAATTGATCCTTCGGAACATAGTTATTCTGCCGAACCAAACGCCCTTCGTCGAACTCGAACTCCTGACGTCTGGACTCTTCTCCTTGGGCGCTGGCGCTACTTCCCGTCACTACCTCCTCCACGACGATCATCCTTCGAACCGATCCGCGCAAATTCGGTTCGGGAAGCGACGACTCTTGAGAGGCTACGGTAACGACTGCGCCCGTCGCAAGGAGAAGGGTCGGTAGCAGCCGACTCACAATGACAGTGGTCATGTCCAAACAAATCCCACGCATGAAATGAAGACTAGCACATATGGTGTGCGTACAAAAGGTCTACATAGGATACACTCCGAACGGAGATCTCCGAAGCGCCCGGGAGCTCTCCCTTTTCTTTCATTCCCCTCCCTTTTCCTCCCCGCTGAAGCCGGTCATACTCCCCACGATTGGTGTGTCCGGTTCTTGAGCCGCTCGGTTCCGGGGCCCAACGGAACAAACCCGTCCACAAGGAGGCCGACTTTGAAGCAGCACCTCAAGGTGCCCAGTATCCCCAGGCAGGAGGCTACTGTGAGCATTCTCGAAAAACAGATCCTGCTTGTCGGCTCCAAGGGCACGGCGCGGCGGCCGGCATTGTTTGATTCCGGCGCAAGCTATTCCATCATTCGGCGAGACTTGGCGGAGGCGCTGTCGGGGCTGGAGCCGATCCCCGACCCGGAGAACTATGTCTTCGAAACCGCCCGGCC
>CAYFQV010000206.1:0-5294 GCA_964345195.1 uncultured Spirochaetaceae bacterium
GTGTGTCGGCTATACGGAATCAGTCAGAAGCGAGCTTCGGTTCACGGTTGCTTGCACCTGATCCCAAAGTGCGTCTTTCTTCTTGGTCTCCATGAACGTCGCGTAAATCCCGTTCTTGATGATCTGCACGACTTCGTCTACTGAAAAGACCCCGGCATCGATCAATCTGGCGTACTCATCTACAAGGTCGACGCCGAACAAGGTCGGGTCGTCCGTATTAACGGTGACGTACATTCCGAAGTCGTAGAAGGCGCGGATCGGATGTTGTTCGAGTGATTGCGCGTACTTGCGGGTGAACAGGTTGCTCGTCGGGCAGATTTCGAGGGGAACCTGCCGCTCCCGCAGGGCGTGCATGAGCCGCTGGTCGAGAATCGCGCTGGTTCCATGGCCAATGCGCTCTACCTTGAGCACATCGATCGTGTCCCACACCGAGTGTGGTCCAACGTCTTCCCCGGCGTGCGCCACCATGTGAAAGCCCTCTTTCCGGGCACGCTCGAAAACGGGCGCGTACTCCCGTGCGGGGCCGCTCTGCTCGGCGCCGCCGAGACCCAAGCCGATGATGTTAGCCGTTCGATTCGCCGCGGTTAGCTCGAGGTTCCGCATGGCGTTTTCGAGGCCGAAACCCCGAGACACGTCCACAATGTAGCGAACGTCGTATCCTTTGCCGCGCAGATACTCCGCGCCGTTGTGCAGCTTCTCCATAAGCACATTGAAGCGCAGCCCGTTGCGGATCAGCTTTGTCGGGGCGAAAAAGAGTTCAGCGTAGGGGATGTTGTTCCGGGAAAGGTAGTTTTCGGCGTCCGATATGAGGAAGTCGAGATCCTCTTCCTCTAAGAATACCGCCTGCACAATGTTTATGAACAGATTGATGAACTCGTTGAGGCTCGTAATGTGAAAGCGCTTCTCGAGCTCGGCCTTCGTTTTGATCCCGAGGTCCACGTCGTGTTTGTTGATAAGCTGCCAGATCGAATCAACGGAGACCAGACCTTCAATGTGAAGGTGTATCTCGGTTTTCGGGATCGATTTTAGCAGCTCCCGAACGGAGCTTTGCGTCGGAGTAGCCGTCACGTGTCTGCTCATTCGCCGACCTTCCACTTACGAATCGCGTCGGAAGCCTGAACGCTCACCTAAATCTAACAGTTTGACGCGAATTTTCAACTCCGCGTAAAACGGCGGAGATCTCCCGACTTCTTTCCGTCCCGACTCCTGTGTTAACTGTCGACCTGCTAAGCCAAAATCTAAAGTATCGAGTGGAGAAGAGGAACGAGAAACTCATCCGCCGGCGCAAGGTCGTAATCCGCGATCGCCGCCGGGCGAAGCCATGCACGAGCATCGTGGTCGGTCATGCAGGCAATGTTTCCGTCCAGACGAGCCGTATAGGCCTGGATGTGCACCTCTAGATCCACGTATTCGTGGGTGGCGCTCCCGAGAAACTCCCCAACGGTAATACCGCAGCAGAACTCCTCCGCGATCTCCCGTATTAGTGCTTGTTCAGCTGTCTCGCTTGTTTCGATCTTGCCGCCGGGAAACTCCCAGAATCCACCGCGCGCCTTGCCGCGTTTCCGGCGTGCGAGCAGGACCGTTCCGTCCCGTACAACGACTGCGGCCACAACCGCAACGCTCTCTATCTCCCGTGCTCTTCCCACAGCGCTGTAGACTACCACTATTCGCCATGACAGCAAGGGATTTTTTCGCTATACTCGGCGATCAACATGGGAAGAACGATCGTCTTCGCGAATCAAAAGGGCGGGGTCGGCAAGACCACGTCGGCGGTAAACCTTGGTGCCTACCTGGCGGTCGCGGGATACCGCGTCCTCCTCATCGACTTTGATCCGCAGGGAAATCTCACCAGTAGCGTGGGCAAGTCCAATCAAGGCACCGGCATCTACGAGGTGATCACCGAGCGGGTCTCTGCCGCCGAAGCCGTCCAGGCGACCAGTCAAGACGGCCTGTGGATCATCCCATCCAGCATCAACCTCACCGGAGCCAATGTTGAGCTCGTTGAGGTGGAGCGTAGGGAGTATTTCCTGCAAACCGCGCTCAGCGAGGTCCGTGCCGACTACGACTTCGTCTTCATTGACAGTCCACCGTCACTCGGTCTCTTGACGCTGAACGGCCTCGTGGCGGCGGATGCGGCGCTGATTCCCCTGCAATGCGAGTATTTCGCCATGGAAGGGCTCACACAGTTGCTGCAAAGCATTAAGCGGGTACAGGAAAGCTACAACGCCGATCTCGATATTGCCGGAATCTTGTTTACCATGTACGACAGTCGCACACGGCTGGCCCAGGACGTCGTCCAAGAGGTCGTCGGCTATTTCGGAAAGCGAGTCTTTCGAACCATCATCCCCCGGAACGTCCGACTCTCGGAGGCACCGTCGCACGGGGTCCCGATCAACCAATACGACTCCGATAGTACCGGCGCCAAGAGCTACCAGAAGCTTGCCGGTGAGGTGATAGATCGTGTCTAAGCGACGACTCGGCAAGGGCATTGACGCCCTGCTACAGACTCAGGACGATGAAGCCACTCCCGCCCTCGAGGGACTCACCGAGCTTCCGCTTTCGGACCTTCGGCCCAATCCCGAGCAGCCCCGGAAACACTTCAGCGAGGCGGCTCTCTCGGAGCTTTCCGAGTCGATTCGCGAAAAGGGCGTTCTCCAGCCGCTCTTGGTCGAGCCGGCGGACGACGGCTCCTATCTGATCGTGGCCGGCGAGCGGCGCTACCGCGCCGCCCTCAAGGCCGGAATCGACCGCGTCCCGGTCATTCCGCGGAGCTTTAGCCCCGCCGAGAAGCTGGAAATCGCGCTCGTCGAAAACCTGCAGCGGGAGGATCTCAATGCGATCGAGGAAGCCCGGGCGTACCAGTCGCTTATGGAAACGGCCGACGCAACCCAAGATGAGTTGGCCAAGCGTTTGGGAAAGAACCGGTCGACCATTGCGAACGCACTTCGCCTCCTGCGACTTCCCGTCGCCGTTCAGGAGGCTGTCGCCGAAGGGCGGCTATCGCCCGGCCACGCGCGAGCCGTGCTCTCCATAGAGGATCTTGATCGTCGCACGAGCTTTGCCAACGAGCTGTTGATGCAGGAGGTCTCCGTGCGGCTGGCCGAACGTGCCGCCGCTTACGTCAACGCGGGGAGCGAAGCGGCGACGGCACTGCGTGAGGCCCGGCAAAGGGATGGAGAAGGCCATGAGTCGGGTAGCTCCGAGCAATCCGCCAGGCCGAAGACGGCGGGGTCCGCGTCGAAAGCCGCTGGAACTAGTGGGTCGGGCGGCAAGGATCCCCATCTTGCCGCGGTAGAACAATCGCTGCTCGAGCGGCTCGGTACGCGGGTTACCCTTCGCGGATCCGAGTCCCGCGGGAAGATCGAGATCGAGTATCTGTCCACAAGTGATTTGAATCGCATTGTCGAGTTAATGGGTATATCCGACTCAGCCGGCGAGAGCTCGTAAGCGCGGGAGAGCTCGTCAAGACCTGGTTGTGCGCGGGGCGGAAACCGCGGGGTTTTCCGGTTCGAAAAAGCGGCGCAGCGCCTCGGTGTTTCGGCGAATACCAATGCGTTGCGACCGTGATACCCCGCGGCGTTGCGCGGTCAGGGTTGCGTCCCCTATCCGGAGCTCGGTTGCAAGCGTGAGATCGGCTTCACCGAGCAGTGACTTTCCGTAGTCCCGGTCCACGGTGACCGCGAAGGCCGCGCCGAGCTTTCCCGGTCCGTTCGCGATTGTTGCCGGCTGTGCCTGAAGGCGCCGGCGGAGGCGCTCGCGACTCTCGGGACTCTTGTTTCGCAGAGATCGCTGTTGGCCCCGATTTTGGACCATTAGGTCTATTTCGTTTAAAGGTTCTGCCGCGCGCAGAAGGACGGCTTCTCCCGAGCCTGCGGGTCCACATACGAGGTTGAGACAGAAGTGCATACCGTAGATGAGGTAGACATACGCGTGCCCGGGCGGACCGAACATGACTGCCGATCGCTCGGTGCGTCCGGTATACGAGTGGGATGCCGGATCATCTTCGGTGTAGGCTTCGGTTTCCACGATCCGCGCAACGAGTAGACGCGGGGAACACCCCTGTTTCCGGACGTGACGAACCAGTAGCGTGCCGATGAGTGCTTCCGCCACAAGCGGCGCCGGTTCGAAGAGTTGGTCAATGCCGGTGGCGGTGATCTCTATTTGCGACATATCCATGGCTATTGAGATGTCATAACACGACTTCCACTACTATACTGTGGGCAGGAGGCGACATGGCGAAGGAAAGATTCCGGGATCGGCGAGGACTGTTAATCACAACCGACATAGTTCTCGCAATAGTAGACGCTGTGCTCATCATTGTCGTCATCTCCGGCGGCATTGGCTTCGGTGGCTTTGCGGGCGCCGGAGATCAGGCGCCCGCGCAATCCGAAGCGCAGGAAGAGCCGCAAGAGACCGCCAATGAGAGCACCGAAGCGGCGGCTCGAGATGAGGCGCCCCCGGCTGAGCAGGAAGCGACCGCCGATCAAGAGGAGCCCGAACCACAAGAGGAGACATCGCCGGAAAGAGCACCTCGTCCGGATGAACGCCGGACTCAGCGCGTCTACACCGTGACGCGGGGAGATACCTTCTTCGGCCTCGCCGCGCGGATCTGGGAGGACAGCCACCTCTGGCCGGATCTTTACAACTTGAATCGAGACAACTTTTCGAATCCCGATCTCATTCTGCCCGGGCAACAGGTAAGCATCTACCCGAGTCTTAAGGACGACGGCCGTCTAAGCGACGTGGAGCGGTCTCATCTCATGGATGCATACATACAAACCTATCGTCGATACCGGAGTCTCGGAAACGAATGGCTCGACCGTGCGGCACGCTCAGGCGACCGCTACCCCCGGCGGCAGGGACGAATCTTCATAGATAAGGCGCAGTGGCTTCTATACTCCGGACTACGGTACTCCCAGAGCTACCTTGAACGGTATTCAGACTCCATAAACGCGGAGGATGCCGCGGTTGTCGATTCGTATGTGGAGCGCTTCGGCTATCCCGAGCCATAAGCAGGCTCGTTGACAAAGCAAGAGCTGATTTCTATATTATGGAGCTACTCGCATGGAGAGGTGTCCGAGTGGTTTAAGGAGGCGGTCTTGAAAACCGTTGAACCGAAAGGTTCCGTGGGTTCGAATCCCACTCTCTCCGTGAAGTCACTGCGTCGACCGTTGCGTGGTGTTTCGACTACATGTGGTCCCGTTTGACGAGGCCTAAGCGATTGGAGAGGTGCGAGAGCGGTTGAATCGGGCTCCCTGCTAAGGAGTTGTACCCGTGAGGGTACCGAGGGTTCG
>CAYFQV010000207.1:0-5289 GCA_964345195.1 uncultured Spirochaetaceae bacterium
CATGAATGCAAGCTCCTCGGCGCTCGGAAGAAACACGTCAACGTACGGCAGAACGCGCTCGAGAATCCGCTTCCATGGCGCACTCCCCGACTCAGAGCCCTCAGAAGGAACCGAAAGATCGAGCGAGACCGTGACACCGCGTTCTTTTGCAGACCGCAGAAGTCTTTCGAGCTCTGCCCCCTCGTTGAGGTGCATGCGCCGCATCGCGGGCGGGTAGCCGAAGTGAAACAGTCGCACTGAATCAAGGATCTTGAAATCGATGTCATCTGCGCTGAATTCGTCGTTTGCTCCGGTATCGTGGAGAAAGACGCGGTCCACCCCAGGGGGCGCTAGGATCACCGTGTAGGAGGTTCGTACTCCTTCGACGGCCTGCACACCCGTGGAATTCGCAAGTGGCCCAAGCTTCGCGCGCAGGATCTCGGCAAGCGCGTCTTCGCCAACTTTCGCGACAAGTGCGGTGGATACTCCCAACTTGGCGAGGCTGGTTCCGGTGTTGGATACGGCCCCACCCGGCGAGAGCTCAACTCCCTTCATGCCGATGAGCGTTCCAGGTCGAAGCAGCTCCGGGATTGGGACCGCGTCTTCCCGCTCAAACTTCGGTGTAATGTCTAGGCAGATGTGCCCCGCAACGACAGCCTCGGGTGCCGAGCCCTTTACCGCGGCGTGCGCTCTCTCTCGGGGCCTTGCCCCAAGAAGCTCGGCGAGATGATCTCGGGCAATCGCTTTTAGGTCGTGCTCTTCGCCTAGACCACAAAGCACTTCGAGACACCAGTCGACGCCGTGTAGTCGCAGAAGCCGCTGCACTTCTCCAGCGGAGGGATCCTCCGGCTGGGGTGTGGGTCCTCCTCCGAACAGGAATGCCTTTGCAACGACGCGCATAAGCTTGGTCGGGGTGATATTGTGTGCGCGACACATGAGGGCCGGTCCTATCAATCGGTCATTTCGCCGCAGCTTGCGTTTGGGGTCACCTGCTACGCGGCTAACCGTGTCCGGCAAGGCTGGGTTGCTAAGATACGGGACTACCCCCTGGATGAACTCCTCCATCTCTTTGCTCGAGAAGGGGTATTCCGCCGCAAGTCCCTGGGCAACCTCCTTGAGGGCGCCTTCGACCTCAGCTGCCACTTCAGGATCGGAGCCGGCGTCGGCTACGTAGGTGTAGCCCTTGAGGTAGCCGCCGTAACCGAGAGCCGCGTGCGCCATGTTGTAGCAGTAGATCTTTCGGATCTCCTCCGCCTCAATTCGATCCGTTGGAACCAGTCCCGGCACGTCGGGAAACTCGCCCCGGAAGGCGGTCTCATCAATGGGCATCTCCGGATATCCGTTGGTAACCACGACGAGCGGGTCTTCCTGCACGTACTCTTCGGCGGGGGGAATTCCGATACGCAAGATCACCGTTTCGGCCAGCCCGACGTGCTCGTCGAAGTAGCGCTGCGCGTGTTCCGAGAGCTTCTGCCGCAGAAGGGGGCCAAACTCCTTGGCCGGATGCGCCGCATTGGCGCAGAGAATAATGTCTAGTGGTTCCGTCGGCCGTTCCGCGGCTCTGCGCTCGATCCCGCGAGCAAGCTCGGTCGCGACGGCGTCGAAGATGGATGGAAAGACCACAACCGCAAGGAGGGAAACGGTGGCGACGCGCCGGTCTACCTCACTCGTCTCGTCGGTGGAAAAAGCCTCGAAGCCACCTATCTCCTCCCGCCGCTCCGGTCCATCGGCCGGTAACTTCACGAGGGTGTAGCGGCCGCGCTCGCGCAGCGCGGTCACCAGCTCTTCCGCAGCGTCCACGAATGTGAGGGCGTAACCGCCCTGGTGAAAGAGATCGGCAACGAAACCGCGACCAATCTTTCCGGCGCCCCAGATCACAATGCGCCGTTTGGCGTCGTTGTTGCGCATAGTACGTACCCTCTTAGATTGCCGGGGCGTTTTCAAGCAGAAAGCGCTCCGCATCTGGTGACCACAGACCGTTGTGCCGCTCGGTGATGCGAGCCAACTCACCAAAGAGGGGCTCGTCTTTTCCTCTCTTTGGAAAGTCGTCAATGGCCGTGAGCTCGAGCTCAATGCCGGGATATATGAGCTTCTTTCCACCCGGAATGTTTGGCAAGTTCTGCGTAGTCTGCGCCGTCGCGTTCAATCCGCCGACGTGGGTGATCATGGCTGACGGGTTGATCCGCCCGGCGCTCATAAGGTCGAGCGCTTCCTTCATGTCCTCGGTACCGCCACCGCTGGTTCCCATTACGTGGTGGGAGGAGTAGTGCACGTCGTAGATATTCAGCTTGGCACTCACACTGGGATCCGTGGGGCCGGCGAAGAAGTTCAAACAACCATCGTACGCCAGAATCTGATCCGCCTGCTCGAAGACCGCCGGCACGGGGGCGAAGACCAGGACGTCGTCGAAGCCGTGGCCACCGGAGATCTCCGTGAGCCGCTCGACGGGACCTGCCGTGCCGCGCGCGCCGGTGTTCACGTAGTGGAGGGTGATGCCGTGCCGCTCGGCTTCGGCAGGCGGAATGAGCCGTTCCGCCCGGGCAAGGCGATCGGCATCAATGTCGGTAACAACAATGAGGCCGGGCTTGCGGTCGGCGTGGATGGCGTAATCCACGGCGCCCAAACCCATGGGTCCGGCGCCGGCGAGGATGGCCAAGTTGCCCCCCTCGACAATGCCCATGAGATGCTCGTACTTGAACTTCTCCGTGTGGTACATGGCATGAAAGGTTCCGACGATCGTGGACATCGGCTCAGCCAGGGACGCGAGGTAGAAAGCCGGCCCGTCGTAGGGTAGCAGGCAGTCCTGTTCCATGACCTCTTTGGGAATAATCACGTAGGTGGCGGCTCCTCCCATGTACTCGTATGAGTATCCGGGGGCGCCGAGTCCATTCAGGATTGCCGGATGATCGATTGCCGGCTGCAGTCCGAAACGCTCGCCTGGAGAAAACGTGTCCCGCCACTTCGCGCCGACCTCAATGATCTCACCGGCAGTTTCATGACCAATGACGATGGGGTGCTCCGCTACATTGTCGGGCACGCGCTTGTGCCGCGCCCCCTGGACCGTCGCCTTGTAGCTCGACATGCAGATGCTGTCCGAGATTACGCGGGCGAGGATCTCATCGTCCTGCAGCGGCGGGAGATCGAGCTCTTCGAGGCGCAGATCGTTCTCTCCGTGAAGCCGGACTGCCTGGGTCTTCATCTACTCCTCCTGGTACCCTCTACAGCGCTTCGAGTTGGCCTTCGGCGGCAAAGTCTGAGATTCGCGCCGCCGATAGCTCCTCCTCGTCGACATCGAACTGCTCACCCACGACGTGTCCGACCCGGCGCACCAAGCTCATGGCGTCCAGTCCATATTCCTTGACCAGATACTGCTGGGAGGCGCCGTGGGCGTAGCTGTCCTGCAGACCGATTGCCGATAGCCGAGCCCCGACCCCGTGCCGTGCCATGAGCTCCGCGGTCGCGGTGGCTAAGCCGCCGAGTACGGTGTGGTTCTCCATGGTTATGACGCCGTATCGGGAAGAGGCCGCGGATTCAACGACGGCTTCGTCGTCGAAGGGCTTGAGCGTGGTGGCGTGCAAGTGGTCGATCGAGACACCCCGATCCTGGAGCACCTTCGTGGCGCGCATTGCCTCCTCGGTACAGATGCCGGTGCTCAGGAGGGTGAGGTCGGAACCGGAAGTAATACGGCGCACTTTGCGAAACTCCGTACGCTCACTCTTCGGAAAGAGCCGGGGAATCTCCTTTCGAATCATCCGAACGTAGACCGGTCCGTCGACCTCTTCAGTGATGTCGAGTACCGATTCCACATCGGTGGCGTCGCCGGTCTCCAGGACCACCATGTTCGGTACGGAACGGAGCACCCCAATGTCGTTGATTGCCTGGTGGCTCACGCCGCCGGGGGTGGTGATGCCGGGGAGAAAGCCGAACATTCGCACCTTGAGGTTGGGATAGGCAATGGACATCTCGATCTGGTCCAACGCTCGCCGATACATGAAGACGGCAAAGGTGTGCACGAAGGGCGTGTAGCCCTGCCGCGCCATTCCGCCGGCGAGGCTCATCATATTTTGCTCGGCCATTCCCATGGAGAAGAAGCGGTCGGGATAGGTCTCCTTGAAGAGCTTTATCTCCGTGGAGCCGGTGAGGTCACCGGAAAGGACGACCACCTCCGGCCGGTCCTTTGCCCACTCCACGAGGTTGTGCATGTGTGCATTCGTTACGGTTTGCATGAACGTCCTTCCTTTGGGCTCGCGGGTCCGCGGCGGGCCTCTACATGGTCTCGAAGAATCCTTGCAGCTTCTGCTTCTCCTCCGCGTCCTTGAAGCGAACGAAGTGGAGGTAGGGTTTGCGCTCTTCGAGGACCGGTACGCCCTGAGCAGTGTTTGTGTAGCACAGGATGAACAGCGGCTTGCCGGAGTGCTCGACTCGGCTCGCCTTCTCGAGGGCGTCGAGGTCATGGCCGTCAACGGTCTCCACATGCGCGCCGAAGGCTTCGAGCCGCGAGGTCAGCGGCTCAATGTTCATGACCTCTTTTGTCGGGCCGTCCACTTGCTGACCGTTGACATCTACGTAGACTCCGACGGTGTCGAGGTCGTAGTGAGCCATGGCCTGGACCGCTTCGTAGGTCTGTCCCTCTTCGAACTCTCCGTCGGACATGAAAACCCAGGTTTTGCCGCTTTCCTGGTTTTGGCGTCGCGCGAGGGCAATGCCCGCCGCCTGACTCAGCGCCTGGCCGAAGGAGCCGGTGGTGAGCTCCATGCCGGGAGAGTGCTCGGCGCCGATCATCTCCACGGAGCTGCCGTCGTCGTTGAATGAGAAGAGTGCCTCCGGAGCCATACGGCCGGTCTCCACCAACGCTGCGTAGACCGCAACTGCGTAGTGCGCGGCGGACAGAAGTAGGCGGTCGTACTCCGCCGTGCGCGGGCCGTTGTAGCCTGCTCCGAGATCGTGCCTGCCTGGTGCCGGAACGCCTTGAAAGGGCGGCGGAACCATTGGTGCCGTGCTTGGGCCAATGTTCAGCACTTTTGTGTATAGTGTCGCCAGAATATCCGCCGAGGAGAGCGCCTGGCTGAGATAGCAGCCGTCCTTGGCGAGGGTGAGCTCTACGGCTCGTTTTCGGATGCCGGCGGCGACTCGCTGCGCATCTGCGAGCCAAGATGATTGCTCGGTAGATACCGTGGCTTTTGTAGCTGGAGTCATGGATTCCTCCTTAGGCATGAGTTTACAAATCCGCCGGAAAGTCGTCAATAGTCGGCAGAAACACGCAGTAATCGGCATCCGCTGCTGTTTCCCGCCCGCTCTTGCCGAATTCGC
>CAYFQV010000208.1:0-5267 GCA_964345195.1 uncultured Spirochaetaceae bacterium
GAGACGGTCCGGATCTGTTCCTTTGAGAACTTATCCGGCCGCTTGAAGTCGTATATCTTAATTTTTCGCTGATCAGCAGGCTGTTCACCCTCATCAGGCTCTACGTCGCCTGATGAGATTGCCGTCAGTAGCTGATCAATCTCACCCTGAGACAGGACCTCAGTCATGAGTCAGTATTCCCCTCCGCAATATGAACTTTCGCACACCAATTCGGAAATTGCAAGGTAACTCCTTGCGCCGAGGCTAGAAGTCAATAATTTCGTAGCGACCGAACGCGACGTCTTGGGTCTTACCACGGCTCATCATCTCGTTTATGCGCGTCTCAAGTTCCTCTTTTGCACGTTGTCGACCTTCGACGCCGGTCAAATTGTCGGAGGTTTTCGAGCTGAAGTACAAAGCGATCTCTTCCCTGATCTGAATCCGACGATCGTTGAGCTCCGCGCGTACCGCGTTGTTATCCGGTTCATGCCCCAGGAAAGGCTCGACGATGAAGGTCTTGCGCGGGTCATCTGCAGTCGACCCGCGGATCTCTCCGATTTCTTCCCAGTAGCTGAGAACCGGCGGCTGCGCACGATACTCCTCGCTCTGAGGCTGTACGGTTTGAGTTTGACCGCCCGGGTTGAGAAACTGCAGCGTAAGGATCACGACGGTAACAATGAAGATGATGGCACCAACAATGATGCCCGCCCACTTGAGAATTTGGATGACGATGCCGGGAAGAAAGCCGACCCTATTCCCGCCGGAACCATCGTCGGAGGCCACCTCTTCGTCGGTATCGAACAATTGATCATCAGACATTGTCCCTGCTCCTTCGCGTAATCATCGCTAGCGTAGCAAAACAAGCGGCATAGCAAGAGCCGCGCCCTAGAGGTTTCCCTCGCTCAAGATAATGACATCTACACGACGATTGAAGGCACGCCCTTCGGCGGTGTCATTGCTGTACAGCGGGCGCGTGTCTGCCAACCCCATAACTTGAAAGCGTTCTTCCGGGACTCCGTAATCCCGCAGAAGGCGGAGCGTGCTCAGTGCACGCGTCGTTGAGAGCTCCCAGTTGGAGTTCCACTGTCCCCCCTCAGCGACGGGAACACTATCGGTGTGACCTTCGATCCGGAAGGTGCGACCGGCAACGGCGTCCGACTTGAGCAACTCCGACAGCTTGATAAACACTTCACGCGATTCTTCGATGTTCAGCTCGGCGCTCGCCGACTCGAAAAAGGCATCCGACGCAAGAGATATCACCAGTCCCCGCTCATCTTGGGTAACACGCACCTGTTGGCTGCGAATCTCGGGCTCGAAGATGCTCACCGCGTTCCGCCGTGCCTCCGACAGTGCTCTCCCGGTGTCCAGGGACGGCAACGACATAACGGTGTTCCCGAGCTCCGCTAAACGCCCCTCTTCGAGGGTGTTCCCTCCTTCCAAGCTACCCAGCCCGGGAAATGCGGCAAGGATAAGTCGCAATTGGTAACCGTCGACCTCCGCCGTGGTGAACATAAGCACGAAGAAGGTCAAAAGCAGCGTCACCATGTCGCTGTATGTGAGCATCCACTCGGCCGCGCCCTCAGGTGGACATTTTTTCTTCTTCTGTGGAACGGGCATCCGACTTACTCCCGACCGGACTCTTGGCGGATCACCTCTCGCTGCGCCGGCGGTAGATACGATACCAGCTTCTCGAGAAGAATCCGTGGATTGTCACCGGACTGGATCGACAGGATTCCCTCGATCACAATCTCCTTCGTCCGGGTCTCTTCTTTGTCTCTGTCCTCCAATTTGCTCTTGATCGGTATGAGAACGAGATTCGCGAAAATCGCACCGTACATGGTGGTGATCAGCGCAAGCGCCATACCGGAACCAATCGCTGCTTGGTCGTCCAGATTAGCAAGCATGGCGATAAGACCCAGCAGGGTTCCGATCATGCCGAAGGCGGGTGCGATTTTTCCCCAGTCTTCGAAGAGCTTGATGCCGACCTCGTGGCGCGACTGGACCTGGTTCAGGTCCGCGTAAAGAATATTCTTGATGATGTCCGGATCGGTACCGTCGACGACGAGTTGAATACCCTTTCGCATGAACTCGTCCTCGACCTGGTCGAGGTTGTCCTCCAAGGCCAGCAAGCCTTCCCGGCGTGCTCGATCGGAGAATCCAACCAGGTCGTTGATAATCCGCTCTTCCTGCCAGTCGGGGGTGTTCAGGACCTGGCGGATGTAGCGCATGATCCCGAGCATGCGACTCATGGGATTCGCCACGAGCATGGCACCGAAGGAGCCGGCGAGAACCATAAGAACCGACGGCAGGTTAATATACAGGCCTATACTTCCACCGGAGGTTATGATCGTCATGACGATCATAATGAAGCCGATGGCAACCCCTATTATTGTCCCCAGATCCATGGATCGCTACTCCTCGTTTTTGAACGCACCGATCTGCCGTCTGTACGCGATTATGCGATCAAGTAGCGTCTGGTACTCCTCTTGGACTACCAGACGCTTTCCGGAAAGCATGATCAGTGTTGTGTCGGGATTGGTTTCAATGTATTCGATCTGGTGGGGATTTACGTAATACGCTTTTCCGTCCAGCCGGGTTACCTCAATCATTTAGGGCCGCCGCTCACGTCCTAGCGCTTGAGCGTCAGTAGCTCCTGCAACATCTGATCGGACGTCGTAATGCTACGAGAGTTGGCCTGAAAACCCCGTTGAGTCACAATCATGTCGGTAAACTGCTCAGCGAGATCAACGTTACTCATCTCCAGGCTTCCCGCCATGACCTTGCCCTTCCCGGCAACTCCGGATGGTGCAATATCTGCGAGCCCGGAATTAATCGTTTCAATGTAATTGTTCTCTCCTGATTTCTCAAGACCTCCGGGATTCGTGAATGAGCCGAGCGCCACCTGTCCGAGAGCTCGGTTGGTACCGTTGGAGTAAATCCCCGTGATTACCCCCGATTGATCTATACGATAATCCTCGAGATAGCCCATCGGATAGCCGTTCTGCTCGAATACCTTCGTCGAGCTCTGAGAAGCGTACTGCGTCATGGAGTCCACGAAGGCGCCTTGCTGCCCGAGATTCAGGGAGAAGGTCTGCGTTTGCGGTCCCCCGGGAAGTCCGGTGTCGTCGTCGACCTCAACCGCGGCTTCAGGCACCTGGAACGTCACGTCGACCGTGAGGTCTCCGGTGTCGACCGCACCGCCTTGGGCGTTCTCAACCGACTGCAACGTCCCGTCGTTGTTGAAGTTCACCAGAAAGGTCTGGTCGTCGGCGCTATCAATATCGCCGACGGACACCGCCTGAGTGACGTCCGCGTCGTCCTCCGGATTAATGTCCACGTTAGCCTGCCACTGGTTCGGTGCGCCGTCGGCACGGGTGAAGTCAATCCGCATGGTATGCGTGTTCCCGAAGTTATCGTAGATATCGTATTCGACGGTCCAGGTTCCTTCGCGGATCTCCGCCTGCGTCGCATCCTCCGGGATGATAGGAGTGTTCTTGTTGAGGTTGCTGGCCAAAAAGACCTGCGTGGTTGCCTGTGCGGGGTCTTTCGCACCAATGGGGATGGTAAGATCACCCGTACTCGCGGAGCTGTCGATCACGGCCTGTCCGTCCACGACATCCGCCTGCCAGCCTTGCACACGCATACCGTTGGCCGGATTCACCAAGGTGCCGCTTTCATCGATCCCGAAGGTCCCGTCTCGGGTGAACAGCTGTTGATCGCCCTCTTGCAGGACAAAAAAGCCGCTTCCCTGGACGGCCAGGTCGCTCTTCACCCCGGTCGACTGCAGGGAGCCCTGGGTGTGGATCGTGTCGATCGAGGAGACCTGCATCCCGAGGCCCACTTGCTGCGGGTTCACGCCTCCGACCTCTTCGCGCGGACGTGAGGCGCCCTGCCGGGACTGGTAGATCAAATCCTGAAAGTTCACCCGGTTCTTCTTGAAGCCCGTGGTGTTGACGTTCGAGATGTTGTTACCGATGACGTCCATCCGGGTTTGATGATTCTGGAGTCCAGAGACTCCAGAATACAGTGATCGCATCATTCCGTGGCCCCCTTGATTGTCTGGACGGCTTGATAGTCGTAGTAGCTTCCGTTGACCCGTATCTGCGGATTGTCTCCGCTCTGCACCTCTTCGACCGTGCCGGTGACGGTTCCACCGCCCTGCACGATCTCAACTTCCTTACCGAGGAGTGAGACCGCCTGCCCGCTTGAGATCATCCCCGAAAGTTTGGCGAACTCGGAAGAGAGGTTGTTCATCTGTTCCAAGGCCGAGAACTCCGCCATCTGCGCAATAAACTGCTTATCTTCCATCGGCTTCGTAGGGTCTTGATTCTGTAACTGCGTAATTAGCAGCTTCAAGAATTGGTCTTTGCCGAGGTTTTCGGTCGCCTTCCGCTCGCCTCCGAGACTGTCGTTGAAGGCGTTGACCTGCGATTCCACCCGAGCCAACTCTTGGGCGTTCATGGTGTTCTGCAGTTCCATATCCCACTCCTTACGCGTAGAGGTTCACAACCCCGCGCTCATCCTCTATCTCTTCGAGCATCGGCACGTTTTGTTCGAGCAGGTTGGCCATGCGCGTTGCGCCGTTTGCCTTGCCCTTCTGTTCTTCGTCGCCGGACTGGTGCTTCTCACCAACCGAGACCTCCAAACTGCCGGTTTCCATGCCCTGCTCGCGGAACGCCCGCTCGAGCTCATGCATATTCTGCTCGAAGGCGTCGCGTACATTAGAATTCTCGACAATTATCCGCCCGGCTATATGGTTGTCCTGCAGCTGTAGCTGAATTCGTACCTGCCCGAGTTGCTCCGGCTTCAACGTCAGCCGAATCTCGCCGGAGTTGCCGTTCCGCACAATGAAGCGAGCTTGCCGCACAATGTCGGGGTTGGCGTTCTCGCGGAGCTGTTTGGCGAGGGTGTGCATGTTTCCGTCGAGAGTCTTCGTAAGCGTTCGGATCCCCCCGGTCGAGCCACGTTCGGAGGCCGCGCCGGCGGCGTTGCTGTTGTCGCCTGCAAAGCGGCCGGCGAAGGATTCGCCGGCTTGCCGGCCGCCGTCGCCGCCGGTGTCGCTACCTGCCCCCGTACCGCTGCCGCTGTTGCCGGCTCCGCTCGCATTGACCGTGCCGCCGGCGCGAGATGCGGAAGCGCCGTCACCGGAGGACTTCCCGGCGCCGCTCTCCCCACCGCTGCGGGCTCCGCTTTCACCCTTGGCGGCAGCGGCGCTCGTCCGGGCCTTTCCGCCGTCCTGCGCGGACACGGCGTTCTTCTGTTGAGCCTTAGCCTGGTCGGCGGTGACG
>CAYFQV010000209.1:0-3589 GCA_964345195.1 uncultured Spirochaetaceae bacterium
CAAAACGGTAACGGCCTCGCGGTGGTGCCGGACCTCGAGGGCATGAGCAACGGCACCCTAGACGCCGCGCTGGTTGCGGACGGCGAGAACGGCCTGATCCGACTGGATGCGGAGAACGGCGGGGATGAGACGCGCTTCGCCCCAACCCGCTTCATTCGCGGCGCCGCAAGCGGAACGATCGGCTCGACCCGCTACGTCGCCGTGGCCGACGACGGCGAGGGGATTCGGATCTATCCCGACAGCGGCGACGGGAACTTCGTGCAAGAACAACTTCTCGACAAACAGAGCGCGGGCTTGCGCGGACTGTCCTTCCACCCGAACGGGGACTACCTCCTCTCCGCCGAGAGTGCGGGCCTCACCGTGTATGAGATCGCCGAAGCCGCCACGCCGATCAGCGACGAGACCGGTACGGGTACCTACAGTAACGGCGCGTACAGCGACGGGGTCTACCACGCCGTTGTGAGCCCGATTGACAACAGTGATCTCATTATCGCCGCCGGAAGCGCCGGCTTGCGCAGCTTGGACGGCTTCGACTTTGCCGACCCTACCGGGGGCGGTGCGACCGAAAGCGAGGCGGCATCCACCGAGGCTCAGGACATGCGCGACAAGTTGCTGGGCGCCGAAGAGTTGCTTACCCGTCGTGTCGCGGCCCTGCTCCTGGATGACGGCTCGTCTCAGCGAGAGCTCGTCCTCTCCGCGGACGGCGAGGCGGGAGCGCGGATCGTTTTGCGCGACGGTGCCGGCAGTGTCATGGATACAGCGATCTACTTTGCGGATGACGGTGCCGCCGCCAACTCGGACCTCAGTGCCGCGGACGCCGGCGCCCTGGACCCGACGACGGACACCGTCGGTGCCGCGGAAGGGGTCGGTGAGCTGCGAGACGTAATCGCGTGGACAGCGACTCACGACGGAGCCGAGCGCGTCTTTGCCGCCTTCGCCTCCGTAGACGAGGGACTGCTCATTGCGGAGATGGGGACCCTCGGGGACCTCATTGGCGACACGCTGCAGGCAAGCAAACCGGTCCGGCTGCGCGCAGTTCCGGATGCCCGCTCGGTGGACTTTATCGACGGCATGCTCGTGGTCGCCGGCGGGGGTGGCGGAACCTACCTGGTGGACGTCACGACCATCGCCCGGCCCTACGTGATCCGCAGCTATGACGAGAGCGCGTTCCAGGCAGATCACACGCTTGTCTACGGTGACCCGAACGGCGGCGACCCACCGGCGGCGGAGGCCGCGCGGATCGTGATCGCCGGGAGTGATGCACAGGACTATCTCGAGTACCTCGAAGTGCAACTGAACCAATAGGAGGGCGCCTCGCGCGCCCGGAGCAACTGCAATAGTGCGTGTATACGACGGTACGTGGAAATGAAAGAGAGGCAGCAATGGTATTTCCTAGGCTAACAGCATTCGCAATATGCGCCGCGGTGGTCCTACAGGCCGTAATGGTGGTGCAGGGGGCCTTCGCCCTCGACGAGGACGGCTTTGACGAGGACATGCTCAGCGCGAACGCGTACGAGACCGAGTTTCGCTCCCTGCGCGCCGACACCAGCTTCGGACTCTTTGCGACACCGATCGACGAGAGTTTCAACCTGCGCAGCTCCGTCGGGACCGGTCCATTCGGCACCGCGGTAAAACCTTACGTCTTCGCGGGATTGGCGAATATCGGCGGCATGGCCGCCGCCGCCGAGTCCGCGGATGTTCCGGTCACCGCCGGCCTCTACGTACCCGGCCCGCTGCCGTACTCGGTCGGCTTCATCGGCCAGAGCTCTCTGAGTACCCCGCCGGACCTGGATCAGCGCGAGGCACGGGATGTGATCAGCACTCAAACCGAGACCGTGGACAGCCAGGAGTACGAGTGGGACCAGACCATACGGGACGTCACCTTTAAGCGGCGCACCGCCTATAGTTTGGACACCCGGCTGCAGACCCTGCTCGGACTTGGCCCCGTTACCGTGGGCCTGGACTTTTCCTATGAGCGGCGGCTCGGGGATACCGAGAATCCGCTGGATTGGCTGCAACGCAATCGGACCGTGCTGGATACCGTCTACGCCGAGCGCGCTTCGGATCCGCCGCCCGCACAGGAAGAACCGAACTTCACCATTACGCGGAGCTCGAGCTTCCCGGAAGAGGAGAACCGTTTCGAGGTCGGCACAGCGCTTCAGTTCGACGCCTTCGGCATGCGCCACATCGTGCGGCCGACGTTCCGATACCGGGACCAAGACCTCTCCGGCAGCCGCAGTACCGCCTTCTCCGAGCCGAGCTTCGGCGTAAACCTGGAGGAGGACCTTGATCAGGACGCCTTCGACGGGGAGTTCAACGTCCAGCTTCCCGAGCAATCCGGGGATGTCGGCACCTTCGAAGTGGACGAGAGCCTGGAGCGCACGGACACCGGCGCCGGCATTGGCGGAGCGCTGGTCTACGTGGCCGATCAGCTTGCGGCCTTCGGCGCGGGCAGCCGAAGCGCCCTTGGTTACTTCCTCGCCGGCGGCGTCGACTACGCCCTGACCGACGAGGACTTTAGCGAGCGATCTGAGGAAGTTAGCTACCAGATCGATGCCTCCGGCGACGGCGCCGACTTCTCGCCGATCTCCCGGGATGTCCGTAGCGTCACCCGGAAACGAAGCGGCCGTTGGCGCATATCCGGCGGCGGTGGCTTTACGACCAGGACATTGATACGGGTATCCAGTCAAGTCCGTGCGGCCATCGGCACGGATCTGGGCCTGCGCTATCTGCGGGACCCCGCCTACGAGAACAGCACCGCCGTGGATACGGAGATCGAGGTCACCGCGGACTACGGCGCCAGCCTGGATGAGGAGGACCTCAACGAGCGGGTAACCGTTACCACCGATTACCAGCGGGATGACTACGATCACAACACCAGCTACACCGTCCGTTTTGGGATTCCCTCCGCCGTGGAGCTGCGCGGGACGAATTGGCCCTTTGCCCTTGTGCTCGGGGCCCGCAGCAGCGTGGACTACAGCTACGAGCGCCGGGTCCGCTATCCCGTCAAGGAGAAGCGCAGCACCGTCACCGAGGACGGCACCGGCTCCTCGACCGAAAACGATGCCGGCGTCGTCTGGGCGAGCGAGTTCGATGAAACCCAAGTCACCCCGAGCCATGATTTTGTCTTCCGCAACGAGACGCGCCTCGGACTCTCGATCTTCCTGCCCGGCGAGGCGGAGCTCGATATTGTTCTCAACGGCGCCGAGCTCTTTGAGCTCGACAAGTTGACGCTGCAGGCAGTCTTTCCGCTGACCGCGTCCCGCCGTGGCGGTGATGCTCAGGCGCCGGCAGAGGCCTCCGAATAGGATGACCCCTATGAGACATGTGACCGTCGCCATGGTCCTCCTGTTCTTGCTCTTCGGCCCGGAGGTCCCGGAGGCACAGGTCGATGAAGCCGACTCGGTCGGCGGCACGGAGACCGTGACCGGCTCCTACGAGCGCTTCGCGGCACAGCCGTTCTTCGAGTCCGTCCCCGCCCGCAGCAGCTTCGGCCTCCGAGGGAACCCCCTCGACGCCGCCTTCGCGGTGTGGACGCCCGGGGGCGGCGAGTATGGGCGTGGCGCGTATGGGGACGGAGGTCCCGCGG
>CAYFQV010000209.1:3689-5266 GCA_964345195.1 uncultured Spirochaetaceae bacterium
CCGGAGCTACCTCTTCGGCTCCTGGTCGAACCTCCAGCGGCTCTCCCTTAGCGACAGCGTCATTGGGACGCCCCTCCAGTTCGGACTGCACCTTGCGGACAGCGGTGCCGGTGCCACGCCCGCCACCACAAGCACCGCCGGCATCACGCCCGCCACGACGACCACCGCCGCCCCCGCCGATTCGGGCGGTCCGGCCGATCGCGGAACCAGCGTCGCCGCCAAGCTCGCGGTGGATGCCCGGGGCAGCGCGCCGGCGGACGGACCGCGTCCCGAGAGCGTGGCGACACCGCCTCAGCTTGTGCAGGACGACGAGGGCACGGAGTACCGTTTCTACCCCGAAACGCGAATGCTCGAGTTCTCGCGCGCCGCAGTCTTCCAATGGTCCACCGAGGCCATGCTCGTGGCGCCCATGTTCGGCAGCACCGTCGGATTTCGGCTGCGCGCCGCGCAGGCCCTCGGTGATCCCGACAACCCGGATGCCTGGATTCGCGACAACTTCACGCGCACCACCCGGGAGTACCGCAACGAGCCGGATGACAATGGGGTCCCCGCGCCGGTCCTCGAACAGACCTTCACCGAGACATCCACCCGGACGCACTCAACAACAGCCATAAATGTCTCGGTTCCCTTCCGGCTCGACGCCGGACGGCTGTCCCGCATTGAACCGCGGCTCGGATACCGACGCCTGGAACGCTCCCGTTCCTTCGAACAGCAAGTCATTTTTGCCGGTGATCTGGATGAGCCGCGGAGTCCCGCGAACGCCGTGGACTCCCGGACGGACGTGGTGCATGGCTGGAACGTCGGCGGCGCCTACGAGCTGCGCTTCTCCGCGGGGTGGCGAGTTGCGGCGGATCTCGAGAGCTACGGCTGGATTACCCCGGATGCCACGGCGGAAGACACCGCACAGCAGCTGCTATACGACCCAAATACCGCAGGCACCGACGGCGACAACGAGAGCTTCGGTCCTCGAGATGAGACCACCGTGCGAGAGGAGCGGCGTGGACGCATGGGCTTACTGGGAAATGTGGGCCTGGGATACCGTTTTGGCTTCGCTGTGCTCGGGCGGCTCTTGCGTTTGGATACCGAGCCGAAGGTGTCGGTCTACCACCGACGCGAGCCGACGGTCCGCTACGACCTGGTCGAGCGGCGTACGCGGCATCTCGAAGGCACTCCGGAGGATGACGGTGACTTCCCGAAAGAGCAGTGGGACTCGGCGACCGAGCGACGCGAAACCTTCACCCCAGTCGGACCCGCGGAAAACATCAGCGGAGTCCGGCTGACAAGCGGCGCACGCCTTGCGCTTCCCGTGGCCATTGAGGCGCGCCTTCTCGGCGGCGGCCTTGTCCTCAGCTTCGGCGGCCGTGTTTCCGGCAACGTTGCCGGCGTGAGCGAGTACGGTCGGACCTACCGTGTCGAGGAGACGACAGTGGACCTCCTCACCGACGAGACCGTAGATGAAACCGAGCGGCGCGCGGACATTCCGAGCTACAGCCGCGACACCAGCTTCGACCTCAACGTAGATGTCCGCGCCGGCATCCGCACCGGCTTGGCCGGCGGCGAGCTCTCACTCCTCATTG
>CAYFQV010000210.1:0-3211 GCA_964345195.1 uncultured Spirochaetaceae bacterium
TCCATGCGACGTTTCCCGAGCCGGCCCAGCTCTCCGCGAACCAGCGCGTAGACACCCCCGTAGAGAAGCGCGATGGAAGCAGCAACGACAAGGGCGACGACCGGATTGAGAGCAATGAGAAACACAATGATCGCTGTGGTGATGAGGAGACGCGAAAGGAGCTCGAGCGCCGGAATGAGGTAGCCCTTCGTTAGATGATTGACCTCTATGAGAAGGTCACGATTCAGCTCCGACGAGTTTCTCCCCAGAAAGAATAAATACGGGCGCGACAAGTACTCGGCGAGAAGGCGCTTCGACAGCGCATGGTTTCTCATGTAGGAATAGCGGTGAAGCGCGTAATTTGTCAGCGCCAGGAATGCGTTGCGTAGCAGCACGAATGCGACGACGGCAAGACCGAGGGCCACGAGAAAGTCCCGAGAGCTCTCGAAGCCGAGCAGATCATAGGCCCTGCTGAGGTATTCATTCGACTGAATAACCGACGGATTTGTCGCTACCGCAAGAAACGGTGCAATGGAGCTGACCCCGCCGACCTCGACGACCGCCAGGCCGATCATGGCAACCGCAAGCAGCGCGAGCCTGCGTTTCTCGCCTTTGTCCAACAGCCGTAGGATGCTCTTGATATTCTTCCACATAATCGTTGCTACTTTGTCTCCATTGTTTCTTCGTACATATCCCACACGGCGTGGGCATAGCGGCGCCAGGGGAACTCCTCCGCGCGCGTCCGTGCCGCCCCCCCCAGGCGCGAGCGAAGCGCCGAATCGGCATACAGCGTCTGAATCGCCTCGGCCAGGGCTTCCTCATCGCCAGCAGGGACGAGATAACCTTCCGCGCCGTCCCGCACAATGGAGCCCGCATTGGGCGTCGTGATCACCGGAAGGCCGCAGGCAAGCGCCTCATACACAGCTTTGGCTGACCCCTCCAGATACGAGGGGAACACGAACACGTCGTTTCGCGGCAACTCCCGCGAAAGCTCCACGAAACCATGAGCGTAAACCCCCGATAGGCCTTCCAGCCAGGGCTCTACTTCCGGTTTCACGGTGCCGTACAGGTGCAACTCTGCATCGGGCAACGCCACCCTGCGCCACACCCGCAAGAGTTCGGGGACTCCTTTGCGTCCCGAGACGGCGCCGGCGTACGCAAATCGAATCGGCCGGGCACCCTCGGATTCAGAAGTCCAGCGGGGGCTATATCGCTCCACATCAACCCCGAAGGGAATCTCCCGTATCTTTTCCGCCGGGATGCCCCAGGAACGCAGCCTGTCCGACGCATACGACGACGGCGTCACAAACATGTCGACGAGGCCGTTCTCGACCCTGATGTCCTCACCCCACTCAAAGTCGTACTCCCGGGCAATAGCGACATCACGGATCACCACCGCCCCCGGGTGGTGGCTACGTACGGCCTCCACTGTCCCCGGAAGCCAGTTCCAGATGTGCAGCACACGAACAGACTCGCGCGGCAGGGACGCTACGCGTCGCGCGGTGCACGAATCGAACTGGCGTACTGAAAAGCGCCGCCGCTTGACCGCCGGGAGGAGGCGCACAGCCGCGAAGCGCCTCACCCGCGCCGCAAGGGAATTGATGCTTCGCTCAACGAGCACATCCGGCGCCGGATTCAGTCGTGCCGTTCCCAGGAGCGCGAATGCGCGAACCGCCGCCCGGCGAAACTCGGACTCTGCGATGCGGCGGCTTCGCCCACCGGGCACGTTGTCCCTACCGTAGTAGGAATGCATAGCGTGGACAACCGTGCTACCTGTGTTGGTGTCATTCTCAACAGGCCACATAGGCGATGCAATCACATCACGGAAGGATGCGGAGAGCGTGAAGGGTAAACTCAACCCGGCGCTTCATGCGGCCGATCAGGCCGGGCTTGTCCCATATCCGGATCGGAATCCGCTTATACGTTTCCCGCCCGTCGTCTGTGACGAGCTCCGAACGTGGCCACAAGAGCTCCTTCCAGTGAGTCTCACGAATGTGCTTGAAGGGCTTCCCGCGCTTGTCTCTGGGCACGGCGTTGCGAATGTCGAGTCTGTGCTGCATCTGCGAAGGCGAACGGTACTGGTAGTGCCGGACGAGGATCGGCTTCGGGTAGCGCGGACCGCGGTGCTTCGGTGCGGCGCGTCCCTCCGGCCAAACCAGACGTTGCCGATGCCGAAAAAACCGCGGCTCCGAGTATGCGGTCGGCTTGATGTGCCGAAGTTGCCGCAGGTTCTCTTCCGCCGATTCGCTGAAGAGGCCCGCCGCTACTTCTTCCTCGGTTACAACATAGTCAAGAGACTTCTTGTAAACGACGTGATATGGCCACGGAACGGCAGCGAGAAACTCGCGTGGATCGTCAACATATAACTCATCCGCGTCCATTTTGTAGCACCACCAGTCGTTCTCCGAAGCCTCCCGACGGTGGGCATTGAACGCGTCGGCTCGCAAAGCGTTCGAGTACGGCCGGAGGTCCTGCCTGAACGGCACGATGTGATCGTCCGCCATCGATTGAACTATGTCCCACGTCTCATCCGAGCTTCCGTTGTCGATGACGAAGACCCGGTCTGCCCATGATCGACCATGATCGAGAACGCGAGCGATAATGTCTGCCTCGTCTTTGACGAGCATGATACCAAAGATCTTCACGGCTTGCCTCGCATGCTGACAGCCCGATCGCGGAGCGTCAACAGAGCTCTTACGAGGCTCGGCGGACAAATCGCCAGACCGAACGCGAGCAGATAGAACCCAGGGTTCGCCGTGGGATAGAAGCCCTGCAAGTCACGCAAAGCCAGCCCTTCTCGTCGCGCTTTCTTACGGATCGGGTCCTTCTTGTGGGTGTTCGCCACGCGCTTTAGCAGCGATCGAGTCTTCCGGGAGTGCTCTCTCGACAGCGCCTCGGCCACGGTCAGCGACGTACAATGATTGATCTGGGGCGTTCTTCTTCGCGTTACGCTGTCCTCCACATCGCGGTGGTACACGGCGGTTATCTCGGGGCTGTAGGCCATGGTTCCATCTCTGAGCATGATCCGCAACCAGGTGTCGACATCGCCTCCCCTCGTACACCGGTCCGCCGGGAACCCGCCAACAGACAGAAGCGCGTCACGACCGGCGCAGGCGGCAGACGTCCACACCGGTGCCGCCCCTCCTGCCCAGCGCGCCAGAAAGGTCTCGAGATCGAGCTTGTGCGGCCCTTCCCGCTGGTATCGTTGAAAGTAGTGATTGCCGCGTTCCTG
>CAYFQV010000210.1:3311-5214 GCA_964345195.1 uncultured Spirochaetaceae bacterium
AGCGCTGAGGAGACCGCGCGCTCAATGACGCCCTCTGCATTGTGGGCGGGTATCGCTACACTTACGTTCATACTCGGTTCTGATAGCAGGGTTGCTCAGCCACGGGTTGTTCACCTATCATTTGGCCCTATGGATCTCAAGAGGGAGCTTCGGCGTCTGTATTCGCGACTGTACGGGCCCTACGATTACAGCTCCCACGTCATCGCCCTGCACGATTACCGTGCCATCTATATGGCTGTCCCCAAGGTGGCAAACTCGAGCCTGAAAACGGCTGTATGGCACCTCATGCCCGAGGACATCCAGGCGCTACCTCAAACCGGGCGCAAACAACGCACGATCTACACCGTGCACCGGGAAGCGATGTTCAAGCGCAGACTGAGACTGTACAAGCACCAGGTTTCGGACTATCCAGGCTACTTCGTGTTTGCATTCGTCAGAAATCCGTGGGATCGTCTGCTGTCCTGCTACAAGGACAAGATCGGCTTCGGGGCGATCATGGAAGATGGTCGATACAATGATCCGAAAACCCGGTCACTTCATCTCGGGCGGGGTTTTCGCAAGGAAATGAGCTTTCGGGACTTCGTTGAAGCTGTCGTGCGGACACCCGATAAGAAGGCCAACCGGCACTTTCGCTCCCAACACACGTTCCTTACCGACGGACAAGGAAACCTGTTACCGTCATATCTGGGCCGCTTCGAGCATTTGCACACAGACTTCGCAGAGGTGATGGAACGCATAGGAGCTCCACACGTATCGCTTCCACATGTGCGAAGAAGCCAGGACGCAGATTACAGAAGTTACTATGATACGGCTCTGCGGGACGCGGTCGCCCGCCGCTACGCCCGCGACATAGAGCTCTTCGGCTACGAGTTTTAGGCGACAACCAGTGCAGCGGGTAACGAGTTCAGCGTTGGAGCTCGAGCCTTACCGGTTTTCGTACCCGAGCCGTTCCATGGTCTCGCCGTAGCGCTCTGAGAACCATCGCACGTCGGAAGGATCCACCGCGGACTTCCACCGTTCGAGACTCTCAGGGTTCGGTACGAGCCCCTCCTCCGCGGACGCCGCGTAGATGCGGTCGAAATCCGGCTCAGGCAGGGCGAAGAACTCATGCACCCGGGAGAGGTTCGTCTCGAAATCGCGAACCATGTCTTCGTAGCGAAGCAGCAACACCCGGTCTGCCGGCGCGTTGTCGAGCGCGCGAAGAGTCATCTCCGCGAACGTGCCCCACCGCTCCATGCAGCCGCGCACGCTGTCCATCCACCGCCTGCGATACATAGAAAGCGCGCTCGCACGCCCGTCGCGAGCCAGGATCACGAGTTTTCCGTTGGGCACGAGGGCGAGTAGCTCGTCTGCGTGGCGGCCATAGGGCGGCTCCTTGCTGATCCAGCCCGACGGCCCTCCGTGAATGAGCGCGGCGTGATAGTTGAGCAGGTGCAGATAGAAATCCCCGAAGCGCCGGGTGATCTCCTCGAAGCTCGTAAGCCCCGGGAGATCGGCGGCAAGCGCTTCCCCCGCCATGTGTATTGCGCGCCGGGGCACGTACTCAATGAGCCCCCGCATGCCGGCGCCGTAGACCTTGCGCCTGCGAAAGGCGTAGGTGCGCATCTGGCTGAGAAAGTGATCAACGTAGGCCGCTCGTCGCTCCGCCGCGTCGTCAGCGCCGAACTGGTAGTACTCATACGGCGCTTCTCTGAGGGCGGCAAGGACAAACACGCCGATTTCGTCCATCACCACCGGCCGACTGACAAACTGCTCTTTCAGCAGCCGCACCAGCCAACGAGTCCCCGATCGACCGGTCGTACCGCCGATGAAGCGGGGCACCTCCGGCCTGTACAGGCAGTCGCCCGCGCGAACACCCTGCTCGCGCCTGAGCGCGACGAGTTGTCGGCGCGCCCTGCCCACC
>CAYFQV010000211.1:0-5196 GCA_964345195.1 uncultured Spirochaetaceae bacterium
TAGTGATTCAGCTACCGTCCGCCGTGTGATTCCGAGTGCATGTCTGTCGCCGTTACGGTGATTTTTAGAGCTCCGCCCCGGCTGATTATCCGGACGAATACACCGATCTTCTTCTCGTCTCGAAAATGGGGTGTAAGACGGCGCGGCGTCGAACATCCCCGTTCGTCATGTTCGAGGCGCTGCTGTTTTCTCCCTCGTCTCAACGTTTTAGTTACGAAAGGCACTGGTAGTGTGCAAGCAGGATAACAACCGCCATGAGCGGTGCCGTGCGAAGTGAACGTAGTTTGCGTGAGGACCAGACGGTACTGAAACGTCCCGAGTTCCTGTTAATGGAGATATTTGAGTTCAGCGTATACTCGATGGCTTTGTTATGTTGCACCCGTATCGCGGCTGAAACGGCGGTCGCGTCTCGCGATTTCGACCTTAAGATCGCGGATAGCATCTTGAACGGAATTCGCAATGAACTCACCAAAGAACCGGTCGTGGCCAATCAACTTCATCCATTCGTCAAGCCACCGTGTGGTCACGATTCTGAACGAACCACCTGCCCTCGCTGTTGCATTTCGGCACTCGAGTATCGGACCGGGACCGTACGGATGGTCACAGCACGTGGATTCCGTGAAGTCAATCACCACGTATTCATAGCCACGCTCTAGAAATGCTTTCACCGGGATAACGAGATCGCGACCGTGAAAAAAGAGAAGCGACATTTCATAGTCACCGACGAACTTGAGAACACCGATTCTCGGCTCGTCTCGAACACTGAGTGCCTTGAGTTTTAGACGAGGCCACTTTGGCGATTCGGGCGTGCTCGAGGTCGTCGAATCCGGGTTCGATGAAGAACTTAGTTCCACTCTCAGAGATCCTCCAATCTATCCGTCGCCGAGATGTAGTCTCCCAGGAGGTGCTTGTTGTCATCGAGGATTCGCCGCATTGGGACGCGCCGGCCCATCGCACGGAATGCTCGGCGGCGTGTCACTTTGGAGCCAGTGTGAAACCAAACTCGATCCAGAAGATCTCCATAGAAGATGTAGTTTATTTCCCATGCTGTAGCAAATGGCACTTCGAGGTCGTCCTTATCTGAAGCGAGCCTCCCTATGCCAATCGTAGCCCTTCGAAGATGTTCAGCGCTCACACCTTCAAGGTTGATATGGATTTCGTTGGCAGTATCAATGTAGTAGGCCAAGCTTTCGAGTCCATTCACGCCCTCAAGCCGAGTCATGTAGTCCAGCAGGTAAAATCGCTTGCCATAGCGCTCGTAAAGGAAGTCGGCGAACTGAACGTAGAACTGCATTCGTCCCAGCGCGATATCTCGGCTGGTAGCCGGACGGAAACCGTAGTTGTGCCCGTCTTCAAACCACGCGTGCTTGGTACGCATCAGGTGTTGCACTTCGTCATATCTGCGCTGGAAGTGCTCCCAATCGACCTTGCCCGGATCCACGGTCGGCGGGAAGTAGATCGACACGTAGCGAGTGACAGGCAATCCTCCGTTGTTTTGAAGCCGACTTGTTTTCATACGATTCGGCTTAACCGTTGCATCGGTGCACGGACCGAGTCAACAGGAGATCCTCCGATCGCTACCGCAACGTAACGACCGGCTTGAACTGGGGGCGCCATCACCTCTGCTCGAACACGTTGTCTTCACTTCCAAGATGTCACGTCTTTGGTAATGGTCCGCCAGAGCGCGGCGATCTCTGAGAACTCGAATGTCTGTCGGCTGTCATTGTCGAGTGAGTCTATGTAGTACGGCAGCGCAGCGACCATTTGCTGCAGCGCGCCGGCCAGCGTTGGGCTGACCCACAACGGATCACCCTCGGGGAGTTTTCTGGCCCAGCGTTCGTTTATGATTCCGAGAGCGTTCAATACGAACACATAGCTGTTGAATGCCTCGGATGCCTTGAACCGCTCTATCTTCTCGTTCGGCAGAGTTTTCAGCATCTTCTCGAAGAACTGGAGCACCTGCACGAGATCCCGGTAGAGCGCGCGGGATATCGGTCGGCACGCATCGCCTTCATCATCGGGCCGTTCGAGCCGTAGGTGGGAGCGCTCTGTCGCGAATCGCAACGGTACGCGCAGTGTCTTCGAGTACTCAGTCGGGAGTGTATGAACCGTTTCACCTGTGCGATCGTTCATCACCGTGTGGTCTTTAATCAGAAACCTCGCGCCGGTGATGTCGTGCTCGCTGCGGTAGGTCAGGCTTCGTATCAAAGCGTCGACATTTTCCATATCCTCGAGCACGGCGGTAATCGCCTCGGAGCCAGCCCCCAAGGTCAGCTGCAGCGTGTCGTATGGTGAGAATAGTCGGCTCATCGCAATCGTCGCCGACGCTTTCAACTCGTCCGTGTTCACTCGGTAGCGAATGCGGTCTCTGAACCCCTTCCCGAGGTGCCCAAATTTTTCGAAGCAGAGTCCTACCCCGTGATCTGTCTCCCAGTGTTTAAGTTGCTTGTGGAACTCGAGGTCGAACTCGAGATTCGCGTCGACCAGCAGCGCGCGTGTTCCCGGGAACCGGATTAGAAGCTGATCAAGTGTAACGAAGAAGTTCTCGTTCAGAACCTCATGAGAGTACGAAACGCAGAGCAGTCCCGGCACACGTGGATAGGTGGCATAACGATGGTAGCGGATCTGCGCCGGGAAACCCGAATGAAGTTCGAGTGTTGTACAGTGAGAGTTCTGCTCTATCACCTTGATTGCCGTCCGAATGCTGAAGACAGGTGCGGCGAGATCCAGTCCGGAGTCACGGTGGAACCACTGCTCTACCGACTTCTGAATGGTCGTATTGGCATGGATAAGGTAGCTCTGCGGCCAGCCGCAGTGAAACTTCTTGCAAATACTGAACACCAAAGACGCGGATCGGAAGAGTTGCATGTCGACACCAGAATCCCTTCCAAGTTGGTATTCCGTGAAGAGTCGACGGAGGTCGAAGATGACATGCTTCACGCGGCTATTTCGGCAGTATTGCAGAACCTGTTCAGCGATCAACGTGTCGGCCTTGCCGGGGATTTGCAGTCGCGGGAGGCTTATGAATCGAACGAAAAGGACCTCCGGCTGTTTAGGTGTCTCGAGTATGCCTATCTGTGCTCCCGTTCCGTCGCGGGCCTCGTGAACGTGTCCGAGAACGACACAGTTCAGTTCATCGTACTCGCGCTCAATGCCGGTCATGCGTACGGATCTCCCCTCGCAGGCCTTTGCTCATCTCGAGCGGTCTGCGAGGCTGTCGAGCCAGTCGAACCACTCCGCATGCAAGGTTCGGTCGGATGTGAGCACTCCCGTGTCGTCGCGAAAGGCATCTAATGTGTAGCAGCCCGGCCGCGGACATCCGAGCTCCGACCAAACCGTCATGAACTCAGTGAAGCTGTCGGCCAGTTTTCGTGGGGAGTTATAGAGGCGGTCGCCATGGTCCTGACCGACGCAATAGACAGGCGTGGCAGTATCCGCGTTCTTGATTCTGAGCACGATGTAGTCACCCATAGAGTACATAAAAGGATACTGCTTTGACGCTGCTGAATTCGGAAGAATGGACTCGTACTCGTAGTCCGGGAGGAACAATTTCCTGAGCTCGGGCATTGCTTCGAGCCACCAAAGGTCCTGGGCTCCTCCATAGAAGTACTTGCGAAGCCAGTCTGTTGGCGCCTTGTCTTCTATGAAGTAGGAGAAGGATACGCGCGAGGCGAAGTGAGTCACGACGAACCGAAAATCCTCCGGCAACGTGACGCCAAGTTCCCACTCTACCTGTTCGAGTGTGTGGATACTCGCCGGCGGATGAATCAGGAGATCATTGTAGTCCCAGTTCCGTCTCTTAGCGATTGTAAGTACGCGGTTCCAGTTTTCGTTCCACCCTTGCCAGAGTGTATACGGCAACTCCATTATGTCCCCTACTGTACCACCCTTGCAGGAATTTTGGTAACGGAGATTCTTCCAGCACTCACTTCCCTGGAGTGTAGTCATCCCGCTTTTGGTACAGGCGATAACTTAGAACCTTCCCGGGTTGTGGCTCGTCGGTAGTCCAGCGGGGCTACCCTGCCGAGAGCCACATGGGGGCGCTCCCCATTGTATTCATCTATCCATGTCCGTGTCAGTTCTCTGACCTCGTCCAAGCTGCGAAAGATGTAGGCGTCGAGGATCTCCTCTCGATAGGTTCGGTTGAATCGTTCCACGTATGAGTTCTGGGTCGGTTTGCCCGGCTTGATGAACTCCAGGTGGACGCCATGGGACTCAGCCCACTCGGCGAGCTTCACGCTGATAAACTCAGGCCCGTTGTCGCTGCGTAACTGCTTTGGGTGGCCGCGTTGTTCAACGAGTTGGTCAAGAACGCGGGTTACCCGTGCGGCGGGGAGGCTCAGATCGATCTCGATCGCCAGTGCTTGGCGGTTGTAGTCATCGATGACGTTGAAGGTCCTGAAGCGATGCCCGTTGTCGAGCGCGTCACTCATGAAGTCCATCGACCACGACTGGTTGGCCTCATCGGGTAGCGCAAGAGGCTGCGGTGAGCGCGTCGGGAGCCGCCGCTTGGCCTTCCGGCGCAGATTCAGCCCCAGAGCTACGTAGAGGCGGTGTACGCGCTTGTGGTTCCATATGTGGCCCCTACGGCGCAATGAGTCGAACATGAGACGGAATCCCTATCGTGGATGTTTCTCGGCCAGCGCGAGGAGTGCTTCGCGCACTGCCCGATCCCGCTCGGTATCAGGCTGATACGCGTAGCTTGAGCGGCTGATGTCAACGAGCCGGCACCCACGAACTACGCTTGCTCCGTGTTCGCTGACGGCGTATTGAACCAGTGTCCGCTTCTCGGCTGGCCTCAGAGTTTTTTTTCGACGATATCCTTCAGGATTCGGTGGTCGAGGCTGAGCTCTGCATACATGTGTTTGAGCTGGCGGTTCTCCTCTTCAAGCTCCTTGAGGCGTTTGACCTGAGAGAGCTCCATACCACCGTACTTCGCTCGCCAGTTGTAGAACGTGGCATCGCTGATACCATGCTCGCGGCACACGTCTTTTACCGACTTGCCGGACTCCACCTCGTTCAGCACCCCGATAATCTGTGCCTCACTGAATCGGGTCTTGCGCATGAAAACTCCTTCTCCGCTGGTATTCTAACCGGCGGTACGAAGTTATGCGATGTACTGCTGGCAGGGATGACTACATGCGCACTCGTTCATCGAACAGAGGCCCAGCCTAAAACCGGCGCTCCCTTTTGTCC
>CAYFQV010000212.1:0-2279 GCA_964345195.1 uncultured Spirochaetaceae bacterium
CGTCGGCGAGGCGCCGGAGACCCGCGACCGGGGAGCAGCCCCGGCCTCGTGGGAACCCGAAGCGACATGCCGGAATGGTACGAGGGCGAATCCCCGCGCCGGCATGACCCCATTACCCTCGCCGTTGCCCGCGGCCACGGCCGGGACAACAATGTCGGAGTCCTCACCGGCCTGCTCTAAGCCTCCATCAGCGCAGGCGGTACTGCGCCTCCCGGCGAAGGATCCGGACGCCGTAGCCTTCAAGGGCGAGCATTCCGCCGACCTCTGCACCACTGCGCAGGTCTCGGTACCGCGTCTTTCCAAGGTCGACGGTGGCACCCTCGGCAGTGAAGTTCAAAATGAACACGTAGTCGGAAGTTCCGTCGCTTCGCAGCTGTGCGGTGACACCTTCAGGAAGCTCCGTGTTGAGGGCGCGATCGAGGCCGGTTTCGTCTTGCAATGCCCGATAAAAATCCCGGAGGAAGGCGTCGTCGGCATCCGCGGAAATGGTGTAGGCCGTGCCGCTTCCGTGGGCGTTGCGGGTGAGGGCGGGGCGGCCGGCGTAGAAGTCGCTTCCATAGGTGCCGAGTACTTCCGCAGTCTCGGCGTGCACGAGCTCGCAGTAGTTGCGGACCTCGTAGGAAGCGCTGAGACCCAGGGGATTGCCCGGCTCAGGGACCAGGCTGTTTTGATCCTCCGGGTAGAGGGCGTCGATCTCTTCAGCCCAGATGCCGAGTGCCTTCCGGAGCGCCCCGCCGGGAAACCCGCCCAGGAAGGCAAGGTCGGTCTCATTTACAATGCCCGTCCAAAAGGTCGCAACCAGGGTTCCGCCGCCGGCAACGAAGGCGGCTAAGCGCTCATCTACGCCGGGCCGAATCATGTAGAGCATGGGCGCAATAACGAAACGGTAGCGGGAAAGATCCTGATCCATGTCAATGACATCAACCGGGATGCCGGCTTGCCGGAAGGCGTGGTAGTGGCGAAAACACAACTCTCTATAGCCCTTATCGCCGGAGCGCGGTCCTTTGGCATCGTCTAAAGCCCACTTGTTCTCCCAGTCGTAAATGAGGGCCACCTCGGGTTCCACGGTGGTACCGACAAGGTCGTCGAGCCCTTCCAAGACCTCGCCAACCTCGGAAACGTCCCGGAAGACGCGAGTGTGCTCATGGCCGACATGGTCGACTACCGCGCCGTGGAACTTCTCGAAGGAGCCGCGGCTCTTGCGCCATTGGAAGTACTGCACAGTGTCCGAGCCGTGCGCCACGGCCTGCAGGGACGAGAGCAGATGCATGCCCGGCCGCTTGCGCTTGGCCACGGGCCCCCAGTTGGTTGCACTGGGCACACTCTCCATGAGCATGAAGGGCTTGCCCCCCTTCAGAGAGCGCATGATGTCATGGATGAACGAGACATCCGAGCCGCGGCGAACATCATCTCCCTGATGCCAGAAGGGGTAGCTGTCCCAGGAGATCACATCCAGGTGAGGTGCGAACTTCCAGTAATTGAGGCCGGGATAGGTGCCCATGAAGTTCGTAGTCACCGGCACATCCGGTGTATGCTCACGAAGCGGCGCGATCTCGCTCTTCATGAAGTCAATGGTCCGGTCGGTGACGTATCGTTTCCAATCCACGTTCAGCCCGTGGAGGCTCGACTCGCCGATGGGGCTCGGCGGCTCGATCTGGGACCAATCACTATAGGTGTGACTCCAGAACGCGGTCCACCAGGCGTGGTTCAACGCGTCCAAACTGCCGTAGCGCTCCTTGAGCCAGTCGATGAAGCCGGCTCGGCAGAGCTCACAGTGACACTCCCCGCCGTACTCGTTCGACACGTGCCACATGAGAAGCCCGGGGTGGTCCTTGTAGCGCTCGGCGAGCTTGCCGTTCATGATCCGCGTCTTCTCCCGGTAGACCGGAGAGCTCATGCAGTGGTTGTGTCGAACTCCGTGAAGGTTGCGCCCCCGGTCAGGACGCACGCGCAGCACTTCCGGATACTTCTGTGACATCCACGCGGGGCGCGCGCCGCTCGGCGTCGCCAGAATCACCCGGCCGCCGTTGTCGTAGATCATGTCCATGACCTGATCCATCCAGTCGAAGTCGAAGCGGCCCTCCTCGGGCTCCAATCGGGCCCAGGCGAAGATGCCCAGGGCCATTACGTTTGTGTGCGCCAGGCGCATGAGACCCATGTCTTCGTGCCGGACTTCCTCCGGCCACTGATCTGGGTTGTAGTCCGCGCCGTGTAGCATGTGCGGAAAGCTCGGGTTGATCGGTGGGTAGCTTCGTGCCATTGATGGCTCCTCGTTGTTT